>NZ_JACBFT010000023.1:0-66258 GCF_021401195.1 Shinella sp. NM-101 | reverse complement strand
GATGCGGCCCGCGCGCGGGCCTCAGTGCCGGATGCGCAGCAGCCGAGAAGGACAAGCGATCGTCACCGGCATCGGCGGAGACGGCCGCAGGCTGGCTCCGTGCCCCTTCGCATAGAGCGCGGCCGCCCGAAACGGGCGGTGGCCCATGGCACAATCGAAGAAGATCATCGACGTGGAGAAACCGACCGTTACCCACGAGGCTCCGGAAAACCCTACGGCGCTATTGGGGAGCGCGGGTTTCCTCCGCCTGCTCCGCTCACCGGCGGGGCCGGTTCGCTGCGGCCGCGGCCGCGCCGTCCTCACGGCGCTGCGGCTGGATAACGATCGGCACCATCGGGAAGCGGTCGTTACGAGAAGAGAAGGGCAGGGAGGACGAGGCCCGGCCTATTCCGTCCTGCTCAACCATGGGATCGCCGGCGGAACTTAAGCGGCCGGACAAAGACTTGCCTATCGAGATTCGGACGCCTACTCTGTGCCAGATCGCGGCGGATTCGCCGATGCAATGCGCCGGTGGCTGTCGAAACCGATTGACGTGGACGCCCCTCGACACTATGTTGAGAGGTAACAACTAACCCAGCATCCTGAGAGACATGGGCTCCGGGCGGTTGGGGGAAAAAGCCGGCGCAAGCCGGTTTTTTTATGTCTTGGGGGCAGGGCGTGCCGGCGTTACGAACACGCGTCTATATCGACGGCTACAATCTCTATTACGGGTGCCTGCGCAAGACGGCCTTCAAGTGGCTCGACGTCCTTGCCCTGTTCGAGACGCACATTCTGCCGACGATCCTCTACCGGCCCGCGCCGGATAGTCCGCCGGCGACGATGGCCCTGCATCCAGACTGCGCGATCAAGTATTTCACCGCGAAGATCATCGAGAGCGCGTCGAAGGGCGAGGATTCCGTGTCGTCGCAAGCCCACTATCACAATGCGCTGACGACGCATTGCGGCGGCCGGCTCTCCTTCGTGATGGGCCACTATGCTCTCTACAAGGCCAACCAGCATATCGTTCCCGCAGACGATCCGAAGCGCTGGCCGCGCGACTGCGACAAGATCCAGGTCTGGAAGCTCGAGGAGAAGCAGTCGGACGTCAACCTGGCGCTTCAGCTCTATGACGACGCGCTGAGCGGCGATATCGACCAGATCGTGCTCGTCACCAACGACACCGATCTGGCGCCGGCACTGGAGATGCTGGAGGCGCGATGCCCGCATATCGTCCGCGGCCTGGTTATTCCGACGCGGAAGGTCGGGGCCGGCGGTGACCTCGAACGCGAGGCGAATGTCTCGCTGGCGAAGCACGCCCATTGGGTGCGGCGGCATATCACCGATGACGAGCTTCGCGCTTCGCAGTTGCCGGATGTCGTTCCCGGACATCGCCGTGCGAGCGTGAAGCCGCATTCATGGTACGCCAAGCCGCACCACCTTGCGAAGATGCTGGAGATGGCCCGTCCGGTCCTACGCAGTGAGGGTGAGATCCTGAAATGGGCGCGCCGGGAAAGCGCCCATCTTGGCGGCCGTCGCCCGATCGATCTGATCGAGACGGACGCGGGCGCGGTGGAGGTCTTCGACTATATCGAGGCGTATATCCGCGACCAGCTCGACAAAACCGGCCAGCCGGACGATCTATCCTCGTAACCTTGATGCCGATGGGCGGGAAGGGAGTTCGAGGGGTGGGGCTTTGGGGCACCCCTCGTCCTGTTCCAAACCGCTCGACGCGGTGAGGATCAGGCGGTCGGCAATGCGTAGTCGATTTGGCCAAAGCCATAGTGGATGATGTCCGCAAGAATAGCTCGGAGGCGGTCATCCCGACACGCGTTGGGGAGGTCGTGACGGCGGATGGCACGATATGCGACGACACTCACCCGTTCGTTCAGGTTGAATCGCGTTATGAAACCGGATGGTTCCATGGGACCGTCGCAGTCGATGAGGAGGCCATCAACGAGCACGGCGGCGTGGTCGGCGCGATCTGCTGCGTCGATGAGCACAACGATCTCTCCGCCGATGCATTGCTGTAGCGCCTCAGCGAACACGACGCAGCCCCCATCAAAGGGACCGCACCCGACACCATGCAGCATGGCGGTATAGAGCTGGCCATTGATCTCGGTCAGCAATCTTCGCCAAACGCCCGCGTACATTTTGGTTTCCTTTGACTTGGACATGATGGAGAGGGAACGCCGCCTGAACTATCTCCAACGGCCAGATGAGGAGAGGGGCGCTCTACGCGCGCCCGTCCTCATCCTGGAGCTGCTTGACGACACGCTTCGCCGCCCACCGGCCGTTCTCGTTCAAATGGCGCTGCCATGCACCATAGGAGGGAGACCAGCGGAAGCCGTTGGATTTCAGGAGGCCGCGCGTCGCGTCGTCGGGCTTATCGGGGAAGAAAAGCTGGATGCGCGCCGCCTCGATATTCTCGATGATCTCGATTTCCCCAAGGCGGGTTTCCACCTTCGTTTCAGTGTCGCCGCGCTCCTGCAACTGCTCCAGGGAAGCGAGGCGATCTTGAAGGCGGCGGATTTCCGCCCGGTCTAGCGTCGTGTCGAATTTCACCGGCATGCGGAAGGTCTCGGCGTGCTGCAAGGCGCGACCGATGACGTGGATTTCAATATCGGTCTGCTCGACCACGGCGCGCATGATGTCTGCCATTTCGGCTTTCTTCGCCCGCATGGTGCGGATGATCCGGTTCGCGGCCTTCGCCTGCTCGCAATCGTTCTCCAGTCCGGCAATCTTTTTCCTGATCCTGTCGAGGGCTTCCGGATCATTCGAGCGGATGGCCTCGCCCTCCGCGCCATAGGGGAAGGCATGGCGCTTTGCGGCCTTACGTGCCTTCCTGTCATGCTCGCGGATTTCTGCGCTGCGCGCATCGGCCGACCGCTGGCGCTTCTCGTTCCGCGCAACCGGAAAGTTGGCCGATCCGGTGACGAACCAGCTCATGCAGCGGCTCTCCGCCGCCCAGAATGCGCGGGTGATCGCCACATGCTGGATGGCGAAAGTCTGCTTTTCGTCCACGGCATTGAAGCTGGCCGCGACACCCTCCCGAGCGGCGAGCTCGTCCACATAGTCGCCGAAGGCGTTGATGCGGATGGCAAGGTCGGACAGTTCGCCGGCCGCGCGCCGTTCGGGGAAATGGCTCAAGGCGTCAAAGCTGCTGGTGATGCTCGCGGCCGTGATTCTGGTCGCATAGCTGCCGACCGTGACGACAAGGGTGCTGTTTTCAACGATTGCTATGGTCATGCCCGTTCTCCTTTACGGTTTCGCCGTGGGCGGAGCCTTCTTCCTTTGGTCCGAAGGACGTGCCCACACGTCCTCGGGACGAAGGGAGGGGGCGAAGACCGCTCCCGGCAGGGCGGCGGTCCGGTCATGGGTCGGCCGGTGAAAAAATCGGAAGGTTCGGCGCGCAGCGGTGAAAGCCGATTTTTTCGCCGGGCGACAGCGCCCTTGGGCGCGCTTGCCCGTTGGCCGGATCGATGGCCTGTCGTATGAGCGGCAGGGAACACGCGGCCCGCGTGCGGGCCTCAGTGCCGGATGCGCAGCAGCCGAGAAGGACAAGCGATCGTCACCGGCATCGGCGGAGACGGCCGCAGGCTGGCTCCGTGCCCCTTCGCATAGAGCGCGGCCGCCCGAAACGGGCGGTGGCCCATGGCACAATCGAAGAAGATCATCGACGTGGAGAAACCGACCGTTACCCACGAGGCTCCGGAAAACCCTACGGCGCTATTGGGGAGCGCGGGTTTCCTCCGCCTGCTCCGCTCACGGCGCTGCGGCTGGATAACGATCGGCACCATCGGGGAAGAGCGATATGGAAAAGAATGCCGCCGGGGTGAGCGGCGGCATTCAGGGGGGCAGGTGCATACAGGGGAGGAGGGCTGGGCACCCGCCCAACGCTTATGCTTGACTATGCGCCCTGCTCTTTGAAATGAGGTTGAAGAGCTTCGCGATGACGTCCGTCGTATAGACCTGTTTGCCGCCCTTTTCGTAGCTGCTGTTGGAGATCCGCGACTCGATATAGACGAGATCGCCCTGACCGACATTTTCCTTGATCCATTTGACCTGATCCTTGTCGAGGACAGTGACCTGGACCCAATCGGTGGCGCTCTTCCGTTCCCCGTCAGCATGCCATTCACGATTGGTCGCCACGTTCACCTTCAATGCATTTTCCAGCGGTATGACGTTGCCGACGTGGCCAAGCAGAGTATGCCGGTTAACTGTACGCATGGATTAAACCTTCCTTAACCGAGAAAAACCGTCTATCTGTTGAGCCCGAACCAATGCCGCTCGGTTTGGCCAGAGGTGTCATTCTTGATGTCGAAGTAATATGGCTCTGACCTGAGCGGTCGGGATATGGAGACCGTTTGTATGCAGCTCCGCTGCCGATCAGAACTGTAGAGACCGTGCGTTTTGCCCTGGCAAATGTTGACTGTCTTGACGCAGAGATCGCCCTCTCGGGCGAATCCGTCGCGGTCCCGCCTGCTTCCGACCTGATAGCCCTCCGGGCACTCCGCATATCTCTCGTGGCCCGGCGAACCCGTTCCCGCTTCGGGGCAGGTCGGCCAGTGGAAGCCCGGTTTTTTCATCGCGGAGATCAGGCGCGTCATTGGCGGGTGACAAGCGGGGACGCCCCTCCAGGATGGGTTGGACGAGGACGCGCAAAGCAGAACCTCGCACCCCCATTCGCTTGCAGCAGCGGGAGCTGGAAGCACCGCGGTCGTCAAAAACAGTCCGAGGACGATATGTGAAGGCATGGCTTTCGCGAACATCGGCAATCTTCTCATCAAACCCAGTAACGAGTAAATTATAGTTTATCCGACGATGACGAGCAAGCGCAAGAAGGCTGACACCGAGCTTGGAACGATGATCCTGCGAAACATGGCGAGGGTCATAGAACGAGAGCGTGAGAGGCGCGGCCTCAACAAGAAGGAAATGGCTCGCCTTTGCGAAGTGACATATCCCTTTTATTTTCAGATCGTTGACGGGACGGCAAATCCCTCGTTGCAGACGATCACGCGAATTAGCATCAATCTCGATGTGCCTTTGCAGGAACTCATGAGCGGCTCCGCACCTCTTTGATCGGCAACGATAGCGTTGACTGAACTCCCTGATCTCGCGGGCAGAATTCGTTTCCACACGTTAAGAGTGCTTGCCGGCTTCATAAACTATATTTAGCTTCCCGGTCGTGTAGGGTCGCCGGATGAATCGCTGCGTTCCCGGCGTGATGTTGGGGCATTTCCGATCATGAACTATTTTGTGGCTTCTGCTTTCGTCGTGCTTGCCTCAACGGCATATGCGGGTGAAAACCCGATGTGGCCGAAGAGCCTCACCTGGACCTGCGGGTTTTCGTCGGTCATTCGGTGTGAACGATCGATCGATTGCGCTGCGACGGCGGAGGTGGGGGAGGTTGTTCTAGACTACAGCGAAAATCGCCTGACGGATTGGAGAGGCACTATCCATCCGATCAAGCGCCACTACGTCCAGACGATCGCCGGCAGCCCGATCGCAAGCGAAGTGAAGATCGAACTCAATACGAACGAGGTGGTCTGGCTTTCACCGGCTGATGGCGCAGGGGTGTTTTCCGACAACTGGATCGGTGCGATGGTGTCGCCGATGACGGGTGTGATCGTGCAGGAGCTTCGGCCGTTGATCTGCAAGCCGACGAAATAGGGCGCGGGCAGCATATCCTCGCCAGTTACCAGGTGCCCACCTTTTCAAAGGACAACCTGACGCCCAGCGCCTGCACGATAGCGACGACTTCTGTGAAGGACAGGTCGCCATAACCATCCTTGGTCAACGACGCTTCGAGCCGCTCGCCCGGCAGACCTGTTTGCTCTGCGATCACCGACACGCCCTTGGCGCGAACGGCTATTCCGAGGGCATCCGCGATCTTGTCAATATCCTCGGTGGCAAAGGCGTCATCCAAAAACGCCGCGATCGTCTCGCCGGACAAAAGTTCGTCAATAGAAGCAGGTGTGGATGGCTTTTCATTCATGGCTTCAGCCTACGCGGCTCGACGACTGTGGTTGAATCTTAGCTTCGAAGGCATGATCGTCTCGCTGTTATCGGCGCGGGTCGCCTGTAGCCAGGAGAAGCCAGGCACGATCGTCGGCTTTGCGGTGAATGCCACCGGAATCGAATAGATATCCGTGGCATAGCGGTTCTGAAACCGGGCTTCAGCATTCTCGACGAAGGTCGGGCCGATGTCTCTGAACATGGACAACAGCAACAATGCGATCGCTGCGCCCGAGATCACCAAATAAGTTCCGACAGGCGTCACTGCGGGACTGAAGGCTGAAGCGTATGGGTAGGCAACCGTCGGAACGATCAAGGCGATCACGAAAAGATGGAGTTCCCACCAGATCCTTGGAGAGCGTGGAAGTTTCCTGGTTTCGTCGACCATCATCAATCTCCTGTATATTCATTAGTCGGCGCAAAAGATAGGCTATGGCCAAACGTTGATCAATTTCCCATAGTGCTTCACGGCATAACGTTACGTTATAACATATCGCATAAGTTCTATTATGGAACCGATCGATCACCAAAAATGCCGATCAGCGCCAAAGCATGGCTATCCAGAAGCTATTCTTGCGCCACAATTATGCATGCAGCCATCCCACCATACGGAACTTGCACGCACATTCTCACCCTGTTTGATCGTAGTCGTAAGATTGAATCTTCCTATATCAATCATGGGGATCAGATTTCTGAGGGGGGTGCCCAGAGAACCGCTATCAGGTGAGCGTGCTGTTCTTCGCGTGCGATACGCTGAACGTGCCTTCAGCCATCGGAGCCAGCGTCCGCACACGATTCTGATCGTGTTGGGGCGATTCCAGAATCTGTTGATGCGGTTTTCGGAGACGCTGATCAGGCCCATCCGCGCCGCATCCCGAATAGCATAGCGTGCCGTTGTGCATCCGACGCCGGCGCGTGCGGCGATTTCAGGCAATGACATATTCGATTGTCCGCGGTCCATCACCGCCCGCGCAATGACCGAAAGCACCGCAAGTTTGCTGACAGTGAAGGCTTCTGCCAAGCATGTAGGAATGATGCAGTCTTTGGCGAGCGCGCGCCGGCGAAGCCAGACAGATGACCGCATTTTCGACGGAATTGCAGGACGGCAACGGCCGACGCACGCTGGAGACCGAACCGAGCGCATTCCCTCCCTAATCCACTTCCGTCGGTGCTCGATCACCGGAGCCAGATAGTCCATCTCCTCGTCCGCGATCAGCCCTTCGCCGTTCAGCACCCAGGCCGCTTTCGCGCATTCATCGACTTGTTGATGCGAACCCGCTGCAAGCAGGCGCGCCAGTAGGTTCGGCCCATAGGCCGTCCGGTTCATGGCAAGCATGATCTCTCCATTTATTACGATGATCAGGGAGAGATCGGAGCACAAGGCACACGTATCCGTGGCAAGAATTAGCTTGCAGCGGTGGCGTCA
The DNA here is from genome assembly GCF_021401195.1 of Shinella sp. NM-101. NCBI lineage: Bacteria > Pseudomonadati > Pseudomonadota > Alphaproteobacteria > Hyphomicrobiales > Rhizobiaceae > Shinella > Shinella sp. NM-101. The sequence continues at coordinate 58,838 of NZ_JACBFT010000023.1, read as the reverse complement.
ATGTGCGAAAAAATCGATGGCTATAAAGACTTTTGCGCACATCATCGTGTGTCACTCGACCCGTCTCTCCGAGGCGGGTTTTATTTTGTCTATGACATAGGACCTCCATCTCACTTCCTGACGAAGCGAGTCACCAGAGTAATTATATTTTACTCATTGACCAACCATAAAGCTGAGCTGCCGCGAAATCGCCGCTTTTAACTCGTGTAGGGGTTGCGCGACAAATGGGCTGGCGGAATCACATCCGCCCGTTCTGCCATCAGCTTATCGAACGCTCCTCCGCCATACTCCTCGAACAGGGATCGAACGTTCCCTCGTCTTCGACGCTGTGCGACGGGAAAAGGAAAGGATGACCGCAAATGGCCAATGAGAGTGCCGCTGAACTCGTGCAATATCTTGCTGAGGAACTTCGACGCCGAGGGACGACGCTCCCTAAATTCGCAGAGATAACGGGTATTTCGGAAGAACGGCTGGAATATCTTCAATCCGGCGCCTGGCGTCGCCTGACTGTCAAGGAAATCGGCACGATCGCGGAGTGCTTACAAGTCGACCTCGATGCAGTTTGGTCAGTTCTTGTCGAGAAGCATGGCAACGGGATGGGTGAAGTGCCCCGACCATAGCCCGCTTCCATTATCCTTGGCGATCGATTCGGCAACAGCGTATGCAGCGGAAACCGGCGTGCCGGAAGGATAGACAGCGGCGAATGCAGCGCCAGAGGATATGAGCGCGGTCCCGACGTCAACCGTTGCATTGTCGAGCAGGGCGGCGCAGACGACAAAGGAGGCATCGTCATTTGCTCGGCCGACAGGCTGGCAGCTGACCGAGCCAGTCGAGAACAGGGCTGCGAGAGATGCTATCGACATCATCCCGCAATCGCTTTCCGCACCGTCCGGCGCACGAAAGACCGTCCCTCGAATACAAGCCTGCACGCCAAACAGCCGGAATTTCCGGCCATCGTATTGCCAACTATCTCCTGTTTCAAAACGCACGGCCGGAGGAAACGAGACAGTTTCCTCCTGTGCGTGTGCCGTTGTCGCCAGCAGCAGAGCCATGCCGAACGAGAGCTTAATCCGCATTCTGGAACCCCATCGATCGTGAAAGCGATTGCGATTCTTCGAGGTCCGGGCGACGGGAGCGGCCGTCCTGCGTCCGCCCGATTGCCGCCAGGCCGAGAAAGACCATGCTGTCGTCATCGTTGACGGTTTTGAACGGCTCGCCGTTTCCACCAACGAGGACGAAGCATGAGGCCGGTATGGACGCCCCGTCGGCAGGTGTCAGCAACAGGGTCTTGCAAAGGATGACGCTGCCACGTCTGTTATAGACCGCATCAGCATAATCGCGTGCGGCATCAGTACAGCTCCATGATTGCACCCGGTTATAAACGACGTTTTCTGTCGGGCAGGGAGCCAAACCACGCAGGGCGATACGATGGCCCGCGATTGTTCGCTCGACGGGGCTGTCGATCTTGATTTTCCCTTCCAGCTTTTCCGCAGACCGCGCCACAAGCCTTCCATCAGCGTCGAAGCGTTCCAACACGAACATCCTCGCCCCTTCTTGCCGGTACTGGCGAAGATAGTTTGGCGAGGGTTCCCTATAGGGATCCTCGCCCTCCGCAACCGCGAGGCTCGCACCTCCGGCCAAGACGTAGGCAGCAAGCCCCATAACCTTGAGTTGTTTGTGCATAGCAGAAAAAGCCATTTCTGAATTGACAGGGGAATCCCATACGAATTAACTATAGTTTATTCCTTAATGCGGCAACCCGGACGATCGAAGTGAAAACCACCCTGCTTATCCTCCTCATCTCCACCTCGGCGATGTCCGCGCAAGCGTGCGAGCCGGTCGATGCGGATCGCGTCCTGGAAATGGTCCGGACGATCGCCACCGAAGAAGAACTGGACCCCGATCTGGCGCTCGCCGTGGCCGACGTCGAGAGCGCCGGTGGCAGGCATCAGGTCTCCGACGCAGGTGCCGTCGGTATCATGCAGTTAATGCCGGAAACCGCCTCCGACTATGGCGTGACGGACCGTTGCGATCCCGAGTCGAATATCCGCGCCGGCGTCCGCTACCTCAAGAAGCTCTATGGCGAATTCGACGATCCCCTCCTGATGCTCGCCGCCTACAATGCCGGTCCCGAGCGGGTCTATCGCAAGGAAGGCATTCCCGAATTCAACGAGACCGCCCAGTACATCGTCAAGGTGATGAACCGCTGGACCCTGACCGCAAAGGCTTCGGCTGCGAAAGAGCGGCGCGGCGGTCAAAGTGCTCACAAAGAGACGGTCGCGATGGCCTCATCGCCCTGGCGCGACGAGCACGTCTGGACGGCCGACTAGCATGGTCGTCCCTCCCCATTCCATCCTCCCAAGCATGAAGGACATTCGAATGAGCATTTTCCCCATCAGGCCGCGCTCGGGCGGTAAGACCGCCCTATCGTTGGCGGTACTTGCGACTTCACTCGCACTGGTCCCCGAATTCGCGCATGCGCAATCCGCAACGCCAATCGAGAGCGTTCTTGACTGGGGTGTCACGGTTCTTCAGGGCAACGTCGCAAGGTCGTGCATGATCATCGCGGTTTGCGCCATGGGTTTCCTGTTCCTCACCGGCCGCATGGCTTGGCAATGGGCATTCTCCATCATCATCGGCATTGCGATCATCTTCGGCGCAGGCGAATTGGTCGACGCAATGCGGTCCTCGGCGGGCATGTGACATGCATGACGACGCGCCCGACGTAGAACCGCTGATCCTGCCATTGACGCGCCCGCCCTTGTATTTCGGCGTCGACATCATCGTGTTCGTGCTCAATGGCATGTTCGGGATCGTCATCTTCATCGCATCATCAAATTTTCTGGCGCCTCTCGTCGTCCTGCCCATCCATTTTATCGCGCTCTACCTTTGCCAGCGGGACATCCACATCGTCCGCGTGGTGCAGGTGTTCCTGTCGATGCGCCGGGCGATCCGCAACAGACGCTTCTGGAAGGCGGGGAGCTACACCCCATGAACATCGTCAATCACGACCTGAAGTTCGGACGCGAACGCGCCCGCGATCTAGGGATCGGCACACACGTTCCCTACCTTCGCCATGTCGACGAGGAAACGATCGTCACCAAGTCCGGCCTGTTGCTACAGGTGATCCGGCTATCCGGCCTCCCCTACCAGACCATGGACCAGGCCGAGATCAACGCGCGGCTCGCGAACCGTAACATGACGGTCCGATCCCTCGGATCGTCGCGTTTCGCGCTCTATGCCACCATCATCCGGCGCAAGATCGCCCCGGCCATCGAGGGCGATTTCGACAACCCCTTCGCCGACGAATTGAACGCCCGCTACATGGACGGGCTGAAGCGCCGGACGATGTTCGTCAACGAGCTGTACCTCACGGTGATCCGCCGCCCGATGACCGGACGCGCCGGCAAGGTCGACCGCATGTTCGACGTCTTCCGCATGGCCGACAATGAGGTCGAGGCCAGGGGCGAGGCACTGCGCGACCTCAAGGACATGGTCTCGGGCATCGCCGGCGACTTCCGCTCCTATCGCCCGGAAATCCTCTCCTGCGTCACCCGCGACGGCGGCCTCTATTCCGAGCCCGCCGAATTCTTCGCCAAGATCCTCGCCGCCGGTGACGAGCGGTCGATGCCCCTGCCCCGCATGTCGCTCGCCGATTATGTCGGGACGGGCCGGATCATGTTTGGCCGGAAGGCTACGGAAATCTGGTCGTCCGACGGCGCGACGTCGAAGGTCGCGGCCATGGTGTCGATCAAGGAATATCCGCCGATGACGACGCCCGGCCAGCTCGACGGCCTACTTCGCCTGCCTTACGAATTCATCGTCACCCACTCTTTCGCGCCGGAAGACCGAACGACGGTCACGGAGGCGATCTCCACCATCAGCCGGCAGATCGCGAACTCCGACGACGGCGGCACGGCGGTCGAAGACGATATCGAGACAGCGCGTGACCGGCTCGCCTCCGGTGAGGTCGTGTTCGGCAAACATCATATGACGGTCGCGGTGCTCGAGCGCGACCTTGCACGGCTTAATCGCGCCGTCGCCGACGTCACTGCGGAGCTGGCCCGCATGGGCGTCGTCGCCGTCCGCGAGGACCTCAATCAGGAAGCGTCCTGGTGGGCGCAGCTGCCGACCAACTTCTCCTACATCGCCCGGCAGGGCCTGATCTCGTCGGTGAATTTCGCCGGGCTGTTTTCCGCGCACAATTTCCCGTCCGGGCAGACGCATAAGGTGCATTGGGGATTGCCGATCTCACTCCTGGAGACCACCAGCCAGACGGCTTACTTCTTCAATTTCCATGAGGCCGATGTCGGGAACTTCACCGCTATCGGGCCGACCGGCTCGGGCAAGACGGTGGCGCTTTCCTTCCTGCTCGCCCAGGGTATGCGTGTCCAGCCGCGCCCGCGCTGCGTTTTTATCGACAAAGACAGGGGCGGTGAGATCTTCGTTCGGGCCATGGGCGGGCGCTACGAGCGGCTTTCGCCGGGCGAGCCGACCGGCTTTGCGCCGTTGCAGCTCGACGATACCCCGGCCAACCGGAGCTTCGGCAAGACCCTGATTTCCTATCTCGTCACACCATCGGATCGCGTGCTCAACGCCGAGGAGATGGCGGTCATATCCGATGCCGTCGATAGCATCTATACCGACTTCGAGCGCCCGCAGCGTCGTCTCGATATGCTCACCGAAGCACTGAGCGGGCGCATGCGGTCCGGCATCGGCGACCTTGCCGACAGGTTGAAGGAATGGACCACGGGTGACAAGGGTTGGCTCTTCAACAACCCCACGGACAAGCTCGACTTCTCAGGCTCTGTGATCGGTTTCGACATGACCGATATCTTATCTGACAAGCGCACGCGATCGGCGGCCCTGCTTTATATGTTCCACCGCATCCAGGAGATCCTCGACGGCCGTCCATCTATGATCTTTCTCGATGAGGGCTGGCGGCTGCTCGATGACGAGGTGTTTTCCGTCTTCATCAAGGACTGGCTTAAAACCATCCGCAAAATGAACGGCATCGTTGGCTTCGGCACGCAGTCGGCGGCCGACGTCGTGAGATCCGATCTGCGCAACACGATTATCGAACAGACGATGACAAACATCTTCTTCCCGAACGCCTCCGCCGACGAGGAAAGCTACCGCAAGGCATTCGGTCTGTCGGAGAAGGAATTCCGCTTCGTCAAACAAGCCGACAAAACAAGCCGGACCTTTCTCATCAAGCATGCGCAGGACTCAATTATTGCCCGGCTCGATCTCTCGGCAATGCCGGACCTGGTGAAGGTGCTGTCCGGCCGACCGGAGACGGTGCGCGAGTGCCAGACGCTCCGCGAAACCTATGGCGAGGCGCCGGCCGCCTGGCTCCCACATTTCTGCGGCTGGACGATCCAGGAGGCAACCGATGCGTAGAGCGATCATTCTCCTGCTGTCTGCGACAATGGCCGGAGCGCCTGCGCCGTTGGCCTGGGCCGATATTCCTGTCATCGATGACGATGTGAAGGACAAACGTGCCGAGGACGAGGAGCACTCGAAGAAGGACACGGAAACGCAAGCCGACCAGCTCGAAGAACAGGAGATCACCAACTGCAACATCTCCCAGAAGGAGAAGAACCGGCGACTCTATCGTTCGCCGGCGCAGGCCGTGAAAGAGGACGCGAAGAACGTCGAGCTGATCAAGCACTATGCGGAAAAATACAATGTGCCCGTCGGCCTCGCTCTTTCGGTGGCGCACGCCGAATCCGGGATTTCGACGTGCTCGGGTTCACCTACCGGCGTCAAGGGCGTGATGCAGCTGACGAAGCGGACTGGCAAGGGCATGGGCTTCGACCGCGACATTAACGAGGAAAACATCGAGGGCGGCGTCAAATATCTCGGGATGGGCGTCAACAAATGCGGCAGCACCGACTATGCATGCCTCGCCTCCTGGTACAACGGATCGACCGCAGCCGAGCAGAAGAACTGGGCGGGAAAAGTTGGACGGAACCACACCTGGTTCAACGCCTATGCCGGCGGCTCGAATATCGAGGATATCGCCTCGCCCTCGTACAAATCCTATGTCGACTATGGCTCGGGCGCGACGCGCAGCTCGAACAGCGCCGCGGCCGGCGCGGTCGACCGGGCCGTTTCAGGGATCGACGCGAGTTCGGCGCGCGTCCAGGAGGCGGGCCGGCGTATCGATGCGCTGTCGGTCTCCGTTGGCGCCTCCGAGATCTACCAGGATGCCTGGGATGACAACACGCAGGCGCGCGCCGTCAACGCCGAGCTTCTGAACAACCTGATCACTGCCCGCAATCTCTTCAACGAGCTGCTGCAGGCGCGCATGCAGATGCGCCTCTCGAAGACGTCCGAAACGGCCAAGACGCTGAAATCGGATTCGAAGGTCAATCCGTATAGCTGCGACCCCGTCATCCTCGAAGAAATGAAGGTGCCGCGCAAGGATTGGCCGCGCTGCGCCGTTGTCGCGGCAGAGGACGCTGATACCGAGTTTCTGTCGTCCGGTGGCTCCAATCGCTCGATCGGCGACAATCTTTCATCTATCCAGAATGCCGCAAACGCGGCAGATTAAAGGGGGTAATTCATGAACAAACTTCTCGTCGTCACCGCCGCCCTCGCCTTCTCGACGCCGGCGCTCGCCGACATTCCGGTGATCGACAACACCAATCTCGCGATTGCCAAAAAGAATGCCGAAAACACCGGCGAGATCATGAAGACCAACACCAACATCCTGGAAAAGACCAAGGAAATCCTCGGCGCGCTATCCGGCAGCCGCGACGGGTCGATGGGGATTTCCTCGACCGGCCTCGGCGGAAATATGTCGGTATCGGCCGCGCCGTCCTTCTCGTCGATCATGAACGGCGGCACGCTCTCCTTCGGCGGCCTTGGCTCCGACGCGCAGAACATCGCCGCCACCCTGATCAACGGCCTTCAGCTCGTGAAGCAGGTCAAGGCGATTGTCGAGGGCGACGACGCCGGAGCGATGAACAATGCGTTCTCGGGTGCCGTCAACACGGTCGCGCTGCTCTCGGCTCTGACCCAGCAGGCGACGAAAGGCGTGACGCAGCGCGAGCAATCGCTGCAATCGGCCACCGGCCAGATCGGCTCTGCCGAGGACGTCAAGGGCTCGGTCGACGCCAACACCCGAATGCAGCTGGAGACCGCGCGCACGATCAACGAGTTGATCGGCGTCTCGAATGGCGCGGTCTCGGCCCTCAACACCGAGATGCAGATGCGGCTGACGCAGCAATCGGAAACCGCAAAGATGCTGCAATACAAAGACATCAACCCGTTCAAGTGAGGCCACATGCGTTTGATCGTTGCCACGACGCTGGCGGGCCTTGTCTTGCTCGCCGGTTGCCAGACGAAGGGCGAGAAGAAAGCCCCCTGCCCGCCGATATCGGGGTATGCGGCGCCCGCCGATGACCTGTGCGGCCCAGCTATGCAGGTCAATGACGCCTTCGCGCCTGTGCTGAAGGAGTGAGCTGTTGGCCGCGACCACGATCATCTCGGACATCTTCTCCAAGCTCGACGCCATTGGTGAGACGTTCATCAAGAACGCCTATGACGGCCTTGCGCTTCAGGTGAATGTCCTGTTCGGGGCGATGCTCACCCTCTATGTCATCTGGTGGGGCTACATGATCCTCGCCGGTCGGGAGGGTTTTTCCGTACCGGACGCGGCTTGGAGGCTCGGCCGCGCCTTTTTTATCTACTATATGGCGACAAATTGGGGAGCGTTTTCCGCCACCCTCTACAAGCTCGTGCAGGCCGTTCCGAACCTGATCTCCGACACGATCATCGAGTCGATCGCCGGAGCCGGCGGTATCCTCGACGGCGGAACGGACGACACGACCGGCGTGGTGAAGATCCTCGATGCCGTGTTTGAGACGGCTGGCAAGGTCTATGAGCAGGTGGCGACCGGCACCTTCGAATATGTCGGCGCATTGATCGGCGCGGTGGTCTTCGTCGTCGCGATGATCTTCATCGCCGTCGCAGCGGCTGCGATCCTCGCCGCCAAGCTCATGCTGTTCATCACGCTGGCGCTTGCGCCGGTGTTCATCATCCTGGCGCTTTACCGCTGGACCTTCCGCTTCACCGACGGGTGGCTGCTGCTGATGGTCAACCTGATGGTGACGCAGACCTTGATGATGGCGTTCCTTGCCTTCCTCTATCAGCTCATCGAACTCGCCATCAACACGGCCAACAACACGGCGACGGAAAGTAAGCTCTCCTATGTCGCGCCATTCGTGATCGTCTGCCTTCTGGGGATCGTGGTCTTCCGTTTCATTCCGTCCTTTGCGAGTGCGATCGTCGGCGGCATGCCACTTGGTCAGGGAGATACACCAGCCCTCGGCGGTTGGCGCTCGACCCTATGGGCGACAAGGCAGGTAACAGGGCGCGCCAGAATCATGTCGGCTGGACTTGCCAAGCGCCGTACCGCCTCGGACGTGAAGGCCGCCCGAGCGAGAGCGATCCAACGCGAGACCGAGAAAAATGGTCAACTTTGAGGTGGAAGATGCCGGCTGGGAGAGTTAAATATAGTTTCAACACAAGGAGGCCGGCATGCGGAATCTCGATGAAGCTCGGCGCCTGAACGGCGCCATGCACGAGCAGATCCGGATCAACGAAGAGATCGCGGAGCAATCCAAATCTGACGCGAAACCGGGAGAAGCCAAGTGGGCTATTCTCTTCATCCTGATCGTCATTCTCATCAAGCCGATCGCTGACTATTGCATCGATCTCTACAACACGCTCGCCGGCTACGCGCAAAGCCTTGGCGGGTTGTTCGGGTTCTGAGCGAGGAGGCTTCGGTATGAAGAAAATAGTGTCGACGATGCTCGCGCTCGGCCTGCTGATCCCCGGCGCGGCTTGGTCGCAAACGCCTAGTTCGATCCTGCCCGTGCTGACGGGCGCCTATGCACCGGCCGAAGGTGGCTGCGAAGCTGCGGCCGCCGCGTTCATCTATATCGAGGATAAGGCCATCGGCGCCAACAAGACCGCCGGCAAGGTTCTTTCCGTCAAGCAGGACGGCAGCTCGTATGTTCTCGATGTCTTGTGGATCGAGGCCGGATCGGACGAGGCAGATGGCGATCGCGATACCGTCAAGATCGACGTGAAGAACGATCGCTCTTTCATCTTCTCCAACACGGCGTCCAAGAAAACGCTGATGCGCTTGTGCAGCTAAGACCTCGTTCGGCTGCACCGAGGAGCTGAACGCTCCTTACACCCAGGCTTGGCAGATCGATCCTAATCACCGACTTGCTCGGTCGAGGAGATCGCTTGGCCAAGTGAATAAACTATAGTTTCCTCGCCACCGATGGCGACCACCGGATACCCCAGATGACGAACGCAGAGCCAGCCGAAAATACGCCCGAAACCCCGCCGATCGACCTCACCGCCTATTGGAAAGCCGGCGCATCCTGGGAGGCTGAACTTTATCGCAAGGAACGCCGCTCGCGAAAGATCGCCTGGACGGTCGCCACCGCCGCCGGAATTTCCACGCTGCTCAGCCTGTCGGCGCTCAATCTCCTTGTGCCGCTGAAGCAGTTCGAGGCCGTGGTCGTAATCGCCGACAAGACCACCGGCTTCGTTGAGGTCGCCCGTTCCCTGGACGAAAGCAAGCTTTCCGAGAACGATGCCATCAAGACTGCCAACATCGTCCGCTATATCCGGGCGCGCGAGACCTACGACCCACGGGCGCTGAAGGACAATTACGATCTCGCCCAGCTCTATTCGACCGGGCAGGCCGCAGCCGACCTCCGCCATGACTTCGAGCCGTCGAACCCGCAGTCCAAGGACAAGGTGCTCGGGCGCAACACGCGCGTCGCCGTCACCATCAAGTCAGTTTCGTTCCTCAACGCCTCCACGGCGACTGTCCGATTCTCGACCGAGACCCGCCGCGACAACACCCTTCGCCGCGAGCACTGGGTCTCCGTGGTTCGCTTCCGCTATACGACGGCGCCTTTGAAGAACGAATATCGCTTCGACAATCCGCTCGGCTTCCAGGTCGTCGAATATAGGCGCGACCAAGAATCGCTGCCAGAGGTGCTGCCAGCGGACAGGGCGGCGCGATGATGCGGAAATCTCTTCTCGCCCTCGCGGCGCTCGCGCTTCTCGCCACGGCGACCAGCTCGTCCGCAGCCGATCCCCGTATCCGTTACATCACCTTCAACAACAATGCCGTGGTCACCGTGCCGGCCGGCCTCGGCGTCTCCACGATGATCCAGCTTGGCAGCTCCGAGGTGATCGAGACCATCTCCGCCGGCGATACAGCCAGCTGGTCGATCGTGCCGAAGAAGGGCTCCGGCATCCTCTTCGTGAAGCCCCTGCGCGAAAATGCCGAGACCAACGTCAACATCGTCACCAACCAGCGCGTCTATGCCTTGCTCCTGAAAGGCTCCGCTGCGGCCGACCTGCGCGCCGCCTTTCAGGTACGCTTCAAATATCCTGATGAAGACGTCAATGCCCGGCTGCTGGCCGCCGCGCAGGAGAGCGCCAAGGATCCATTGCTGAAGGACCTCGATCCGAACCGCCTGAACTACGATTATGTCTTCAAGGGAGACACCAGCCTGAAGCCGCGCGTCGCCTTCGATGACGGCACGCATATGTATCTGGAGTTCCCCGACGAAATCCCCGCAATCTTCGTCGTCGAAGGCAGGCGTCAGGAGTCGCTAGTCAATCTGCGCACGCAAGGCAAGTATGTCGTCGTCGACAAGATCGCGGCGCAGTTCACCCTGCGCGCCGGCGACAAATGGCTTTGCCTCTATAACCGGCAGGCCAATCGCCAATCCTTCGACCTCATCGAGGACGCCTACGGGCCGAAGCGCCTCGGCCACAAAGAGGAGCGCCAGCGTTGAGCAAGATCGACTTCGACCACCTCGATGGACAAAGCAGCGTGGCGAGCGATCGCAATGGCCGCCTCGGGAAGCTGGCCTTGCCGCTCCTCCTTGTCGCCGGCGTCGGCGTGCTTGCCTATGTCAACTGGCCCGCTGGACCGCAGAACCCGACTGTGACAGACGGAACCGGCGAGACCTTCGAGACCTCCAATTCCAGCATCCGCAATTTCCCCGATGAACCCGTCAAGCAGGCCGCCGATCCGAACCTCGTTCAGCTTCCTGTCGAGGAAAAGAAGCCAGTCGATCCCGCAACGGTCGACGTCAAGGTCAATGAGGGCGATGATCTTGAAAAGCTCCGCCAGATCGAGGAGGCGCGTCGCCGCGCTGAGGAAGAGCGTCTTCGAATGGAAGAAGCACGCCGGCGGGCCGAAGAGGAAGCACGGCTTGCCGAACTTGAGGCCAAACGCCGGGAGGACGAGGAAAAGGCACGGTGGGAGCGGCTGCGCTCCGAGCAGATCGTTCTTGACGGCTCGAACCGAGAGACACTTTCCGGCGACCAGGCGGTGACCATCGCCGACGATGGCCAACTCGTCGCTGTCCCCGGCGCGGAAAGCGACGCCAACAAGGCTTTCCTCGCCCAGTCGGAAAAGCAGACGGCCGGCATCGTGAAGGCGACCCGCTTCGACCGGACGGATGCGCTCATCGCCCAGGGCACCATGATCCGGGGTTTCCTCGAGACGGCGATCAATACCGATCTGCCCGGTATGGTGCGCGCCGTCGTGCGTGAGGACGTCCGCTCTCTTGATGGTGGCCGCATCCTCATTCCGAAGGGTTCGCGCCTGATTGGGGAATACAAGTCCGGGCTGGCGCGCGGCCAGAAGCGGATCTTCATCGTTTGGTCTCGCGTCATCCGCTCCGACGGAGTCTCTGTCGAGATCGCCTCTCCCGGAGCTGACCGCCTCGGCCGCGCCGGGCTCACCGGCGAAATCGACACGCATTTCTGGGAGCGGTTCGGTTCGGCGATCATGTTGTCGGTGATCGGCGGCGCGGCGGAATACGTCTCGTCTCTCGGCAACTCCACCACGGAAAGCGCCCGTTCCATATCGACGGTCGATCCGATCACCGGCGCGGTCACGACCATCACCACCGAGCCGAGCCGCACGGCCGCTGAAGCCCGCTCGATCGCCGCCGAAAAATCCTCGGCCATCCTCCAGGACATCGCCAACGAAGCCTTCAAGGAAAGCTCGAAGATCCCGCCGACGATCTATGTCGCCCAAGGCGAGTCCATCATCGTATTTCTGCGGCGCGATCTCGACTTCTCAGCCTTTTATGCCGATCCGGTCCGGCAGGAATTGATGCGGCTGAAGCGTGGCGGGCAAATACGCCGCGCCATCGATCCGACTCCCTATTATCCTGCTGCCCCGGTTTACAAATGAAGCAGTTCCCGTTTCTCGACAAAGCTCTGGAGCGGCTGAAGCCCTTTCTAACCGATGAGCGCGTCTCGGAAATCTCGGTGAATCGGCCCGGAGAATTGTTCATTGAGCGCCTCGGCGTCAGCGGAATGGAGCGTGTCGTCGACGCGCAGTTTTCCGTCGAATGGATCAGGACATTGAGCGAGCGCGTCGCAGGCTCCACCAACCAGGTCGTCAACGACGAACACCCGATCCTCTCAGCCTCGCTCCCGTCCGGCGAACGCTTCCAGTGCGTGCTGCCGCCGGCGGCGCCCGACGGCGGCGCGATTTCTATTCGCAAGCAAGTGTTTCATGACATCGGCTTGGAGGTCTATAAGAAGCGCGGCGCCTTCGAGAATACACGAGTCGGTCGGCAGCTCCGGCTTTCACCGGCCGAAGAGACTCTTGCCGCCATGATGCAGGGCGATATCGACGTCATGCTGTTTCTTCGGACCGCGGTGCGCTCGCGTGTATCCATTGCGGTCTCGGGTGGCACCTCCACCGGCAAATCGACCTTCCTCAATGCCCTGCTCAAGGAAATTCCCGACGAGGAGCGTATTGTCACGATCGAAGATACGCGTGAATTGAAACCCACCACCCCGAATACGGTCGCCTTGCTCGCATCAAAGGGTGATCAGGGCCGCGCCAAGGTGACGCCGCAACAGTTGCTGGAAGCGTCATTGCGCATGCGGCCGGACCGGGTGATGTTGGGAGAGCTTCGCGGCGAGGAAGCTTTCTCTTTCCTCCAGGCAATCAATACCGGACATCCGGGTTCCCTGACCACGGTTCATGCCAATTCTGCTCGCGACGCCTATGATCGCCTGGCGCTTATGGTCATGCAAAGTGGCGTAGCGCTGAGGAAGCGAGAAATCATCGACTACCTGAAGGAGGTCATACCTATCGTCGTCCAGCTGTATCGCTTTCCCGATGGGCGGCGCGTCGTCTCGGAAATCGTGTTCACCAAGGGGGATGTGCTGTGAACCCGGCAATCCTGCTGTTCGGCCTGGTTATTGCCGTGGCAATCGCGGCATTCGTTTCCTCTCTTGCCTATGCCGGTCTCTACTATGCCTTCGATAATTCGACCTGGATGTTCCGGGCGCTACAGGACGATCTGCTGGCATCCTATCGGGCGGCGCGCCTCGATCTCGCCGTTGGCGACTGGCAGCGGCCTGCGATCGCGGGCGCTACAGGCATGATCGCCGGCGTCGTAATTCTCATCGCCGCGATGACCGGCAAGAAAAAGTCGACAGATGCACGCTTCCTCAACACGCTGGAGGCCCGCGCTCTCGGGCTCACCCGCACGGGCGGCGTGTTCGTCGGCCGGATCGGAGGCCGCCTGGTCAAGGTGCCGGGCGGTTTCACGCAACGCGGCTCCGGCCGGCGCCGTTTCGTGAAACCCATGCTCTTCGGCGGCAAGAAGCTCTGGATCGATGGCGATGACGTTGGCGGCTTTGTGATCGGTCCGCCGCGATCGGGCAAGGGTGCCTCGCTGATCGTCCCAAATTGCCTTCTCTGGCCCGACAGCATTGTCGTGCTCGACATGCGCGGCGAAACCTACGAGGCAACAGCGGGTTATCGGTCGAAATTTTCGCGCGTGCTGCGGTTTTCGCCAGCGGATGAGAATGGCGACACCGAATGCTACAACCCGCTGGATTTCGTGGCCATCGATCCGGACCAGCGCGATATCGACATCAACTCGATTGCGACCGCTCTGCTTCCGACGCCCAAGGGTGATGCCTACTGGATCTCCGATGCCCGTGCGCTGTTCGCCGGTGTAACGTCCTGGGTGCTGGAGAATCCCGATATTCTCGACAAGGACAAGAATCTTGGGACCGTCCTCAATGTCGTCGAGGGTGGCGATCAGCCGCTCCGCGAATGGCTGGAGGAGGTTGCTAATCCCGAGCTTCGCGCCAAATGGATCAGCTCCTTCACCTATACCACCCTCGCCCGCTTCGCCGTCATGGCAAGCAAGCAGTTCGATGGGGTCTATGGCTCGCTTGCGGCAGCGGTGCGCCCCTTCAAGAACAACCGCATTTTGCGTGCAACTGCACGATCGACCTTCGACATCCGTGCGATGCGCCGCGAAAACATGAGCCTCTATCTGGATTTCCGTATTCAGCAGATCGCCTCGATCGGGCCGATCTTCAACGTGCTGATGGTCCAGTTCATGGATTACATGTCGCGCAACATGATGAAGCGCGGCGAGCGCCGCGTTCTTGTCCTGCTCGATGAATTCCAGAACCTCGGCAAATTGGAAAATGCCCTCACCGTTGCCACCGTCCTCGGCGGCTATGGCATTCCATGCTGGTTCTTCGTCCAGTCCCTGCGCTCGATCGACAATGTTTATACCCGTGAGGGCCGACAGACTCTCGTCAACTCTGCCCGCGCTCAAATCTTTCTCGGAGCGCAGGATCCGGAGGATCAGCGATATGTGTCGCAGCTCCTCGGCGAACGGAAGGAAGTCACGGTCGACAAGGCGATTTCGACTGGCGTGACCCTGTTCGACCGCAAGGGCGCGACAATGTCTCACAAGACCTCGATGCGTCCGCTCATGCGGCCCGACGAGCTGGGTGCGATGAACGAGACCCGGTGCATTATCAAGCTGCGAAACCAGCAGCCCATATTGGGCGTTCGCAATTTTTACTACGCTGATCGTGAATTGACGAAGCGGGCATGGTTGCGAGAGCGCATGCCGAATAGCGAGCAGAGTATCAATGGCATGACCGGCACTGCCAATGAAATTTTCGAGGCTGCTCCAACCTCTGATCAGCTCTTCCCAGCGCCTTCGATCGCCGGGGCAAAGTTTGTCGCGAGGAGTTCCGGAGCCGCGAACCTGCCACAGAGGAAATCGATGCCTACTCCAACTCTTGATGGTGCAAATGCTGCACGGGAAGGAGAGAGCTACGGCGACCATCCTGATGGTGATATTGGAGGCGACGGACCTGACTTTAAATCTGCAATGATGAAGAGCGCAGAACGACAGGCAGACGCTGAGAGGTCACTCGACAGGATATTGACCTTGTTCGACGACACGCCCGCAAAAAAACGGGCGGTCAAGAAAGTTCAAAAAGATATCGCATCGGCATTCTCCGACAAATAGATCGACATCACACACCGACGAACCGATAATGCGATGTTTAACATTCTATCTATTCTCATCGTAATGGCGTGCGACTGCTATATTCCAGTTAGTCAACGAATGTAGCTACCGCCATTGACATCAAGCGTTGCGCCGTTCAGCGAGTCCTGACCATAGCGCAGAACGAAGGCGACAAGATCCGCGATTTCTTTGGGTTCAGCTATGTCGCCGATAGGTATGTCTCCTATCGCTGCTTCCCTGCTTTGCGTGGCTAAGAAATGCTCGGCCATATCGGTCCGGACCAGACCGGGTGCGATGCACACCGCGGATGCGCCGTCCTGGCCGAAACTACGGGCAATTGACTTGGTGAGATTGATCATTGCTGCCTTTGCAGCACTGTAAGGCATCGAATCCGCAGCACCACCGCGCTGGCCAGCACGGCTGGCAATGTTCACGATGCGCCCACCGCCTTCGGTTTTGAAATGAAGGATTGCCTCCCTGCAAAGATCGGCCGCAGCGAAGAGATTGATTTGGAATTCCCTCTGCCACACGGCCCTCCAGTCAGCCGCCGAACTTTCTATGGAAATTTCTGAGCGGATTCCGGCATTGTTGACGAGGCCGTGAACACGACCTGCAAAATCAACCGATTTCCGCCAAAGCGCGAAAGCTCCCTCGGCTTCAGACAGGTCTGCTTGCACGATGAGACCATTGCCTCCAATCCTGGCCAGCAGATTCTGCGCTCTGCCCTCATCCTTTCCGTAGTGAATGATCGGTCTCGCACCTTCCAACGCGAGTCGCTCCACTACCGCTGCTCCGATCCCTCCCGAGGCACCAGTAACCAAGATCGTCTGCCCAAGCAAAGACTGGTCCATGTTCATATCCTTCGTTGATATTCGCCTTCGCAAATTGGTGATCGCACGCAAATCTCCAATGGAGTGAGACGCGACCACCATATTCTTGGTGGGATTCACTTTTTCGGCCAGGGTTTGGCTCACATGTTCGGATAGACCGGCCCCTCGCCGCCCTGCGGCGGCACCCAGTTGATGTTCTGGTTGGGGTCCTTGATGTCGCAGGTCTTGCAGTGCACGCAGTTCTGCGCGTTGATGACGTAGACCTGCTCACCGTCCTTCTCCACCCATTCGTAGACGCCCGCCGGACAGTAGCGGGTGGACGGGCCGGCATAGACGTCGAGCTCGGACGTCTTCTGCAGATCCGGGTTCTTGAGCTGGAGATGGATCGGCTGGTCCTCCTCGTGATTGGTGTTCGACAGGAACACCGACGACAGACGGTCGAAGGTCAGCACGCCATCCGGCTTGGGATAATCGATGCGCTTGTGCTTCGCCGCCGGTTCGAGGCTCTGCGCATCCGTCTTGCCGTGCTTCAGCGTGCCGAAGAAGGAGAAGCCGAGAAGCGTGTTCGTCCACATGTCGAGGCCGCCGAGCGCGACGCCGACGGCCGTGCCGAACTTCGACCAAAGCGGCTTGACGTTGCGCACCTTCCTGAGATCCGAGCCGATGGCGCTGTCGCGCCAGCCCTGCTCGATCTCGATCGGCTCGTCGTTGGCGCGGCCGGCCGCGATGGCATCGGCGAGCTTCTCTGCCGCGAGCATGCCGGACAGCACCGCATTGTGGCTGCCCTTGATGCGCGGCACGTTGACGAAGCCGGCCGAGCAGCCGATCAGCGCGCCGCCGGGGAAGGACAGCTTCGGCACCGACTGGTAGCCGCCCTCGGTGATGGCGCGCGCGCCGTAGGAGAGCCGCTTGCCGCCCTCGAAGGTGCCGCGGATCGCCGGATGCGTCTTGAAGCGCTGGAACTCCTCGAAAGGATAAAGATAGGGGTTCTTGTAATTGAGATGCACCACGAAGCCGACGGCGACCATGTTGTCTTCGAGATGGTAGAGGAAGGAACCGCCGCCGGTCTTCATGCCGAGCGGCCAGCCGAAGGAGTGCTGCACGAGGCCGGGACGGTGGTTCTCCGGCTTCACCTGCCAGAGCTCCTTCAGGCCGATGCCGAACTTTTGAGGCTCGCGGTCCTTCTGGAGATCGAACCTCGCGATGAGCTGCTTGGCGAGCGAGCCGCGCACGCCCTCGGAGATCAGCGTGTATTTTCCCAGCAGCGCCATGCCGCGGGTGTAGTTCGGGCCGGGCTCGCCATTGCGCTCGATGCCCATGTCGCCGGTGGCGACGCCGATCACCGCGCCCTCGTCGTTGTAGAGCACTTCAGTCGCGGCAAAGCCGGGATAGATCTCGACGCCGAGTTCTTCCGCCTTGGTCGCCAGCCACCGACAGACATTGCCGAGCGAGACGATGTAGTTGCCGTGATTGTTCATCAAGGGCGGCATGAAGGCATTCGGCAGGCGGACGGAGCCGGCGGGGCCGAGGAACAGGAAATGGTCGTCCGTCACCTCGGTCTTGAACGGATGGTCGCCATCCTCGCGCCAGTCGGGAAGCAGACGATCGATGCCGATCGGATCGACGACCGCGCCGGAGAGGATATGGGCACCGACTTCCGAGCCCTTTTCCAGCACCACCACCGTCAGGTCAGGATTGACCTGCTTCAGACGGATCGCCGCCGACAGGCCCGCCGGCCCTGCACCGACGATCACCACGTCGAATTCCATACTCTCGCGTTCGGGGAGTTCCGCCGTTTCGGTCATGTGAAAGCCGCCACGAATCCACGATCAAGGTCGTCGATCAGATCGTTCACATCCTCAAGTCCCACCTGGAGGCGGATGATCGACATCTCAAAATCAGGCCGTCGAACAATTCGGTCGGAGAGGCCGACCTGAACCGCAAGGCTCTCATAGCCACCATAGGAATAGCCAAGGCCAAAGATCTCCAATGCATTCAGGAAGCTCTTTGGATTTGCTCCACGCGGCAGGGCGAACGAGAAAAGGCTGGTAGAGCCGGAAAAGTCGCGTCGCCAAATTGCGTGACCAGGATTGCCTCCAAGAGCAGGGTGGTAGACCTGCTCGACTTTGGGGTGGCCTTCGAGCCAATTGGCAATGGCAAGCGTTGACTGCTGGTGCGTGTCGAGCCTTCGGCCCATCCCCCGCAAGCCGCGGAGGATTTGATATGCATCGTCAGACCCTACGCACATGCCGAGAACCATGTGCCCGCGATTGAGTTTCGGCCAGCATGCCTCGTTGGCGGAGACCGTTCCCATCAGAACGTCTGAATGTCCTCCAAAATACTTGGTTGCCGCATGGATTACGATATCCGCGCCGATGCCGATGGGCTTGAAAAAGAGGGGCGTCGCCCAGGTGTTGTCGATCATCGTGACGATAGCGCGTTCTTTGCACACCGCGACGATCGCCGGCACGTCCTGCATCTCAAAGGTGTTCGAGCCGGGCGTCTCCAAGAACACAACCTTCGTTTCCGGGCGAAACAGAGAGACGATATCTCCGGCGATCAACGGGTCGTAGTATTCGACCGCGACCCCCATTCGCGGCAGCACCTCGTTCGCAAACCGACGGGTCGGGCCATAGACGGAATCGGTGATAAGCACATGATCCCCCGCCGAGAGAAAGGTCAGAAGCGGGACAGAGATCGCGGCCAGTCCGGACGGCACCAAAACTGTTCCGGCAGCACCTTCGAGTTCCGTCAGCGCCGCACAAAGAGCATCAGTCGTCGGCGTGCCATGTGTTGCGTAGGTGTATTTCTGGTTCTCGCTTGCAAGCGTCTCGGCATCCGGAAACAGAACGGTGGAGGCGCGCACGATCGGCGGGTTGACGAAGCCATGAAATGACAGCGGATCATAGCCGGCGTGGCCAAGCTGCGTATTGGTTCCGATTTTCTTGCCCGAGTGCGACATTGAAATTCTCTTCCTGGGATATGGGGTTATCAGACGAGTTCGGAGGACATGCGAGCCAAGTCCTGCCAAAGACCCTCTGCAAGGCTGCGCCCGACGATAAGTTCGAATCCGCTGTCCTTCATGCGGGTAAGGTGAACGGAAACATGACCGATCAGCGTCACCGTGGAGTTCCCAATCGGAAATGCGGCGGCGTCGAAGTCGACCGCGCTTCCCTTTGCAAGGACGTCCTCGACGGCCGGTCCGGCAAGCGATAGGCGAACGCGCCCATGACTCTGGTCAACGGCATATCCTACCGCATGAATACTTGCTTCAAGACTGTCCAGTTCCTCCCGCGCCAAAGCAGTATTCCCGACGAGAAGCCACTCGCCCGGCGCGGCCGGTCGAACCTCGTACTCTTTGTCGGCCGTGAGGTCTGCCAGGAGCGGTGCGAGATCACCGGCTCCCTTTCGGGCTAGAATTTGAATGATCGACCCCTCCGGCAAAGCACGAAGATCGACTTGCTTCACGTTGATCGGTCTTAGACCAGCAAGGACGGCCCGATGTTTGATACCAGCCTCAGCCATGGAGTCTTTCACCTTCTGAATCGTAGAAGACCGGGCTGCAAAGCCGGCAGGGAGTGAATTCTTGCTGAAGGCTGTCGTAGGCGATCACCTCTTCCCCATGTCGAGCCGCCCCACGCTTGACCAAGGCCAACCCGATCTTGGAGCCGACATGCGGTGAGAACGCCGTCGAGGTCACATAGCCCTGATCGTTCTCCAGCGTCCACGACGCATTCTTTTCGAGGATGTGCGCGCCACTCCGGATTGTCGCTTGGTGATCAAGGGGAACGATCCCGACAAGTTGCGGCCGCTCCGGGTCACGGAGGCCCTCGCGCGCCAGCATGTGCTTGCCGATGAAATCCGCTTTGGAAGGCGAGACCATCTTGGCAAAGCCGAGATCAGCCGGAACGACTGTACCGTTAATCTCGCTATGGGTTACATGGCCTTTTTCGATCCTGAGCACGCTGAGCGCCTCGACCCCATAGGGTTGAAGGCCGTGGTTCTGGCCGGCGATCATCAGCGCATCGGCGACGCTCTCGCCGTAACCTGCGGGCACCGCAAGTTCATAGGCAAGTTCCCCTGAGAAGGAGATGCGGAACAGCCGCCCATGAAGTTGACCTTGGAAAAGTGATACCTCCCTAGCGCCGAGGAAAGGAAACGCCGCATTCGACAGGTCTTCATCAACGATCTGCTGCAGGATATTTCGTGACTGGGGTCCAGCAACCGCCATTTGCGCCCAATGGTCGGTAGACGACGAAAGATGAACGTCGAGATTCGGCCATAAAACCTGGGCGCAAAATTCGAGATGGTTCAGAACGCCTGCTGCATAGGCTGTCGTGGTGGTGATGAAGAAATGGTCTTCAGAGAACCGGCTGACGGTTCCGTCATCGTAGATCATACCGTCTTCGCGCAGCATGAGGCCGTAGCGCGCTTTCCCGATGGGCAGCTTGCGCATGCCATTCGAGTACACCCTGTCCAGAAACTCCGCCGCATCTGTTCCGAGGACCTCTATTTTGCCAAGCATGGAAACATCGCAAAGGCCGGCATTCGCCCGAACATTGGTTGCCTCTCGATCGACGCTCTCCCGCCAGGTCGTTTCGTAGTCACGCGGGAACCAGGCGGAGCGATACCATAGACCGGATTCTACAAACACGGCGCCGTGCTTTGCCGCCCAATCGTGGAGCGGCGACTTCCGGACCGGCTGGAAATGCTCCCCATGGTAGGAACCCGCTAGCGATCCGAAGGAGACAGGCGTATAGAACGGGCGAAATGTCGTTGTGCCGACCTCTCTAGGGGACACGCCGCGCGCGTCGGCAAGGAGACCGATCGCGTTCACATTCGACAGCTTGCCCTGATCTGTTGCCATCCCATTGGTCGTGTATCGCTTCGCGTGCTCGACATGGCCATAGCCTTCCTGGACCGCAAGACCGAGATCCCTGTGGTGAACGTCATTCTGAAAATCCACGAAGGCTTTACCGCGGATACGTGGAATCGACCACAAGGCGCGCGCCGGCGGGACAACAATATCATCCTCGATGGTGCCAAAATCCTGCTGCCCTACGCGAAAACCAAGATCGCCGACGAGACTCGCTGCCTTTGCAGCACCATCGTCCAGACATGCGGCGATCCCGGAAATAGCATCGCAAGAGCCCGCAACGACGAGCCCGCTCAATTCCGGTGCGAGGAATGCCGCATACTGATCAGACCAATCGGGCTTGCCGCCGCGGTGGCAGGCAAGGTGTATGATTGGGCTAAAACCTCCAGCCATTGCCAAGGCATCGACCTTCAGGTTTTCTCTCCGATTGCCGTTCCAGATATCGACTGAAGATAACCTCTTGCCGCCGTGAGCGTCCGAAACCACCGCACCGCGGATGACCCGGAATTCACCGGAATATGGCGGGTTCGCGTCACTTCGGCTGTCGATAACGGCAACAACCGGTTGCCCCCTCGCTTCGAGATCGCGCGCGAGAGCATAGCCGCTATCATTCGTCGTGAAGATCGCAGTTCGAGTACCCGGTGCAACAGCAAAGCGATTCAAATAGGTTCGCATTGCCGTCGCCATCATGACGCCTGGAATGTCATTCCCGCCGAAGACGAGTGGGCGCTCCTCCGAGCCGCTGGCCAAGAGCGCCTTCTTGGCAACGATGCGCCAGAGCCTTTCCGCGAGCCGGCCGGCATCGGCAACACTATCCCCCCTTTGGACGCGCTCCACCGCGCCGAAAACGTTACCATCATACCAACCGAATACGGTCGTACTGGCCAGCACCCGCGCATTGGGGAAGGAGTTCAGCTCGCCCACGGCTTGCCGCACGAATTCCGGAGCTGACACGCCGCCAATCGTTGCGGTTTCCGAAAGAAACGAGCCGCCAATCATTGCCTGCTCATCGACGAGCACAACGCGCGCACCTGATCGCGCGGCAGTCAAGGCCGCCGCTATTCCGGTGGGACCACCGCCGATCACCAAAAGATCGCAATGCGTCCAGGTCTTTTCAAAGCGATCTGGATCCGCTTTGCCCGACGCTTTTCCGAGACCCGCGGCTGTCCGGATCAGCGGCTCGTAGACCATTTCCCAGAACCACGACGGCCGCATGAAGGTCTTGTAGTAGAAACCGGCCCCCAGGAAGGGAGAGAGCAGGCCGTTCACCGCGCCAAAGTCGAATTCAAGGGAGGGCCACCGGTTCTGGCTGGAGGCTTCCAGACCGGCGTACAGCATCTGCGTCGTGGCCCGCGTATTGGGCTCAGAGCGCCCGCCGCGGCCTACCGTAACCAGCGCGTTCGGCTCGGAGGCACCGGCTGTTAGGATGCCGCGTGGACGATGATATTTGAAGCTGCGACCGACAAGTTGACGACCGTTGGCCAGAAGCGCCGATGCCAACGTGTCACCGGCAAAGCCATGCATCGACTTACCGTCGAAGGTGAATGCTAGTGGTGCGGCACGGTCGATGAGACCGCCGGCCGGTAGACGATGGGTGCTCATCGAGGGTATTCTCCTTCGAGCGTAGCATCCCGGCTCGCCTCAATTTCATGGGTTGCAGTGTCGCGGGTGACGATCAGCCAGCGGCGGCATCCGGCTGTATGGTGCCAAAACTCGTCATGACGGCCGCGGGGATTCGTGCGCAAATAGACATACTCGAACCACGCTTCCGGACCGGCCAGCGTTTCTGGGCGTGGAAGGGCCGCCCCCTTCACCGTGAACTCTTCCTTTGGGCGGCCGCCGCAATGTGGGCAGGGAATAAGACTTGCCATTCGTTCAATCCAGATCGGCAGGGGTTAGTGCAGGTTCGGTTGTGCGCCGCTTCCGGTTTCATCAATCAGATAACCGCGCTCGAAGCGGTCGAGACGAAATGCCGATGCGGTCGCATGCGATGTCCCGCGAGCGAGCAAGTGGGCGAAGCAATAGCCGGATGCCGGCGTCGCCTTGAATCCGCCGTAGCACCAGCCCGCGTTGAGATAGAGATTTTCGATTGGCGCGCGATCGATGATGGGCGAACCGTCCATGGACATATCCATGATACCCCCCCAGGACCGAAGAATACGAACGCGCGAAAGCGAAGGGATCATCGTCTTCGCCGCCTCGGCGACATGCTCGACGGTCGCCAGATTGCCGCGCTGAGCATAGGAATTGTAACCATCAATGTCGCCGCCGAAGACCAGGCCACCCTTATCTGATTGCGATATGTAGAAATGCCCCATTCCAAACGATACGACGCAGTCGATGAAGGGTTTCAGTCCCTCTGACACGAACGCCTGCAACACATGGCTTTCGATCGGAAGCTTGAGGCCGGCCATCTCCGCAAGCCTTGACGAATTGCCGGCCGTGGCCAATGCCAGCTTGCCGCAGCCAATGAAGCCGCGGCTGGTCTCAACGCCAATGACTTTTCCGCCCTGGCGGCGTATTCCGTTGACCTCGCAGTTCTGGATGATATCGACGCCGCGGCTGTCGGCGCCGCGGGCATAGCCCCAGGCGACGGCATCGTGGCGAACCGTGCCGCCACGGCCCTGAAGGAACCCGCCCAGAATAGGAAAACGCGTGTTGTTGAAGCCCAGGTACGGTGCCATTGCCTTCACTGCATCGAGATCGAGCAACATTGCATCGACGCCATGGAGGTGCATGGCGTTTCCCTTCCGAATGAAGGCGTCGCGCTGGCCGTCCGTATGAAAGAGATTGAGCACGCCGCGTTGGGAAACCATGGCGTTGAAATTGAGTTCCCGCTCCAGCCCTTCCCAGAGTTTCAACGAGAATTCGTAGAAAGGATTATTTCCCGGAAGCAGATAGTTCGAGCGGATGATGGTCGTGTTGCGTCCGACATTGCCGGACCCAATGTAGCTCTTTTCCAATACAGCTATGTTCGAGAGCCCGAATTCCTTTGCGAGATAGTAGGCCGTCGCAAGTCCGTGACCACCGCCTCCGACAATGATGACATCATAATGCGGCTTCGGTTCGGGGCTGCGCCAGGCTGGCTTCCACCATCTGTTACCGAAGAGGCCGTTCGCAAAAATGGAGAGGGCGGAGTAGCGCATAGAAGGGTCCCGAATATGCTGCGGGGAAATGCAGCGCATCGCATTATGCTGCGATGCGCTGCTGGACATTCGATCAAGCCGGGTTCGAACCCGCCCAGCCCGAGATCGCCTTGGCTTCGAGGAATTCTTCAATCCCCCAAATGCCGCCTTCGCGAGCCCGGCCGGATGCCTTCACACCGCCGAACGGCGAACCCGCGCCGCGAGGATTGCCATTCATTTCGATCATCCCGGCGCGGAGCTGCGAGGCGACGCGGTTACGCCTTTCGCCGTCGGTGGATTGGACGTAGTTCGACAAGCCATAAGGCGTATCATTAGCGATCCGGACAGCCTCTTCTTCGGTGTCGAAAGGGATGATCGTCAGGACCGGTCCGAAGATTTCTTCCCGTGCGATTGCCATATCATTGTTGGCGTCGGCAAAGATCGTCGGACGGACGAAGTAGCCCTGTTCATGCCCTTCCGGACGACCGAGACCACCAGCGATGAGACGCGCCCCTTCGTCGATTCCCTTCTGGATCATTTCCTGGACCTTCTGGAACTGCGCCTCCGAGGCAAGCGGTCCGATATGGTTGCCGGGCTTGTGGCTGGAATCGACCACGAGGCTTTCCGCAACCGCCTTCGCCTCATCAACGACGCGATCGTAGATGGACCGTTCGACCAGCATACGCGTTGGCGCATTGCAGCTCTGCCCGGTATTGTTGAAGCAATGGAGGACACCGCGCTTCACCGCTTCCGCATCCGCGTCGGCAAACACCAAGTTGGCACCTTTTCCACCAAGCTCGAGGACGACCCGTTTCAGAGTTTCTGCTGCGGTCTTGGAAATCGCGACGCCGGCGCGCGTGGAGCCCGTGAAGCTGATCATTTCCACATCGGGATGCGAGGACAGACGCGTGCCTACGCCAGCACCATCGCCGTTGACGAGATTGAAGACCCCCTTGGGGAAACCAGCCTCGTCGATGTATTCCGCGAACAGCATCGAGGAAAGCGGCGCGATCTCGGAGGGCTTGTGGACCATGGTGCAGCCCGCCAGCAGCGCGGGGATGACCTTGAGGGTCACCTGATTCATCGGCCAGTTCCAAGGAGTGATGAGGCCGACAACGCCGATCGGGTCCATGAGGATGCGGTCGTTGGGAGCATGCGGACCGAGCGGCCGGATGAACTCGAAGTCCTTGAATGCGGTGATGAAGTTCGAGATGTGCCAGGTGCCGGCGCCGACTTGCTTTTCCAGCGCCATGTCGATAGGCGCGCCCATCTCCAGGCTGATTGCCTGGGCCATTTCCGGCGCGCGACGCTTGTAGATTTCGAGCAAGCGCTCGACCAGCTTGAGACGTTCGGCGGGGGCAGTCTTCGACCAGCTCTCGAACGCACGCTTGGCGACCGCGACGGCCCGGTCGGCGTCGGCGGGGCTACCGATGCTGATAACTGCGCAGGCCTCTTCGGTCGACGGATCGATAACGGCGAGTTCGCGGGCTTCCAGCGGTGCCACCCATTCGCCATCGATGTAAAACAATTTCTTTTCCAGCATTGTTGTCTCCAATTTTTCGAAAGGAAGGTTGTTGCCCGCCGCAAAAAGCGGGCATCGATGGCGTTAGATGATGAGGTCGATGAGGAACGGCGCCTTCTGCTTGAAGCTCTGCTGCATCAGGTCGGCGCACTCTTCCATCGTTGTCGCGCGTGCCGCCTCGACACCCATGCCGTTTGCCAGCTTGATCCAGTCGAGGTCGGGGTTCGAGAGGTCAAGCATCCCCATTGCCGTCGGGCCGGGAACGGCGCCGACGTTTTTATACTCACCGATCAGGATGTTGTACTTCCGATTGTTGAGCAGGATCGTCGTGCAGGGCAGCTTTTCGCGGGCCTGGGTCCAGAGCGACTGAAGCGAATACATCGCGGAGCCATCCGCCTGCAGGCTAATGACGCGCCGATCACCACCACCAGCGACCGCGGCGCCGGTGGAAACCGGAAGGCCGTCACCGATCGCGCCGCCGCCAAGATTCAGCCAGTCGTGCGCTGGGGCATTGTGTGTGAGCTTGTAGAAGTCGCGGCCGTACGAGATGCTCTCGTTGGATACGATCGAGTTTTCGGGCATCAGCGCCGCGAGGGTGACGGCCAGGTTCTCCTGTGTCGTAGCCCCGCGCGCAGGCTCTGGACGCGGACCTGCATCCGGGATCGCCACTTCCGGAGCACCAAGCTCGTCGACGAGCGCCTGCAGGGCTGCTACCGAATCCTGGTCGAAACGGGACAGGACATGGATTTGGGCATTCGAAGGATACTGCGTCGATGGCTTGCCCGGATAAGCGAAGAAACCGACCGGCGCTTTCGCGTTGACGAGGACGATATGCTTGTACTGGCTCAGTGCCTGTATCGCGGCGTCCGTCCCGTAGGGCACACGTTCGAGTGCAAGACGGCCACGGCCGCGCTGCATGTGACCATTGGTGTAGGTAGCGAGCAGGTGCGCGCCAGTCGCTTCGGCAACACGCCATGCAAGAAGCTGAGAGGGAGCAAGCGTTGCCTGATCCGCGAGGAGGATCAAGACATTGCGGTTCGAGCGAAGGACTCGTGCCACGTTTTCGACCGCATGAGGGTCAATCGGCGGAGCGGCGGGAACGGGCAGCGGATCAGCGACAAGGCCGCCAGGGTTCCACGACGCGTCGGCGGGCAGAATGAGCGTCGAGATCTGGCCGGAAACAGCACGAGCGTTCTGGACTGCGACAGCCGCATCGCGACCGACCTCGGCAACGTCGGTGCTGGTGCGAACCCAATGCGACACGGTCCGCGCCATCCCTTCTGTATCGGCGGTTAGCGGCGCATCAAAGGGGCGATGATAGGTCGCCTGATCGCCAACGATGTTCACGATGCCGGCGCGAGCACGCCGCGCATTGTGGAGATTGCCCATGCCGTTTGCGAGGCCAGGGCCACAATGGAGCAGTGTGCAAGCTGGCTTGCGCGCAATCCGGTAATAACCGTCAGCCATGCCAGTGACAATGTTCTCCTGAAGGCCGAGAACACAATGCATGCCTGGGATGCGATCGAGCGCTCCGACGAAGTGCATCTCGCTGGTGCCAGGATTGGCGAAGCATGTGTCGACGCCGGAATTCAGGAGGGAATGAACCAGGCTTTCAGCGCCGTTCATCTGATTGGTGGCTGCTTGAGAGGACATATTTCTGCACCTGTTAGTTACGACAAAGGGTTGTAGTGGTAGTAGGGAAATCGTTGCGGGGAGAACGGCGCGATCGGGACGCTCGGCTCTCGGCCGGCGACAAGATCCGCGACGATCTCCGCGGTTCTGGGCGCCGCCGTCATGCCGACATGACCGTGACCAAACGCATGAATCACATGGCGAGAAAAGCGAGAGCGGCCGATCACCGGCAGGCCATCGGCAATCGAAGGCCGATGCCCCATCCATCGATCAACAATCATGTCGTCGCGGTTTCCCAGCCCTGGAAACGCATTTACCGCGTGTTGGACAAGGAGTTCCGCGCGACGCCAATCAGGCGCAGCCTTGACACCCGCGATCTCCACCTGCCCGGCTATCCTGACACCTGCGGGTGTCATGTTGATTGCCATTTTACCGTCGGCGGGCATTACCGCCTGACAAGGCTGGATCTTCGGATTCTTGATAACAGCGTGGTAGCCGCGCTCGCTCTTTAATGGAATCTGGTCACCAACTTCCAACGCAAAAGTCTTCGAATGGACACCCGCTGCGACGACAGCGTAATCGCAGGGAATTGATCCTTCAGGCGTGCGAACAGCGGCAAGACCAGCCGGCGTGAAATCGAAACCGAGGGCGCGTGCCCTCAGTTGTTCTGCACCTGACCGCTTCGCCGTCGCCACTATCTGAGCAACAAACGCGCCGGGATCGACACACTGCGCCCCATCTTCCACGAGCACCCCGAAGCGATATCGCTCGGAGAGCTGGGGTTCGCAAGCGCGTAACGCGTCATCGTCCAAAGCGATCCAGCGAATCCCATGCTCGCGCCGAAGCCGCCAGAAACTCGCCTCCGCTTCAAAGGCGGCGCGATCGGAAAAGGTATGGAGAAGGCCGTTTCTTTTGATTAAGTCAACTCGCCCAACCTTCACTGCAAGCATCTCGTATTGCGCGGGCGCGCCAGCAAGTAGCCCAGCAAGAGCTTCTGCGATCATCGCCATACGCTTTCTGGTCGATCCGGCGGCAAGGAAACCAGCCAGGAAGAACAAATGGCTCGGCAGCGCCTTCCAGCGCACGACCAACGGACCGGAAGGATCGGCAAGAAGGGCCGGAAGCTTTCTCCAAAGTCCCGGAGTCGCGACGGGAATGATCGAGCCCGGACTGATCCAGGTACCGTTCCCATAACTCGCCGCCTGCGGGCCGCCAGGCTCCTCGGGTTCGACGAGCGTCACCTTGCATCCGTCTTCCGCCAAGGCGAGTGCAGTGCATGCGCCAATGATGCCGGCGCCGATCACCACGACCTGATGAGCCATAGCCTACGCTCCTCTCCGCACGGCACTGACACCATATAGTGCTAACGCATTTATTTACCGTCCCGAAGGTAAATAACAGGAAGTATGTTGTCAATTGGTATTGATCGATAATTCAGTGCCTTGACCGGCAAATACCAAGACGAGGAGAAGCAGCAAGAGGACAATAGCTGCCTCCGGGGAAACCCGACTTTCGAGGGTTGTCAACGCAAATCGCCGAGCTTGCCTCGCGGCGAGCCCGGCAAATCAGCCAGCCTGAGGGGGAGAGTTATCCCAGACGACGCAGGAAGTGACGGGTCGCCTCTTCCCTTGGCTGGGCAAAGAGTTCCTTGGACGGAGCCTGCTCGACAACGACACCCTGATCCATGAAGATCGTGCGGTCGGCGACGTCCCGCGCGAAGTTCATTTCATGGGTGACGATGACCATCGTCCGATGCTCTTGGGCCAGCGAGCGGATGACATCAAGCACTTCACCGACAAGCTCTGGATCGAGCGCGGAGGTGGGCTCATCGAATAAGATGACTTCCGGCTCCATCGCAAGCGCACGCGCGATGGCCGCACGCTGCTGTTGTCCGCCCGACATCTGGGAAGGATACGCCGCTGCTCTCGCGGCAAGCCCTACCCTCTCCAGAAGAGCCATCCCTCGCGCTTCAGCTTCTTTTTTCGCCATGCCTTTGACGATGACCAGCCCCTCGATCACATTCTCAAGAGCGGTTCGGTGTGGGAAGAGGTTGAAGTTCTGGAATACGAAGCCGGCACGAAGGCGAAGGGCGCGAAGCTCGCCCTGTTGCCGGCTTAGCGGCACAGTGCAGTTGATCGTATGCTCACCGAGGCGGATGGTGCCGACCTGTGCTTCTTCCAGTCCATTCAGACACCGCAGCATGGTGGTTTTGCCTGAACCGGACCGCCCGATTACCGCGACGACCTCGCCGCGAGCGATCTCCAGGTCGATCCCCTTCAGAACTTGCAACGTGCCATAAGACTTATGAAGGCCGCGAACTTCGATCATGGATTTGTTGGTCATCGCGTTACGCCTTTCGTTGAATGTGGCGCGTCGCGCGGCGTTCGAGATCCCACTGCAACGACGAAAGTACCGTGGAGATCACCCAATAGATGCCGGCAGCCGCGAGATACATTGCGAAAATCTGGAAGGTTCGCGCCGTGATGAGCTGGGCCTCGCGGAAAAGATCGGGAACCTGGATCGTCGCGGCAAGCGAGGTGTCCTTCACCAAAGCGATGAAGCTATTGGAAAGGGGCGGAATGGCTATACGGCTCGCTTGGGGAAGGATCACGCGACGCATCGTCTGCGTCCACGTCATCCCGATGGTCGAAGCTGCCTCCCACTGGCCGCGGTCCACGGCGGAGATTGCCGAACGGAGGATTTCCGCATTGTAGCCCGCCACGCTAAGTGTAAAGCCGATCAATGCGGACGGCACGGGACCGAGCGTAATCCCGAATTCCGGTAGGCCGTAGTAGATGATGAACAGCTGCACCAGCAACGGAGTGCCGCGGATGAACGACACGTAGATGCGCGCCGGTATACTGAGAATCCGCTTTGGCGACAAACGCGCCAAAGCGATCAGAAAACCCAAAACGAGGCCGAATGCCATCGAGGCAACGCTCAGGCCGATGGTGTAGACCACACCCCGCAGAAGATACGGGGCGGACTGTACGATGAGATCGATACTAGATTGCATTCGTAGACATCCTCGAAGATTGGAGAGCCCGCAGGGCGTGCTGGGTTACTTCGTGATGTCGATGCCGAACCACTTTTCAGAGATTGACTTCATGGTGCCGTCGGCCTGCATGTCGGCGATTGCCTTGTCGATAGCTGCCTTGAACTCAGGATCCTTGCGAAGCGCTACGCCCTGTTCCTGCTTGGCGAACGACTCGCCGCCCGGAACGAAGATACCGCCGGTCTTCTTCATATAGTCGGCAGCGACCACACGGTCGTTGAGCACGGCATCGACACGGCCCGACTTCAGGTCGTTGTACTTCGTCGGCTCGTCGTCATAGGTGCGGATATCGGCGCCGGGGACATTTTCCTTGAGATACTGTTCGAAGTTGGTGCCGAGACCGACGCCGACAGCATGACCAGCGAGCTTGTCGGGCGAAGTCAGGGTGTCCTTGAGTTCCGGACGGGTGATGATCTGGATACCGGAGATCGTGTAGGGCGTCGAGAAATCATAGGACTTCTGGCGCTCCTCGGTGATCGTCACCTGATTGATGACCACGTCGATACGACCGGAACCGAGTGCGGCGAGGATACCGTCCCACTTCGTCGGCGAGAAGTTCGCCTTCAGGCCGAGGCGTTCGCAAAGCGCGTTGGCGAAATCGACGTCGAAGCCGACGAGTTTGCCGGACTCGTCCTGATAGTTAAAGGGGGATAGGTCCCCTCGAGGCCGACGACCAGCTCACCTTTTTTCGCGATTGCTTCCGGCACACCCTTGGCCGGCTCCGCGAATGCAGTGCCCGCACCTGCGATCGCGGCCATGCCGAGCATGACGACAACCCCGAATTGACGCCGATTGAAAAGATTCATTGCCTACTCTCCCATATTGCGGCCGTGATTGGCCAATTCGACTTAGTTCCCGACTGGACGGTATATAAATAACGTGTGATCGTCAAGCAGGGTTGATTCGATTCTCAAGGATGCTCGTGGAATTACGCATCCCCTGCGCTGCCGGCGCTAGCGCAAGAACACATGGATCACGACTCGCCGGCGAGCGCGACCAACCTTTCCTTCAGGTTGACTTCAATCTCAAAAAACTCCTGTGAGGTGATGCCTCCATGCGGATCCCGCTTGCCGGGGATTGTCACACCTTTCGCGCGAAGGCGCTCAAGTTGGTCAGCGACGCGCTCTCCAAACCCACTAGTCGCTGCTTCAGGTTCCAGCGCGATGATTGAAAGTCCGGTGTCGAGCGGACGGTCGCCGTCATAAAGATCGCCAGCGTCAAGCGACCACGCAGCTCCAGACAGACCCGCCGACATTATCTCGACGAGGAGCGCAAGATTTGCGCCTTTGTAACCGCCAAACGGTAGGAGTGCTCCTAATATCGCCTGTGCGGGATCCGTCGTTGGAACGCCTGCGGCATCGATAGCCCACCCGCCAGGGATAGCTTCTCCAGCCAATGCTGCCTTCTTGATGTTCACAAACGCTGTCGCGCTCGACGCCTGGTCGATAACCATGGGGCTCATTGGCGCCGGTAGGGGCACCCCGAACGCGAGTGGATTCGTGCAAAACACCCGCTCGCCACCAATGCGCGCTGCCATTAAAGCCGGCCCGTTTGTGAATGCCAATGCGACTAAATCCACCTCGGCGAGCCTTCGCACATAATATCCGAGTTCTCCAGTAGTGTAGCTGTTTCGTTGGGCCAATGCGGCGATTCCGCAAGTTCGGGCGCTTCGAACGAGGGTATTGAACACCAGGTCGAAGCAGTGTTGCGCTACACCGCCGTCCGCATCAGCGTGGAGAAATGCTGGAAACGACCCGTCAAACCGAGGCGTTGCTTTTCCGTTAATGCGGCCCACCTTCAAGCTGTCCAGATAGGTGGGCAGGTGGGCAATTCCCATTTGATGGCGTCCGGCCCGATCGGCTGAGATGAGCGCGCAAATAATCGACCGCGCCATCTCCTCCGTTGCCCCCGCCGCAACACAAGCCGCCATGGCGAGGTCCGTGATTTCGTGGACCGGCACTCTCGTAGTTGACATCGCTTGCCCCTCCCCAAAGGCCAGCGCAAATAGAAGAGACCTGCGTTAACGTCGGCAAATCCGCAGAATGCAATCCGGCCGCCGCGATCTGGAGGCGACCGGAGGATTATCGTGCATTAAGCGAGCGAGAGCGCAGCGCAGCCATTGCGAATGCGGGCCATGCCCTCACGCAAGGCAGACTCCGCACTGGCAAACGAAATCCGGAAGAAACCGGAGCTGCCAAACGCCGAGCCGGGTACGACAGCCACGCCCCAGTCATTGAGAAGGTAGTTGCATAGCGCTTCGTCATCGCCAATCACCTGACCCGACGAAGTCTTGCCGCCCACAAGCTGACGCCAGTCGACGAAAGCGTAGAACGTACCGGCCGGTGCCTCGCATGCAAGATTCGGAATGGTGGCGAGTTCCGCCATCACGAGATCACGGCGTTTGCGGTATTCGCTGAGATACTGCTTGACGCTTTCCTGTGGCCCGGTCAGCGCTTCAGCCGCTGCGGCCTGCGCAATCGAGCAGGTGCAAGAGGTGGATTGGCTGAGAACCGCACGAATCGCCTTCATCAGCGGCGCCGGACCGCCGCCGTAACCGATACGCCAGCCCGTCATCGCATAGGCTTTGGACACACCGTTCACGGTCAAAATCCGGTCTCGCAGGTTGGGCCGCAGTTGAGCTGGTGTGACGAAGGCCTCATCCTGATAGATGAGGTGTTCATACATATCATCGACCATGAACCATACCTGCGGATGGCGTGCGAGCACATCGAGGATCGGTTCGTAGTCTTCCTTGCGATAGATGGAGCCGGTCGGGTTGGACGGCGAGTTGATTAGGAGCCAGCGCGTACGCGGCGTGATGGCCCGTTCCAGATCTTCTGCCCGAAGGCGGAACCCATCTTCGGAACGCGTCTGGAGAATGATGGGCGTCGCGCCCATCATCTCGACGATGTCGCTATAGCTGACCCAATACGGAGCCGGAAGGATGACCTCGTCACCAGCCTGGATCGTGGCAAAGAATGCACTGAAAAGGAGCATTTTTGCGCCTGTCGTCACCACGATCTCATCTGCGGTGAAGTCGAGTCCATTCTCGCGTTTGAATTTCTCGCGCACGGCAGCCTTGATCGCCGGCGAGCCATCGAGAGCGGTATAGTGGGTATCCCCAGCACGCATCGCTTTGATCGCCGCTTCCTGAATGTTCTCAGGTGTATCGAAATCCGGCTCACCGACGTGAAGACCGACAATATCGCGGCCTTGGCGGCTAAGCTCTGCCGTCGCGGCCATCATGCGGGAGATTGCCGAAGGTCCGACCTTCGACAGGGCGTTCGACGGCTTGAAGACCGCAGCGGCCGAAGTGTGGATGTCTGCCATGTCTAATTCCTCTTCCAATTCACGGGGTGTTGCTGCGAAACCGAGTCGCCAACAGGGTCGGCGGCTCGCTTGATTATCGATGCGTTTTCGTAACCTCGGCGCCTGTCCGAAGGCTCCTGACGCTTGTCGTGATCCATGGCCTGACCGTTCGTGCCGAGGCCGTTGAGAATGATCTCGCAGTATTCCATCGCGAAAGAGGAAGCGGGGCGCCCGTGTCCGGGCTTGAACCAACGAACCATCCAATTAAGCATCGAAAGGATCGCTCGGCTGATCGCACGGGAATCCGTGTTTCGATAGCGGCCGTTGGCGATGCCGGCGAGCACGATACTCCGAAGAAGCTCCTCATAGGCATCGCGTAGGTCCTGGGCTTCCTCAAGAAGTCCGTTGTTCTCCATCCCGCCATAACCCACCAGCATCGTAACAAACCCATGGTAGTGGGTCTCGAAGTAGTCGGCGTGTGCCGTCATGAAGCGGCAAAGCGCTTCGGGCGCGTCGTGCTGGCCGTCGACGGCCATCGTCACTGCGTCAAGAAGGCCTTGCAGTGTCCTGACGATAATTGCCTCGTAGATTTCTTTCTTGTTCGGGAAGTAGTGATAAATAGCAGCTTTGGTGACACCGACAGCTTCCGCGACACTGCCCAGCGAGGCTCCATCGAAACCTTCGTGCGCAAACAACTCGGCCGCTTCATCGAGAATTTTGCCGCGCGCATTCTCCATCGTCGGTGGACGACCTTGGCGGCGGACGCGCTCCTTCTGCATTGGAGCTACTTTCCGCCCGTCGCCGGGATACCGGCAACTACGCCCATCTCCAAAAGCTGATCGACCCGATCTGCGCTCAGATCCAGCTCGGCCTGAAGGACTTGGCGGGTATGCTCGCCGACCTCGGGTGGAACTGTCGGCGGAGCAAACGGACTTTCCGACATGCGCAACGGGCTGCGCACGGAGCGGAAGGTGCCGATCCTTTCGGAAGGAACCGAAACGACAGTGTCCCGAAGGATTGCAACATCGCTAGCGAACGCCTGGCCGACAGTGCGAAGCTCGCCAGCCGGGACTCCGACGGCGCGAAGTTCGGCGAGAAGCTCATGCAGTTTACGATCGCGCAACTTGTCCTCGATGATCGGCAGTAACTCATCACGCGCCTCGGTTCGTCCTTTATTGGTGACGAACCGCTCATCCATCGCGAGATCCGGCAGACCGATGATCTTGCAGAACCGCCGGAACTGTTCGTCGTTTCCGACTGCGAGTGCAATTCGGCCATCGACGCAATCGAACAGTTGATATGGTACGATGCTCGGATGAGCGTTGCCATAGCGCAACGCTTCTCTTCCGGTATTGAGATGACCCGACGCGACGTTGGCCAACATGAACATCGCGCTGTCGGTCAGGCTGATGTCG
The DNA here is from genome assembly GCF_021401195.1 of Shinella sp. NM-101. Classification (NCBI taxonomy): domain Bacteria; kingdom Pseudomonadati; phylum Pseudomonadota; class Alphaproteobacteria; order Hyphomicrobiales; family Rhizobiaceae; genus Shinella; species Shinella sp. NM-101. Next base: position 23,700 of record NZ_JACBFT010000023.1, on the reverse strand, counting down.
AGCCACTGGCCCTTTCCGGTTCGTTCGCGCATAAACAGGGCAGCGAGAATTGCTTGCACGGCATTCATGCCCGATATGAGATCGATGAAGGCGACACCGAGCCGCATCGGCTCGCCATCCTTTTCGCCCGTAATCGACATGAATCCAGATTCAGCCTGGATAATGAAGTCGTAACCCGGACGCTCCTCCAGCTCGTGACCGCGGCCATAACCCGATATGGAACAATAGATGAGCCGAGGGTTGATGTCCTTCAGATCGTCATAGGTGAGCTTGAATTTCTTGAGCGAGGCCGGGCGGAAGTTCTCGATCAGGACATCGCTCTTTTTTGCGAGTTCAATGATCAGATCTCTTCCTTCCGGCTTGCCGATGTCGATCGCAACGCTCTTCTTGTTGCGATTTGCGCCCAGATAGTAGGTTGAAACACCCTCCACAGCCGGCGGCATCCACGTCCGGGTGTCGTCCCCGGTTCCAGGCTGCTCAATCTTCAGCACGTCAGCACCGAGATCACCCAACGTCATTGTTGCCCAGGGGCCGGCCAAAACGCGAGACAGGTCGAGAACCTTGATTCCGTTCAGTGCGACGCTCATCGGAAACGCGATCCTTCCTCTATCCGTTTCAACAAAATATCGGAGAAAGGCCTACGCGGATGAGGCGGGGCAGCTCTTCTCCTCACGGTGAATCGAGCCGCTTAATGCACCAGACTACTCGGGCGGAAGCGACCTAATTACTTACCGTCCGAACAGTATATAACTGATAGCGGCATGTCAATCGCCACGCCGCTCAGAATTTAGTGTCTTGGAGGCTACACGATAGCGTTGTGGCGCACCGCACAACCGGAGCCGCGGACGGCCTAGGAGGAAGTGTGTAAGGTTTTGGAGATAAACTTTTTGAAGCGGTCCGGTGCATCTTCAGAGAAGAGTTTTGCGGGCGGCGCGTCCGCGATGAGCGTACCCTTTTCCAGAAAAATGATGCGGTTCGAAACCTCCCGTGCGAAATTGATCTCGTGGGTGACAATGAGCATTGTTCGTCCCTCTTTAGCCAGATCTCGAATGACCTTCAGGACCTCCCCGACAAGCTCCGGGTCTAGCGCCGATGTCGGCTCATCGAACAGGATGGCTGCTGGCCGCTGAGCAAGCGCCCTTGCAATCGCTGCGCGTTGCTGCTGCCCGCCCGATAGGTGTCTGGGGTAACTGTTGGCTTTGTCGGAAAGCCCCACCTTCGCCAACAGTGACATTGCTTCGTCCACACATTCCGTTTTTGAACGCTTCTGAACATGGACCGGCGCTTCAATGACGTTTTCGAGGATCGACATGTGTGGCCATAGATTGAAGCCTTGGAACACCATCGCGACGTCTGACCGAATCCGGTCGAGCTGTTTTCGATCCGCGGGACGGGTTCCATTCTTGGTCGTTCGCATGGCGATTTCCTCGCCCCGGATGGCGATTGTTCCCGCGCTCGGGGTTTCGAGCATGTTGATGCACCGGAGCATTGTGGACTTGCCAGAGCCCGACGATCCAAGGATCGAGACCACCTCTCCTTCATGTGCTTCGAACGTGATGCCCTTTAGCACCTCAAGATCGCCAAAGTTTTTATGGAGGTCGCGAATGGAAATTACGGGAACGTTATTCGTCTCGATTGACGTCATGGCCGCGCCTCAATGTTTGTTTTGACGGGGAGATCGCGCTGATGCGGTGACAGACGGTATTCAAGTAGAGCGATCAGGCGGGTTATTATGAAGTTGAGCGTCAGATAAATTGCACCAGCGACGATAAACACTTCGAAAGCGCGAAATGTCTGGGAGATTAGCTCCGCAGCTATACCAGTTACTTCCATGATGGTGATGGTGGAAGCGAGGGAAGTTGCTTTTACCGCGAGAATGACTTCATTGCCGTAGGCTGGCAAAGCCTGCCGGAATGCGATCGGAAGGATGATGCGCCTGTACAGTAGAAAACCGGACATGCCGCAAGCCCTTGCCGCCTCAATCAATCCGGCCGAAACGGACTTTAGCCCTCCGCGGATGATCTCACTTCCATAGGCGCCGACGCTAAGCACTAGAGCAGTGATGGCGCACCAGTAAGGTTCACGGAAAAACGGCCAGACACCCCAACTCTGGAGTTCGTGACGGAACTGTCCGAGGCCGTAGTAGATGATGAACATCTGCAGGAGGAGCGGCGAGCCGCGTATGCAAAAGACGAAAAAGGCAACGCATTGGGAAGCGACGGGGACCCGCAGGTGCGCAACAATCGCCAGGGCTGTTGCCAGGACTGTCCCGACAAGTATCGCCGTTGCAGCCAATTCGAGCGTAATAGGCAAACCGGCAATGAGCCTGACGAAAGCCTGCCAGAGAAAACCGAAATCGATCACTGTTTAGCCCCCCATCCTGCACGCAGAGCGATACTCGGCGAAGCGGAAGAGAAGCGACGAGACCACGGTGATTGTCAGATAGAGCAGTCCAGCCGTGATAAAGAACTCAAACGGTCGGCGCGTTGAACCCGAAGCCATTTGAGCTTGCCGAAGCAGTTCCACAAGCCCGACGACCGAGATGAGGGCCGTCTCTTTCAGGGCCAATTGCCATGTGTTGCCGAGGCCCGGCAATGCGTAGTGCAGTACCTGTGGTGCAACGACGCGCCTGAACAGTAGCCAACGGCCCATGCCAACCGCATGAGCCGCCTCGATACTGCCCTTGGCAACAGTGTTGAAAGCGCCTCTAAGCACTTCAGCTTGATAAGCGGCAGAAATGATCCCGATCGCGAGAACCCCAGTAGCGAACGTAGGCATTCCAACAAAACCGTTCGCCCCGAAGAAGCCGGCGAAGGTCGACAAAAGTGAGTTTCCGCCGAAGTAGAGTAGATAGATGACCAGAAGATCAGGCACGCCTCGCAGTGTGGTCGTGTAAGCGTCGGCGACGCCACGAGCCAAACGGATTGGTGACATTTTTGCCCAGGCAACGAGGCTGCCAAGAATAGACCCGATGAGGAACCCCAAAACGGCGACAGCGGACGTGACGCCCGCGCCAGCGATGAGGACACGACCCCATCCTCCTTCACCAAAACCAACAAGATCAATGTAATTCATGCAGCCAACCCACAGCTTGTCCAATACACTGCGCATTTTCAGAAATTACTGATGTGAAGGGCACAGTGGCGGCCTGATCGAATTGGGGATAGCCCAATTGTCGAACTACGAGACACCTGCACGGCCGCGCTCCCTCAGCCACGCTCCTCCAGCGGCATCACAGTTCGCACAAAATATTTTTATTGCAAGGAATATTTTTATTAGATACAAAGTTTTTGTTCGATTGAAGTTTGGACGCGTCGAGAAAGTGTGCCAGGTCAATCAGACAGTCCGTCGGACGACCGTATGTCGGCGTCGCCAGCCGCCGGCGGTCATCACGGAATTGCATAAATATTTACATCCGTTAAAAGTTTTCAGCGCGTTGAAACTCAAAACGGTGTGAGGCCATGATCAATCAAAAGTCTGGGGGGAGGCATGCAGGAATGGGCTTGCGGGAGCGCCAACGCCTAATAAGGCGGGAGAACATTCTCGCTGCGGCGAGTGATTTGTTCGCGGCACACAGCTTCAATGAGGTTAGTCTCGAAGCCGTCGCCGCGCGCGCTACCGTCTCCGTCCCCACCATCTACTCCTTTTTCAAATCGAAGCACGATCTGCTGCTAGGCTTGCTTGAGGAGGACAGGCATATCCTTGAGCCGAATTTGGCGCGCGTTGTGGAGCGGCTGCCAAACGATCCTGTCCAGGCGATGGTGCTGATCGCCAAATCGGTCCTTTTGGATGGATATGATATTTCAAGAAAAGGCGTGTGGAGGGAGATCCTGGGGGCATCGATACACATGGGCCCTGAGCAGCGCAGCCAGTTCCGTGAGCTCCTCTCGATTACTGCAAAGCATGTGCGTGTCGCTTTGAACAAGCTTCGTGGGACAGGCTCGATCCATGATGATGTTGATCTGGATAGCGCAGCCCGCATTATCCATAGCGTCATACGGCACGTATTTGTCCTTTACATAACCAGTGAGGAAGCAACGGTCGATGATCTCACCGCCATGCTTGAAGAAGACCTGAAGACTGTCCTGTTTGGCATTGCGATAAGAGCTTAGCCCCTACGCATCCGCAAATCATGGATATCAAGACCTTGGATGGGGTCCGTAAAGGTCTCACCAGGAGCGGTGCATCTGTGCGTTTTTTCTGACGCCCTGCATGGATGTACGTGAAGGCAACGCAACAACATTCACACTGAGGAGGACTATCGATGAAAAAATTCTTGTCCAATCTACTTATCGTAGGGGCCTTTGTACTCCCCACGATGCCGGCGCATGCCGGGGAGTGGAAGAAGATCGTGATCGGCATGGACGTTAGTTATGCTCCCTGGGCATATACCGATGCCAACGGCAAATTCCTGGGATACGAAGTCGACCTCGCGAATGACCTCTGCAAACGCATGGAGGTCGAATGCGAACTCACATCGCAGCCTTGGGATACGATCATTCCCAGCCTGCAGGCCGGGAAGTTCGACGCCATCATCGCGGGAATGAACATCACGGAGGAGCGGCTGAAGGAGATCGATTTCTCTGTCTCTTATGCGGCGAGCCCGCGCGCTTTCCTGACGACGAAGTCGAGCAAATTCGCAAATCTTCCGCTTGGCGAATCCATCCTTGATCTGGAAAAGGACGCCGATTCCGCGACCAAGCAGATCGACGCGGTCCGCTCCGAACTCCCTGGCTCGACGCTCGGCGTGCTGACCGCTTCCGCCAACACCCTCTTCGTCGAGAAGAACTTCGCCGACGTCGCGGAGATTCGGCAATACAAGACCGCCGAACAATACGTACTCGACCTCCAAGCCGGCCGCATTGATATCGCTTTCGATACACTGCCCTACCTGATGGGTGTTCTCAAGGGCGCGGATGGCGGCGATATGGTTGTCGTCGGGCCGAAGCTTGCGGGCGGCCTGCTAGGTGCTGGCGCCGGCGTTGGCCTTCGCAAGAGCGATGCGGATCTCAAAGCAATGTTCAACAAGGCTATTGAGGACGCGAAGAAGGACGGAACGATCAAGGCGCTCACCATCAAATGGTTCGGCGCGGATCTTTCGCCGACGTAAACTTGCAGAATATTCCTTCAGACCGCATGTTGGCTTTACATACCGACTAGTCGCTTAATAATTCAAACTCAATGGAGATGATTCTTCATGTATTTCAACTTAAACCGACGGGCATTTTTCGCAGTAACTGCGCTTTGCCTGACATCCCTGACCGCTCTGGAAGCCACGGCCGCAGCCGACGTCTTGCCGTCGACAATCGCCGGAAAGGGTGAACTTGCGATTGGTCTCGAGTCGACCTATCCCCCCTTTAATTTTCAGGATGAATCCGGCAATCTCGTCGGGTTCGAGGTCGATTTTGCTAACGATCTCTGCAAGAGGCTCGGACTGACGCCTAGATATGTGCCGACACAGTTTGACGGCATTCTCGCGGCTCTCGCGTCTGGTAGGCTCGACGTCGTGATCAACCAGATCACCATCACTCCGGAACGTCAGAAGAACTACGATTTCTCGGTTCCATACACGATCACCAAGATCCAGATGGTCACTCGGAAAGAACTCGCAGCCGAGCTGACGGCACCTGAAAAGCTTTCAGGGCGCGCCGTTGGCGCGGTGCTCGGCACGAACTTCGAGCAATGGGCTCGTGCCAACGTCCCTGACGCGGACGTCAAGACCTACGACCTCGACGCCACCATGTATCGCGATTTGAAGGCGGGCCGGATCGACGTGGCCCTCAACGACACGATGGTCGCGGCGAGTCTGATCAAAAAAGCCGATTCGGGCTTCGTCACGGCGGGCGAACCGTTCGCCCCCCAAGAGCAGGCGGTCGCAATGCGAAAAGACCCGGCACTGAAAGCTGCCATCGACAAAGCCATCGAAGAAATGAAAGCCGACGGCACTTTGACGGCCATGTCGATCAAATGGCTCGGTGTCGATGTCTCGAAGTGAGACCGTGCGTTCCTACCATCAAGCAGGAGAGCTGCGAATGCAGCTCTCCACAAAGAAAGTGAATGAAGATGACGATGATACCCAACTCCAATGAAGCGCGGGATATTGCGTACCACTTCCACGCCTATACTGATGCCCGGAAGCATGAAGCGACGACGCCGCTTATCATTGACCGGGCTGAGGGGGCTTACGTCTACGACAGCAACGGGAAGCGCTACCTTGAAGGCATGGCCGGCCTTTGGAGCGTCGCCGTCGGCTTCGGCGAGCGGCGTCTCGTGCAAGCCGCTGCACGGCAGATGGAACGCCTGAGCTTTGGCCACAATTTTACTAGCCGGACGCATATGCCGGCGATCGATCTTGCGGAAAAGCTAGTAGAGATCGCCCCGGTCCCGATGAGCAAGGTGTTCTTCACGAATTCCGGTTCCGAAGCCAATGATACCGCAATCAAGATGATCTGGTACAGGTCGAATGCGCTCGGCCAGTCCCAGCGGAAAAAGCTTATTGCCCGAGAACGCGCCTATCATGGTGTCACGCTGGCCTCGGGCAGCCTGACCGCTTTCTCCTACAATCACGAATCCTTCGACATGCCCATTGCCAACGTCCTACGTACGGGCAGCCCCCATTTCTGGCGCGATGCGGAACCTAGTGAAAGCGAAGAGGATTTTGCATCCAGAAGGGCGAACGAACTGGAGAAGCTGATCCTCGATGAAGGTCCGGAGACAATCGCTGCCTTCTTCGGCGAGCCGGTCCTCGGCGCCGGAGGTGTTGTCGTTCCTCCGCGGACCTACTGGGAGAAGATTCAGGCCGTTCTGCGGAAATACGATATACTGTTGGTCGCTGACGAGGTCGTGTGCGGCTTCGGCCGAACCGGTAACATGTTCGGTTCCCAGACGTACGATATCAAACCGGACATTATGGTTCTCTCGAAGGCGCTCTCCTCGTCATACCTTCCGATTTCCGCTCTGCTCGTGAATGACAAGGTGTACCAACCGATTGCTGACGAGAGCCATCGCATAGGCACCTTCGGCCACGGCTTTACCGGCGGTGCGCATCCGGTTGCGGCGGCCGTGGCACTCGAAAACATCGCCGTCATCGAAGATCGCGACCTCGTCGGCAACGCATCACGCGTCGGTCAATACCTGCGTGACGGCCTGCAACGTTTCTCGGATCATCCGTTGGTGGGAGAGGTTCGTGGCGTTGGATTGGTCGCCGCCGTGGAACTGTTCAAGCAGAATTTCCCAAATGCAGCCGGCCTCAAGAACGGAGAACTGGGCGCCAAGGCAAATGCGTATCTCGCCGAGGAGGGCGTGCTTTTGCGCGCAGCCGTCGACGCGCTCACGATTTGCCCGCCTCTCACGATCACCGTGGGGGACGCAGACTTCTTAATCGAGAAGATCGGCAAGGTTCTCAATCGAGTTACAGCGGAACTCGCCGCATAGCGTACGCGAAATACGGATGGCAGACCACGATAGCGTAGCGGACCGGAGTTTCATGCCCCGGTCCGCATTCGCAGCGATGCTGACGGGACTGATGATCCAACGGCTCGAATTCATTCGGTATTTTTCGAATCGGGTCTCCCGGCTTATTTACTTACCGTCCAAACAGTATATAAATGCTTTAAATGCCATTGGTGGCGCAAGCGAACAGGTGAGACTACATGGCTCTCGATTCAGACACGATGAATGAACTGGTGAATACGGTCGGGCGTTTCGTTAGAGAGCGTCTTCGTCCTCTCGAGGAACAGGTCGCCGATAACGATGCTATCCCGGTCGAAATCCGCCAGGAGATCGCGAATTTAGGTCTATTCGGCCTGACGATTCCCGAAGAGTACGGCGGCCTTGGTCTCAATATGGAGGAAGAAGTCCGGATCGCACTGGAGCTGGGCAAGACCTCTCCCGCCTTCCGCTCGCTTATCGGGACCAATAACGGTATCGGCTCGCTCGGCCTCATTCTCGACGGCACGGAAGAGCAGAAGCAGCGGTATTTGCCTCGCCTTGCCACCGGCGAACTCATCAGCTCATTCGCGCTGACCGAGCCGGAAGCTGGCTCGGATGCTGCGTCGGTACGAACCACTGCAAAGCGCACTGAGAACGGCTATGTGATAAATGGCACGAAACGCTTCATCACAAACGCCCCTCACGCCGGTCTTTTCACCGTTTTCGCACGCACTGACGCCTCGAAGCCCGGCGCCCAAGGTGTCTCGGCGTTTCTGGTCGAAGCAGGAACGCCCGGCCTTTCGCTCGGCCCCATCGACCGCAAGATGGGTCAGAAGGGCTCTCATACGTCGGATGTGATTTTGGAGGATTGCCTGGTCCCGTTCGACGCGCTTCTCGGCGGCGTTGAGAACCAGGGCTTCCGTACAGCCATGAAGACGTTGGATCGCGGTCGCCTGCACATCTCGTCGATCTGTGTTGCAATGGCCGAACGCTTGATCGAGGACAGTTTGCGCTATGCAATGGACCGCAAGCAGTTCGGACAACCGATCGCCGAATTCCAGCTCATCCAGGCGATGCTCGCCGATAGTCGCACGGAAGCCTACGCCGCACGTTGCATGGTGCTGGAAACTGCACGGCGCCGTGATGCAGGCCAGGACGTGACGACCGATGCCGCGTGCTGCAAGATGTTCGCAAGCGAGATGGTCGGTCGAGTCGCCGACCGCGCCGTGCAGATTCATGGCGGAGCCGGCTATATGGCCGAATACGGCATCGAACGGTTCTATCGCGATGCTCGGCTGTTCCGCATCTACGAGGGCACCACGCAGATCCAGCAGATTGTGATCGCCAAGAACATGATCAAGGCCGCCTCGTAAGCGTCCCCTCACTCAGCCTTCGTTCTTCGGCGGGCTTGCAAGCACGGCGTCGGAGGGAGGCTGGACCGACGGCTCGAACAATCCTTACGGAGCCCGCTATGACTACAGAGACCCCCTCGCCCCTCGTTCAGAAATTTGGCTCAGGTCTTACCACCACCGAAATCGTTGATGGTGTCGGCCTGGTTTCGATCGACAATCCGCCTGTCAATGCGCTCTCGCGCGATCTTCGCGAAGCTATGATCGACGCCATCAACCATCTCGCTGCGAAACACGACGTTCAGTCGATCGTCCTTCTTGGAAAAAACGGTACGTTCATCGCCGGAGCCGACCTAAAGGAGTTCGGCAAACCCCTGACCGATCCCACATTGCCGGATGTCATTGAAACCATCGAGCAGTGCTCGAAGCCAGTCATCGCGGCAATCGAAGGGGCGGCACTCGGCGGTGGCTACGAAATCGCCCTCGGTTGCGACGCGCGGATCGCGACGGAAAAGGCTGCCGTCGGACTGCCGGAAGGAACCTTCGGAATAATTCCAGGTGCCGGGGGCACCGTCCGACTGCCTCGGGTGACTGATGCCGTCACCGCACTCGACATGATCGCGTCTTGCCGTCAAGTCAAAGCTCCAGAAGCCAAGAACCTCGGCCTCATCGACGCTATTGTTGGGAAAATTCCAGACGATGCGATAGCCTATGCTCGTGCCTTCGGGACCACGAAGATCAGATTAAGGGACAGAGAACCAAAGCCCTTCGATCACAAGGCGTTTGACCTTGCCGTCCAGCAGGTCTTGAAACGCGGTCGCGGGCGACCCTTCGTCTTCGACCAGACCGAAGCAATCTGGCAGGCAGTCACGGTTCCCTTCGATGACGCGCTCGCGTCAGCCCGCACCGCATTTCGGCGCCTTCGCGATTCCGATGAGTCGGCGGCCCTGCGGCATCTTTTCTTTGCGGAAAGACAGGCCGCGCGTATTGAGGGCCTTGCGGACGCTTCTCCCTTATCGGTCAAGACGGTCGGTGTCGTCGGAGCCGGAACGATGGGCGCGGGGATCGCCGCCGCTTTTCTCGCAGCAGGCTATCCGGTGAAGCTTACGGACCTCAAAAAAGAGGCTCTGGCAAGCGCTCGGACCCGCATTGAAGGTTTTCTCGCGAAAGCCTCGAATCCCGCCGAGCTTACATTGGTCGATAATTTCGAGGAACTTTCAGATTGTGATCTGCTCCTCGAAGCTGCCTTCGAGGATCTGGCGGTGAAGACCGACCTCATGGCTCGTTTCGACAGTTTCGCTAAGGCTAACGCGATCCTCGCGACCAACACTTCCTATCTGGATGTCAATGTCATAGCAGCCGCGACGGCGCGCCCTCAATCCGTTGTTGGACTGCATTTCTTCGCGCCGGCACACATCATGAAGCTTCTGGAAATTGTTCGGGGCGATGAAACATCGCCGGAAGTCCTGCAGGCTGCTTTTGCGATCGCAAAACGGCTTCGGAAGGTCGCCGTTGTTTCCGGAGTCGGAGAAGGCTTCATCGGCAACCGCATATACAACGCTTACCGCGCGCAGAGCGAAGCGATGCTCATCGATGGCGCTAGCCCGGATGAAATTGATACCGCCCTTGAAGCGCTCGGTTTTGCCATGGGGCCGTTCAGCGTATCGGACCTGTCAGGGCTCGATATTGCTTGGGCTAACCGGAAGCGAAAGCAGGAGGCACGCGGGGAAAAGAGCGGTGACGTTCCGGTTCTCGAATGGCTCGTTGAAGCTGGGCGGCTCGGGCGAAAGACTGGTGCCGGCTGGTATCGGTATGACGATGGTCAGCGTGCGTCAGACCCAGACGTGAGAAATCTCATCGCGAAGGCGCGGGCGCAATATGGCGCTGCGCCGCGGTCGCTTGATCGGGACGAGATCCAGGAGCGCGCGCTTTGCGCGATCGTCAACGAAGCGCTGCTCGTTCTGGAGGACGGCATTGCTGCGCGATCGTCCGATATCGATCTCGTCCTGATCAACGGATACGGCTTTCCGAAATATCTTGGCGGGCCGCTCTTCTGGGCGAAACGTCAGCCGCGCGAACGGCTGGAACGCATTCTCGCAACCGTGGCTGGCGACGGCCGCGTCGGGAATCTCGCGTTGCTCGACTGAATCAACCCATACTCTATGGAGGAATCCGATGTCCGCAGCTTACATCTGCGCCTATATCCGCACGCCAATCGGCCGCTTCGGTGGCTCGCTCTCTTCCGTGCGGGCAGACGATCTCGGCGCCATCCCCTTGAAGGCGATCATGGCGCAAAATCCCAACCTCGACTTCGAAGCCATTGATGAAGTGGTGTTCGGATGCGCCAACCAGGCGGGCGAGGACAATCGGAATGTCGCGCGTATGTCGTCGTTGCTCGCAGGCCTGCCTGTCAGCGTTCCCGGCACGACCATCAACCGGCTGTGCGGCTCCGGCATGGATGCCACAATCACCGGTGCGCGCGCCATTGTTTCGGGTGAGGCTGATCTGGTAATTAGCGGCGGCGTCGAAAGCATGAGCCGTGCGCCGTTCATCGTGCCGAAAGCCGAGACGGCCTTCTCTCGCTCGATGGAGATCCACGACACAACGATAGGCTGGCGCTTCATCAATCCTCTCATGAAGAAGCAGTACGGGGTCGACTCGATGCCGGAGACCGCTGAAAACGTGGCGGATGAATTCAAGATCAGCCGCGATGACCAGGATGCTTTTGCTGTACGTTCTCAAGCGAAAGCCGCCCAGGCCCAGGCAAATGGCCGCTTCGCTAAAGAGATCACCCCGGTCACGATCCCGCAAAAGAAGGGCGACGCACTGATCGTCGACACGGACGAACATCCCCGCGCGACAACCATCGATGCTCTCGGCAAGCTCCGACCGATTGTCCGCGCCGACGGCACTGTTACGGCCGGCAATGCTTCAGGCGTTAATGACGGTGCAGCGGCGATCCTTCTAGCATCCGAAGCGGCCGTCAAGAAATACGGCCTGACTCCGATCGCACGCGTTCTTGGTGGCGCGACCGCAGGTGTAGCACCGAGGATCATGGGATTTGGCCCTGCGCCGGCGACCAAAAAGCTGATGTCCCGCCTTGGAATGCGCCAGGAGCAGTTCGATGTCATTGAGCTCAACGAAGCGTTCGCATCTCAAGGGCTTGCGACGTTGCGTGACCTTGGCATCGTCGACGACGATCCTCGCGTGAATCCAAATGGGGGTGCCATCGCCCTAGGACATCCATTGGGTATGTCGGGCGCTCGGATCACGGGCACGGCGGCGCTGGAGCTGGCGAACACCGGCGGCAAATTCGCCCTCGCGACCATGTGCATCGGCGTTGGTCAGGGCATCGCGATCGCCCTCGCGTCAGTATAAGCATTGAAGGCTGGGCGGCGTCTCGTCGCCCATTTCCGAATTCCAGCTTGTTGTTCGTCACCTGAATGAACGTTGGCGTGCAGAACAGAAAAGCCGCAACCTGGTCGGGCTGCGGCTTTTTCCTTAACCATCACTTTCAGATTGCTTTACGCCATGGCCCGCAGGTCAGGCTTACGCTTTCGACGCGAGGCAAAAGGCCCAAAGGGGATCTCCGGCGGCGCGAAGGTCTCCGCGCTCGCCCGGTCCCAGCGATCGTACCAATCCGCCAACTCCGGAATTTCCTCCTCCGACAGCAGAAACCCTTCGGGCAAATATGGATACGCCTCATTGCCATCAAGGAATTCGTTGTCCGACTGGCGGAACATGAAGTGGTACGGCATGAAGTCGCGAGGATCGGTCAGGCCTGCGGCGCCGGCAATCTCGCTCAAGGCGCGCATCGTATTGCGATGGAAACGCGCGACACGGTCGCTCTTATCACCTACATCAATAGCACGCTGACGGGCCTGATCTTGCGTGGCGATCCCAACCGGGCACTTGTTCGTATGGCATGCCTGAGCCTGGATACAGCCTACGGCAAACATAAAGCCCCGGCCGGAATTACACCAGTCTGCACCAAGAGCAAGTGCGCGGGCGATATCGAACGCGGAAATGATCTTCCCCGCTGCGCCGAGCCTGATATCGTTGCGAATGCCCGCGCCACGAAGCGCGTTATGAACGAAGGTCAGGCCCTCAAGCATCGGCATGCCGACCCGATTGGCGAATTCCACCGGAGCGGCTCCTGTTCCTCCTTCCGCACCGTCAATCACGATGAAATCCGGTTTGATTCCGGTTTTCACCATAGCCTTCACCATGCCGAGAAACTCACGGCGATGACCGATACAGAGCTTGAAGCCTACCGGCTTACCGCCAGATAGTTCGCGCAATCTGGCGACAAATTCCATCAGACCGACAGGCGTGGAGAACGTGCTGTGTGCTGGCGGTGAGATGCAGTCTACACCCATGGGAATGCCCCGCGCCTCGGCAATTTCAGGCGAGATTTTCGACGCCGGAAGCATACCGCCGTGACCAGGCTTCGCGCCTTGGCTTAGCTTGACCTCGATCATCTTTATCTGAGGGTCGGCAGTGATTGCAGCAAACTTCTCCTCTGAGAAGCTTCCATCGTCTTCCCGACACCCGAAATAGCCGGAGGCGACCTGATAAATTAGGTCGCCACCACCTTCGCGGTGGTAGCGGCTGATCCCCCCTTCCCCGGTGTCATGGGCGAAGCCGCCCTTCTTGGCTCCCCGGTTCAGAGCTGAAATCGCGTTGCCGGAAAGGGCACCGAAGCTCATTGCGGAAATATTATAGAGGCTGGCATCATAGGGCTGGCGACAACTGCTCCCACCGATACTCACCCGGAAATCGAAGTCGGTGATATGTGTTGGCGTGGCAGAGTGGGTGAGCCACGAATAGCCGGCGCCATAAACATTTTCGATCGTCCCAAACGGTCTTTTGTCCTCGACACCTTTTGCGCGTTGATAGACCAGCCCTCGCGCCTGCCGGCTGAACGGAACCTCCTCGTGATCAGCCTCGATCATATACTGTCGGATTTCCGGACGGATGCTTTCCATGAGAAAGCGGATATGGCCGATCACCGGATAGTTCCGAAGAATAGCATGCCTTCTTTGCTTGATGTCGTAAACGCCAATCAGCGCGAGCGGAACAAGAACCACGGCAGGGACTGCCCACCAAGGGCTCGAAAGCGCGAGGCCCATGACCGAGAGGAGTGAACCCAAGAGAATTACGAGGAAGATGGCGTACCGCTGGTACAGGATCATAATTCCATTCCCTATTCTTCGTCGACGAGCGGGGCACGCGGTCGGAAGATTGCGATGAAGTACAGGTCGGTGAAAAATGAGGAGCGGCTATGCCGCTCTTTCCGCGATGTTTATGCCGGTGGCGAGGCGATCTTCGATGTAGAGCTTGCGTAGCTTTGCAGTCGCCGGACCGGGTTTGCCAAGTCCAACCGGATGACCATCGATCGAAACAACAGGCATAACGAAGCTGATGGAGTCGGTGATGAACGCTTCTTCCGCATTCTTGGCTTCTTCGAGCGTGACCGCAGCCTGACGTGTTTCAAGCCCCGCTCGTGCCCCGAGATCCAGAACCGACGCGCGAGTGATGCCATGCAGTAGGGCGTTTGAGAGGTCCCGCGTAATCAGAATGCCATCCTTGGTGATGATGTGGAAATTCGCTGAACCTGACTCCGTTATGAGGCCATCCTCCACGAAAAGCACATCATCATAGCCTTCGCGCAACGCCTCCGTCTTGGCCATTGACGAGTAGAGAAGCTGTACCGTTTTGATCTGCCGGTGAGCCCATCGCCCATCAGGTGCTGTCTTCATTGTGATGCCACGTTCCCAGCCAGGGTTAGCCAGGATGGTGCGCGGCTGCGTGAACATCACGATCGTCGGACGGAGGCCATCGGTGTAGATAAAATTGCGGTCTTCCGCGCCACGGGAAATCTGCAAATAGACTAAGCCATGCGTAATGCCATTCCGGCGCGCGATCTCCTGGTGCAAAGCCAAGAGTTCACCTTCCGCGACCGGCATCGGAATTCCGAGCGTTTCGAGCGAGCGTTTCAGTCGATCGGTGTGGCCCTTGAAATCGATCAACTTGCCGTCAGCAACGGCAGTTACCTCATATATCGCATCCGCAAAAAGAAATCCGCGATCGAAGATCGAGATCGTTGCTGCCGTCTCGTCCAGCCATTGGCCGTTGACGAACACTGTCCTGCCCATTGTGCGCGTTCCTGTCATTTCGTTGGAAAAAATTGTGGGGCAGTCGCGGTTAGCCAATTGCCTTTTGCAGCTCCGGTAGGACCTCAAAGAGATCCCCGACAAGGCCGTAGTCCGCTACTTGGAAGATCGGCGCCTCCTCGTCCTTGTTGATCGCCACGATCACCTTCGAGTCCTTCATGCCCGCCAGATGCTGGATCGCGCCCGAGATGCCGCAGGCGATGTAGAGCTGCGGTGCAACCACCTTGCCGGTTTGGCCGACCTGCCAGTCGTTCGGCGCATAGCCGGCATCGACGGCGGCGCGCGATGCGCCGACGGCCGCACCGAGCTTGTCGGCGACCGGAAGGATCACTTCCTGGAATTTTTCAGACGAGCCGAGCGCGCGGCCGCCCGAGATGATGATCTTGGCAGACGTCAGCTCCGGGCGGTCCGACGAGGACAGCGCATCCTTGACGTGGCTCGAAAGGCCCGGATCGGCGGCGGCGGAGATCGTCTCGACCGAGGCGCTACCGCCCTCGTCGGCGGCGGCGAAAGAGGCCGTGCGCACGGTGATCACCTTCTTGGCGTCGGTGGACTGCACCGTCTGGATGGCATTGCCGGCATAGATCGGACGCTTGAACGTATCGGCCGAGACGACCTCGACGATTTCCGAGATCTGCGCCACGTCGAGCAGGGCGGCAACGCGCGGCAGCACGTTCTTGCCGACCGAGGTCGCGGCCGAGACGATGGCGTCGTAGTTGCCGGCAAGCGACACGATGAGCGCCGCCAGCGGTTCGGCGAGGTTGTTGCCGAGGCTCGCATCGTCGGCGACGAGCACCTTCGTCACGCCCGAGAGCTTTGCAGCGGCTTCGGCGGCCGCCTTGGCGCCCGAGCCGGCGACGAGCACATGCACGTCCGAGCCGATCTTGGAAGCGGCCGTCAGCGCCTTGGCGGTCTGGTCGGAAAGGGTTGCGTTGTCGTGGTCTGCCAGAAGAAGAATGGCCATGGTTGTGTTCTCCCTTTCCTGCTTAGAGCACGCCGGCTTCGGTCTTGAGCTTTTCGACCAGCTCGGCGACGCTCTTGACCTTGACGCCCGCCTTGCGGCCCGACGGCTCCTCGGTCTTCAGCACCTTCAGGCGCGGGCTCGTGTCGACGCCGAAGTCGGCAGGCGTCTTCTTGTCGAGCGGCTTCTTCTTCGCCTTCATGATGTTCGGCAGCGAGGCATAGCGCGGCTCGTTCAGGCGAAGGTCGGTGGTGACCACGGCCGGAAGCTTCACGTCGATGGTCTGGAGACCGCCGTCGACTTCGCGCGTCACGGTCGCCTTGCCGTCGCCGATCTCGACCTTGGAGGCGAAGGTGGCCTGCGCCCAGCCGAGAAGAGCGGACAGCATCTGGCCGGTCTGGTTCGAATCGTCGTCGATGGCCTGCTTGCCGACGATGACGAGGCCGGGCTGCTCGGCCTCGGCGACGCCCTTGAGGATCTTGGCGACGGCGAGCGGCTCGACGGCGTCTTCCGTCTCGACCAGCACGGCGCGGTCGGCGCCCATGGCGAGAGCGGTGCGCAGCGTTTCCTCGGCCTTGGCCGGGCCGATGGAGACGACCACGACTTCCTCGGCCTTGCCGGCTTCCTTCAGCCGAAGCGCCTCTTCCACGGAGATTTCGTCGAACGGATTCATCGACATCTTCACATTGGCAAGCTCGACGCCCGAGCCGTCCGCCTTGACGCGAATCTTAACGTTGTAATCAACGACCCGCTTGACTGGGACCAAGATTTTCATAGCAGCCTTGCCTTCCATTTAAGGACGCAGCACCGCACCCAACGCGGGCGTGATAACGGCCTACGCTCTACTCCGTAACAGATGCAAATACTTATATTCCGTTCCGTCGGTAAGTAAATAGAAATCTTGGGGCGCGCTTGCTCTCGTCGAGAGCTGTTATCAGAGCAAGTTAGGTCACCGAACTCCTGGAGGGACTCTTTTTTCCCTTCCGACCCGTCGTTAAGTTGGCAACAAGAAGTTTGATCGGCGTATTGGTGTTTGTTGCGCATTGGTAATGTGGTAGCAAAAGAGAAATCCCACTCTGCGCGAGCAAACACCTACATCAGAGGCCCAATGAAGCAGACCAAGACAAAGCCCCGCATGGGACGACCGCCCGTTCTCGAAAATGCTCGCGATCGCATTCTTGACGAGGCCGCAGTCTTGTTTGGAGAGGGCGGCTTCGACAATGGCTCCATGAATGTCGTTGCCGAGCGGCTTGGCGTCTCAAAGGCCGCCGTCTACCATTATTTCGACACCAAGCAATCTGTCTATGACGCCATTATCGTACGCACGTTGGGCGGACTGCTCGAACACGTCAGTCGAGCTGTTGCAGCGTCCACCACCGCAGAAGACAAACTAAAATCATTCATGGTTTCGCACGCTGCATACTTTGAAAAAAACTATTGGGGTTTTGTCTGCATGCTGATCGGATACGGCGGCATGGCAAATCCGGGGCTGAAAACCGAGGCCAATCAGCTTCGTATCGAGTATGAGAGTATACTTCGCGGAATTCTTCGCGAAGGAATGGCAACCGGCGCCTTCCGTGAGGCGGATGTGACAACATCATCTCACTCGGTCTTATCTATGCTCAACTGGATGGTCCGCTGGTTCAAGCCAGGCGGTCAAAAACGCGCAGAAACTGTTGCAGCGGAATATTTTGATCTCCTTACCAATGGCCTCTACAAAAGATAAGAGAAAGAGCCGCGGGGGTATGCCGCATTGTTAAAGAAGTCACGGTACAAACATTAGTGCGCGCCGACATCAGGTGTCGGAAACGTCTTCTCGCCGGAATGCATCTGCTAAGGCCGTGACAAGGCCGACGACCTTTCGGCGCATCCTATGTGAACTGATCCGTGAGAATGCAAGGTTGAGATCACGCCCTTCGTTCGTCTCGAGAAAGCTGGCAAGCTCGGGCGCCGCAGCCACCATACCTTGCCCCGTATCGTCCGCACCGGGAAAGAAATACGAGGGCGGCACGCCGAACGTCTTCGCAATCACAGCGAGGCGGCTGGAACTCACCCGGTTCGTCCCCTTCTCGTATTTCTGGATCTGCTGGAAAGTGACGCCGAGGGCGGCAGCCAGGGTATCCTGGCTCATACCCCTCAAGCGCCGCTGCGCTTTGATCTTGCTTCCGACTTCCACGTCGATCGGGTCAGGCGTCTTCGCCATTCAATTTTCCCCGATCGTTTCGATAATATCGTACTTTTTGACGATCGCGCCGACGCCACTATTGAGCAGCGCGACCATTACCTCTTTGGTCACTGGGACGGTCACGACCCGCTCTAGATGCATTGGCGGTAAATCGTGGTCCGGTTCATTTGAAACCGCTTCGCGTAAATCAACGAGCGCCTGGCGGGCACTCTCCGCACTACCGAAAAACGGATTTCGGACCACATCGTCACGCCAACGCGACCCGGCCGACTGGAAGGTGGGCGAATAGGTGTAGCATGTGAAGGAAGGTGCTGCTGACACTCGGTTTCCTCCCAGAGCAACGCGGTACGCCCCCGCTTCTGCTCTTTGACCCCTGGTGATCGGGGAGTTGGAAACCGCATAGCACGGCCCTACGGCCTTTAGCTCCGAGGAACCTGTTGCATACGCCGCAGGATCCCCGACCGCAAAGGTCGAAGAGTGGTGCCATGTCGCGGCACCTGCCTAGCTATGAGGGGTTTCCACGCCCCAAAGCAGCGCGTGACTGCTTCAGCCGTGAGTCTAGGCGATCACGCGGCGCGGTGCAAACACTCAGAGTAGAAATTCCGAATGAATTCAGTCGATAGATGCTGAAGATGGTTCCCCCGATATGCGCCCAGCGATATGGCTGCGTTTCAGTATCAGCGAAACAGACGGCCAGTTGTGCAGCCAGACGGAAGGTGAACGCCATGGACGAGCAGAGCGAGACGATAACGATTTCCAGCCGCAGCGATTTCGCCCTTTGGGCAATTGAACGGGCTAAGGCGATTGTTGCTGACGAAGGCGGCAATCTCGCCATCGCCACGCGTGACCACGGCGAAGACGAAGTTGCCGCAACGGCCAACGCCCTTGGCCAGGCCATCGTCGATGCCCTGCTTGAAGTCTTCGATGGCCTGATGCAGGAATAGCGGCGGATTAACGCTCCGCGCCGTCGCGACCATTGTCTCGCTGGCGGTCCTGTTCCGCTTGGTGGAGAACCTGCTGGCGATGTTCATCCTGTGCATTTTTCGCCGCGCCTGCCTGCTCGCGGGCGGCCCGAGAGGCGCGGCCAGTGGCAATAGCCTGCTGCTGTGCCGCGATGGCGGGATCGACGGTAGAAGGGGCCGGTCGGCCCTGCGCCTGACCGTCATCTGAACGTGCCGCCGCCGATGTACCCCCTCCCCCATTAGTTTCCGTAGCCGACCTTACCTGCTGCATCTCGATATCGCGACGCTGCTCCGCGAACAGTGCAGAGATCTCGCGCCGCATTTCCTCGACCGCCTGGCGCTCGGCGCTGCTATCAACCATCCCTTCAAGGCGATCCATCGATTTGGTGGCACGCGAAACGCGCTCGTCGAACTGTTTCAGCGATAGGGGCATAGCGTTTTCCTTCTGCTGTTGAATGGTTGTGATCAGGGCCTTGAATTCCGCTAGTGGCTCGTCCGGCGGCGCAGCGGACCGCTCGGTCAAAGTATCGAATTTCTTCTGCAGCCAAGGCGACGGCGCACTATGCTTCGCGGAGCCGGCCGCCTCGACGACGACGGAGGCACGCAATCCATGCGACAGCAACCGCGTCTGAAAACCTCTGGCAACGGACCGTGTCTCGGAACCGGGACCAAACTCTTCGCCCTGCTTGGCCAACTCGCGCTCAATCTTGCTGACGCTCGCGGTCGTTGGCGCCAGGACCTGGACGGACTTCCCCGCGACGGAAATCAATTTGGCCTCGACGCCGATAGCGCCTTCGAGAATAACAGCCACCGTCTCGCGTTCCATGGCCTGTTCGACTTCCAACCGGAGAAGAACGAAGCCGCTGGCACGCAAAGCAGCATGCGGTGCATGAGTGGTCGCCGCGGCTGCGAACCTGTCGGCTGCTGCGATGACCGAGTGCTTCGCCCCTGCCCCCTTCAGCGCGATGGCCGTCGCCTGCCATTTCGGGGCGAGCGCGAGGTTGCCATTGGAGAGTGTCGCTCGATCGACAACGCCCACCCACTTGCGCTCGACACGCTGATTGACCGCAGCAGACTTCAGATAACGTGGATCGGATCGGCCGCGCTCATAGGCGCCGGCCTGTGCTTGGCTATAGGGTCGGGTCGCCGCAACATCCGCGCGACGTGTAGCGACCATGGCGATGCCGTGCTCGCGCGCCTTCGCTGCGAACCGCTCCCGCCATGCATAAAGCTCCGGCTTCGTTAGCCGCAATGCTTTGCCGATATCGTCGCGTGCCGAGATCATCGTGTGGACATGCACATGACCGGTATCGGGGTGATGAGCCGTGATCCAGCGATGGCCGGCCACCTGCTCGCTAAGGAAGTCACGAACGGCACGATTCATCGCTTCCGCATCCGTCCCGGCTCGGGCGGAGAAAATCACATGGAAGGCATTGCGCGGCTCGACGGTCCGGATGTCGCTCGACCAATTCCGCCAGATGCTGTCTACCATGCTCTTGATCGCCGGGCCACGCTGCACCTGCTCGCCGGCGCTAGTGATGGCATGCTTTTCCGTGCGGAGGAACTTCTCGAGGAAATAGCGGCCCGACTTTTCAGAGACCGCGGCGCCGAGAATGCGGACCTCGGCCGAGACACCGGCGTTCGACAAACGGCGCGCAATATCGGTCTCGGCGTTCTCAACCGCCCGCCCCGGCCCTTCTCCCTTTTCGCGCATCCTGAGCGCACCGACAATCTTCCTTGCCGGAAGATCAGTAACAGCAAAGACGGAAACCTGACCGTCCGGATTGCGAGCATAGAGAAAGGGCTTGGAGCCGAACGCCGAGTTCAGCGCATCGTGAAGATCCTCATCGTTCACCGCCTCCGGCAAATTGATCGACAAGGTGGCAACTGCGTTCACCGCATAGGCTTCGCGAAACTCTGACAGCCATTCCTGCAGAACGGCCGCCCGTTCTTCGCGGCTCGCAATCGTCACACCCTCCTGGTCGATAATCGGGATGTCGACCTTTCCCTTCTCTCCGTTTTCCTTTTCGACCTCCCGCGTACCGAGATAGGTCATCAGACCCACGGCCGACGCCCTGCTCGAAACAGTCGATGTGACCTTGATGACGACTGCCTGCGCACCGGCCGCGATCGCCGCCCGGCTCGCCGTCTCCATCGATGACCGCTTGCGGGAAGAAGATCGCATAACCGGCGGCCGGTCGACGCGCGGCGTCCCGCCAGCCCCTCCTCCGCCGCCGCCCGATCTCCGCAGCTCGTCATCCTCTACGGATTTCGAACCAGCACCAAGAGCGCCAAAAAGGGTGATCACGTCCCGCTCGGAGGCACTTGCAGGCTGGAGGATGGAGGCGATAGTCGGTTCTGGTGAGAGGACAGCAGCTGGCCGGGCTTTGCTGGCGATGCCCGTTGGCACGTATCGTTGCTGGGGCGCCTCGGCGGTCATGGCCATCCGCACCATTCCTGCGCGCCTGTGGCGCTCGTCTTCCTCTTCGAGGAGCGACTTTGTCCGACGCACCTGGAAGCCCTCGATATCACTGAGCAGGCTCGTCCAGTCATACGCCATGACCATCTCTCCTCCGCCCCCGTCGGCTGATCCGCAGCATCAGGTCGACGTCGGCCCGCAGCCGGAAGACACCTTCGAGAAGGCTGCGAAGTGCTGCGTCAAGATGGGGTTCATAGCCGACGCGGCCTTCATTAATACCCCGAACTGCCTGGTTGAGATTGATACCGATGCGGCGAAGCTCCTCGTTCGTAGCGCGTAAAGCGTCGGCTTCGACGGGTCCAACGGGAAGCGGAAGCCCAGCCCGGTCGCGAAACAGCAGCCGGATCACATCGCTGGCGGTGCGGTCTTCACCGCAAAGGTCCGCAAGAGCTTGCCGCTCCTCCGGCCTTAGACGGACCCTGACCACTTCGCTGCGCATCGCTTTCCTTCCTCGCCAGGTTGCCGGAGGCGACCCCAGAGCGCCACCGGCGCGAACCTGAGCCCTGCCGGAGGCGGGGCGACGTCGAGTTTGTACCACAAACTTGACTATCCTGCCACCAAAAACAAACTATATTTTATTCACGATTCATCATCACCACACAAACTCCCTCGCCCAAGCTCCCACTCCAACAACTCAGCTCCAACGTCATCCGGTCCCGTTAACAGTTGCCCGTTGTTCGTGCGATCATTGTCAGCGGTATCACTGGCAATTGCCAATTACCCATTAGCCACTAGCAGTTAACCGTGTTGTGGTTGCTCATTAACAACAGGCAAGTGACAATTGCCCGTTGGTCATTACACGTTGTCGGCGGTCAATCATCAATCGACAATCATCAATGGTGAACGAACAATGGGCAACGACCGCATTGCGGAAAGAGAGACGAGGAACTAACTATAATTTATGCGCAGAATGAAGGAGCCATCATGATCGTCACCATAGCCAACCCGAAGGGCGGAACCGGCAAGACCACCCTCGTCCGTGCTCTCTCCGGCACGGCCGCCCATGCCGGTAACGACGTCTTCCTGATCGACGCCGACAGCCGCGCCAATACGATGCGCTGGGTCACGATGTCGAAACAAATGGACGTCTGGCCCGACCGGCTGGAAGCCGAAAGCTGCCTCGATCCCAACCAGATCTACAAGCTCGCTCTCCATCAGCAGCAGGAGGGCAAGATCGTCTTCGTCGATGTCGAGGGCACGACCAACGAAAACCTGTTCGCCGGCCTCTACTGCGCCGACGTCGTCCTGATCCCGCTGCAGACGACCCAGGACGATGTCGTTGCCGGCATGCAACTCGCGCTGAACCATGTGCCGGTGGTTGAGGAGGATCAGAAGCGCAAGCTCCCGACGATGATCGTCATCAACCAGCACGATCTGGTGACCGGCCGCGCCAAGGCGCATGAACCGCTCCGGGAGATTTTACGCGAGAGCGGTGTCGCACTCGCCTCCCAACCGATCGCGCGGCGGGCGTCCTATCAATCGATTGGCGCCGCCGGCACGCTCCAGACATCAGCGAAGCCGGATCCGAAGGCGATCGCCGAAATGGAAACGCTGCTTGGCGAGCTGCTTGCCCTCTACCGGTCGAAGACCAGCGAGGCGAAGCAATGAGCGACGGCGCAGACAGCAAGAACCTCGTCCTCGGATTGATCTCGACAGGCCGCGACCGCCCTTCGGTTCGCGAGAAGGCAGGGCCTGTTTCAAAACCTGCTGACGAAGACCAGGCGCCGGCGCCATCAGCGAAGCCGCCACTGGCGCGTGGCCAGCTCCGCGACATGGTGGCCAGGGGCGAAAGCCGCGACCCGGTCGCCGGCAAACGCTTCCGTGACACCGAGAAAGTCACCACCGGCATCCATATCCGCGCCGAGGTCCACAAGAAGCTGAAGATCCTCGCCGCGATCGAGCGGCGGAAGTTCAACTCCTACATCGAGGAGGCGATCGACGACTATCTCGAAAAAATCGCCGACCGGATCCCAGATATTTCCTGAGCGGGAAAAGGGAGAGATCATCACGCGCTTCGCTTCGCGGCCTCCCCATTCGGGGTCAGAACAAGAGCTGCTCGAAATCGTACGCTAAGCTTGAACGGAGCGGGAACGCTTGATTGACCGCATTTCAAAAAGGGCATCTATGACCGGACATTCTGGAACCTGATCGCCGGTG
>NZ_JACBFT010000022.1:0-69952 GCF_021401195.1 Shinella sp. NM-101 | reverse complement strand
CAAGGGGTATCGTTAGAGCCGAAAAACGGCCGGTAATTGATTGGAATTGTGGCCGGCTTCAAATCGGAATGGTGGCCGGTAATTGATCGGAATGCCGGCCGGCTTCAGCTCGGAATCCGCAGACAGTCTCCACCATTGATTTTGACGCGGAAGACGAGACGATAACCTTGGCCGTCGCGAATGGCGTCTTGGCATACAGGCTGGGAAAAGACTACGGGCAGCCTATCCAAGCTCTCAAAATCGGGTCTGCTCCGGTCTGAGTTTGTCTTTCAAGCGTTCCACATCGACCTGACCATAATGCTTGTCGATCATCGCGATGGAAGTGCGGGTGTTGCGTGCGATATCGTAGACATCGGCGCCGCTCGCGATCATTTCCGAGATATAGTAGTGGCGCAGGGAGTAGGTTGTGCGGGATACGCCACGATAATCCTGTTTTAGCCCACAGGCATTCAGGAGTTCCGCAAAACCTTTCTTGAACGACTGAATACGCTCACCTTCCCGGTCAGCAAAAACCGGATCATCGTCATTGGGCTCCCGACCAACTTCATCTATGAATTTGTCCCAAAGCGTATGCACCCAGGAAATCACGCCCGGTAGCGGCACCAGTGTTCCATGTTTGCCCTTACCCTGCACTTGGAAGCGAACGTCTCGGTCGCGGACGGGTGCGTCGCGGGTTGCTCGAAAGCCGACGATGTTTCCCCAGTTGAGGTTTTTCATCTCTGTGGGGCGCATCCCCGTGCCCGCAGCGATTTCGATATAGGCATGAAGCTTTATACGGTCTGAAAGAACGTGCTGGTTCTGCCTATGTTGCAGCCAGATGCGGCCATCGCGAGAAAGAACTTTCTGGCCTTCCGGTGCGGGATGAATTCGCTCCAAGCTCGTGGTGATTAGCAGCGCGAATTCTTCCGGCGTGAAACTTGGCCTCCGATTGTCAGTGCGCTTTCGAACCTTGATGTCGGGGATTTCGATCTTGCCCATATAACCCCATTTTAGGGCCTGCTGGAAAAGGGCGCGGACGATTACGAGTTCGCCGCGCTGGCGGCTCACCGAAGGAACTTCATGCCGCGCCGAGCGGCGCAGGATTTTGCCACCTCGTTCATAGCGAATGTATTGGATGTCCTTGCCTGGTCCCGTCGTCCAGTAGGTCCGACGCCATTCGATATAGCGCTCGATATCCGGTTCACGGATTGTATCGATGGGCTTGTCGCCGAAGAAACCGACGAGATAACGGTGGATGACTGGCGGCCAATCACGGGGCTGGTATTCGCTGCGATCGCCACGCTCGCTTTCCGTTTCAACGAGCTTGATGAACTCTTCTGCGACTTCATGAAAAGGACGGACAGTCGCCGTCAGCCCATTTTTTACGCGATAGTTCGCCTCACTCCATATCTGATATGCCCGGTGATGAGCTTCATCATAGTTGTCAGTTTCTAGGCTCTTCCTGATCTGCTTGCCGCCAGCAGAAAACCGCACGGACCAGATCGTGCCGCCGGGGCGCTGAAAAAGGGTAAAGGGCTGTTTGGGCTGCTTCGCACGCTGCAACATGACACTCTCCAAGTGGTTACGCTGCTAGCACGCCTGCGCTAAAACTGTGCTAACGCGTGACCGTGGCAGGCACGGCAAGCCTTGAAGGGAAAGAGCAATTTTGCGGGGTGTGCTAGACGTGCGCTAGCTTATTTCCAGCACAAGCGGGCTCACAGAGCTTTTAAAAAATTCAATGATTTTAAGGGTTTGATGGTGCCCGGAGGCGGATTTGAACCACCGACACGCGGATTTTCAATCCGCTGCTCTACCAACTGAGCTATCCGGGCATCCGGCTTGGATTTCGGTTGAAATCCGTGGGGCGCTTGGTTTCGCCCCGGAAGCGAGCGGGGTTATAGCATCTTGCAAAAATGTGTCCAGCCCTATCGGCGGTTTTTTGCGGTAAAAATGGCGGCCTTTTCAAGTCGCGGAAAAGATTGCGTTTTTGTCTTGTCGCGGCGCGCTCAGTTGTCGTCGTCGGCTTTCGCCTCGTCGTCGGCGACGGGGATGGCATAGGAACCGGAGAGCCAGCGGTTGAGGTCGACGTCGCGGCAACGGGGCGAGCAGAAGGGATAGTGCTCGCGCGCCGAAGGGCGCTTGCAGATCGGGCACGGCACGGCCTTGCGCAAGGGGGCGACGGTGGCCGAAGGCTTTTCGGTTCCATTCGCCATGTCAGGCATCCGCCCAGCCGGCATGCACATCGAAGCCTTCGCCGGCAAGAAGGGCGAGGGTCTCGTAGAGGGGCAGTCCGACGACATTGGTATAGGAGCCCACCAGCTTGACGACGAAGCTGCCGGCAATGCCCTGGATGGCATAGCCGCCCGCCTTGCCGCGCCACTGGCCGGAGGCGAGGTAATGCTCGATGTCGGCGGTGGAGAGGCGCTTGAAGCGGACCTTCGTGTCGATGACCTTCTGGCGCACGGTGCGATCCGGCGTGATCAGGCAGACGCCGGTGAAGACGCGGTGGCTGCGGCCGGACAGGAGATGCAGCGCGCTCGAGGCCTCGTCGATCATCTCCGTCTTCGGCAGGATGCGCCGGCCGACGGAAACGACCGTGTCGGCCGCGAGGATGTAGCTGCCGGCAAAGGCCGGATCGCCCTTGGTGGCGGCGAGCGCCGCCTCGGCCTTGCCGGTCGACAGGCGCCGGGCCAGCGAGCGGGGATGCTCGGAGCGCTTCGCCGTCTCGTCGATGTCCATCGGCATCAGGCGCGTCGGCGCGATACCGGCCTGCGCGAGCAGTTCGACGCGGCGCGGCGAGCCGGAGGCTAAGATGAGCTTTTCGGTCTGCGCCATGAAGTCTCCGGGAAAGCTCCGGGATGCGCCGGTCTTCGCTCTGCGGCGGGACGCCGGGCGAAGGCGCGGCCCCCGTGGCTTGCGAGAAGCAGCTTACTTGAAACGGTAGGTGATGCGACCCTTGGTGAGGTCGTACGGGGTCATCTCGACCAGCACCTTGTCGCCGGCGAGAACGCGGATGCGGTTCTTGCGCATGCGGCCAGCGGTGTGCGCGATGATCTCGTGCTCGTTTTCGAGCTTGACGCGGAAGGTCGCGTTCGGAAGCAGTTCCGTCACGACGCCGGGAAATTCGAGGACTTCTTCTTTTGCCATCTTTGAGCGATATTCCTGTGCGGTGGATTCGGGGAGGCAGGATGCCCGCCTCGAAAAAGTTGCCGGAAACTACACAATCCCCGATGCTTTGTGAACACCGAAGCGGCGGCTTTCTGCATTTGCCGGAAATCAGGGTGCGCGCGGGTCAGCCGGGGCCCTTCAGGCGCTTCTCTATCAGGGCCTTCAGGAACTCGCGGACGTCGCGGTAGGACGACAGGATCTGCTCGCGCGTACCGGTCGCGACCGTCGGGTCGGGCGTCGGCCAATACATGACGTCGACGGCCATCGAACGCGTGAGCTCGAGGGCGGCGTGGTGGGCTTCCGGCGCCAGCGTGACGATGAGGTCGAAATAGTCGTCCTCCAGCTCGTCGAGCGAATGGGGCGCATGGCGGCCGAGCGACAGGCCCACCTCGCCCAACACGGCATCGACGAAGGGATCGCGCTCGCCCGGGCGCACGCCGGCGGAGGCGACATAGGTGCCGGCGGGCAGCACGCTGCGGGCGATGGCCTCGGCCATGGGCGAGCGAACCGCGTTCATGCGGCACATGAAGAGGATCGAACGGGGCGTTCGCGGCCGGGCTTCCTGCGCTGCCGGGGAAACGCCCTCCATCCGCTCACCCGCGCCAGTACAGGACGCAGACGAGCGTGAACAGGCGGCGGGCCGTGTCGAAATCCAGCTTGATCTTGCCCGAGAGCCGGTCCATCAGCGTTTGCGAGCCCTCGTTGTGGATGCCGCGCCGGCCCATGTCGATCGCCTCGATCTGGCTCGGCGTCGCCGAGCGGATGGCCTGGTAATAGCTCTCGCAGATCAGGAAATAGTCCTTCACGATGCGGCGGAAGGGCGTCAGCGAGAGGATGTGCGTGGCGACAGCCTCGCCGGCCTCCGTGCGGATCGCGAAGACCAGCTTGGAATCGAGGAGCGAAATGTTCAGGCGGTAGGGGCCGCCGGGATGGCCGATCGGCTCGAAGGTGTTTTCCTCGATGAGATCGAAGATGGCGACGGCACGCTCGTGCTCCACGTCCGGCGTGGCCCGGCCGATCGTGTCGTCCAGCACCACGTCGCACAGGCGGTAGCTGCCCTTCGTGCCCATGCCTCACGTCTCCATGTTGAGCCGGATGGCGACGGAGCGGGCGTGGGCGCCGAGCCCTTCGGCGTCGGCGAGCGTCACGGCGGCGGGGCCGAGGGCGCGGAGCTGGTCCGGGCCGAGGCGCAGGATCGACGTGCGCTTCATGTAGTCGAGCACCGACAGGCCCGAGGAGAAGCGGGCGGAGCGGGCGGTCGGCAGGACGTGGTTGGAGCCGCCGACATAGTCGCCGATGACCTCGGGCGTGTGGCGGCCGACGAAGATGGCGCCGGCGTTGCGGATTTCGGGCAGCAGCATCTCGGGATCGGCGGTGGCGATCTCCACGTGCTCGGCGGCGATGCGGTTGGCCAGCGGCACGGCCTTCGCAAGGTCCGGCACGAGGATGACGGCACCGAAGTCACGCCAGCTCGCCGCGGCGGTTTGCGCCCGCGCCAGCGTCTTCAACTGCCGCTCGACGGCGGCCTCGACGGCATCGGCAAGGGCCGGGCTGTCGGTGACGAGGATCGACTGGGCGCCGACATCGTGTTCGGCCTGGGCGAGAAGGTCGGCGGCGAGCCAGTCCGGATCGTTGCCGGCGTCGGCGATGACGAGCACCTCGGAAGGACCGGCGATCATGTCGATGCCGACCGTGCCGAAGACCTGGCGCTTGGCGGCGGCGACGAAGGCGTTGCCGGGGCCGGTGATCTTGGCAACGGGCGCGATCGTCTCGGTGCCGTAGGCGAGCGCGGCGACGGCCTGCGCACCGCCGATGCGGTATATCTCGTCGACGCCGGCAATGCGCGCGGCGGCAAGCACCGCAGGGTTGATCTCGCCATCCTTGGCCGGCACCACGATGACGATGCGCGGCACGCCGGCGACCTTGGCCGGCACGGCGTTCATCAGCACGGAGCTCGGATAGCTCGCCGTGCCGCCCGGCACGTAGAGGCCGACCGCATCGATCGCCGTCCAGCGCGAGCCGAGACCGACGCCGATGTCGTCCTCGTAGATGTCGTCCTTCGGCTTCTGGCGGGCGTGATGCTTCTCGATGCGCTGGGCGGCGAGTTCCAGCGCGGCGATGATCTTCGGGTCGACGGCATCGTAGGCCTTCTCGATCTCCTCCAGCGACACGCGCATGGAGGTGACCGAGAAATCGAGGCCGTCGAACCGCTTCGAATAATCGGCCAGCGCCCTGTCGCCGCGGACACGCACATCGTCGATGATGGCGCGCACGATGGCGTTGACGTCTTCGGAGACCTCGCGCTTGGTGGTCAGGAAGGCAGCGAACCGGCTTTCGAAGTCGCTGCTCCGGTAGTCTAGTCTGATCGCCAAGTGGTCACGTCCCTGTCGTCTTCCGGCGAGGGCCGCCGGGTCCAAGCCTCACACCGCCGGATGGCGGGGTTTCAAGCTGGTTTCCCATGCTCCGCCGGTATCTGCAAGCTGAACTTCGACGCATTCCACATCGAGGGCGATGGAGGCGTTGCCGGACATGACGAGCTTGATCGTGCCATCGGGGCCTTCGCCGTTCGACGTGAAGTCGACGGCGAGCAGGGAGAAGACGGCCTCGGTATCCTTGCGGTCGACGCCGATCGAGCGCACGGCGTTGACGCGCTTGAAGGCGATGACGGCGCGGCGGCGCTCGAAGGCCTTGCCGCGACCGGCCGCCTTCTCCCAGACGAAGCGGTTGACGGCGAGGGAGAAGACGTGGTGGCGTGCGTCATAGGCGAGGCCGTCGGTCTTGAAGACCGCGTCCTGCAGGTGAGCGGAGACGACGGAAAGGTCTTCCGTGTCGAGGGCAAGCAGTTTCAGGCTGTCCATTGGCAAGTCCTTCCCGCGGAGGCGCGGCATCTCGAATATTCGCTCACGAGATAGGACGGCACACGGCGGACTGCAACTCCGCCGCGCGGGAAGCGTTTCCATTCGAAAGCGCTTCCTCTTTTCCATCACGCAATTCACGGCGCGAAACCGCTGCGCACTTTCGCTGGATTGCGCGTCAGTCGCTGACGCGCTCCACGACCGCGCCGCAATGGGTGAGCTTCTCCTCGAGCCGCTCGAAGCCGCGGTCGAGATGGTAGACGCGCGAGACCATGGTCTCGCCTTCAGCGGCAAGGCCGGCGATGACGAGCGAGACGGAGGCGCGCAGGTCCGTCGCCATGACGGGCGCGCCGCGCAGCCGCTCGACGCCCTCGATCTTGGCCGTCTGGCCGGAAAGCGAGATCTTCGCGCCGAGGCGGGCAAGCTCCTGGACGTGCATGAAGCGGTTCTCGAAGATCGTCTCGGTGATGTGCGAGATGCCGTTCGACTTGGTCATCAGGCCCATGAACTGGGCCTGGAGGTCCGTCGGGAAGCCCGGGAAGGGATCAGTGACGACGTCGACCGGCTTGATGCCGCCGCCGTTGCGCACGACGCGGATGCCGGTTTCCGTCGAAGTGATCTCCGCGCCGGAGCGGCGGACCGCTTCGAGCGCCGTGTCGAGGAGCGCGGCATCCGTGCCTTCCAGCACGACGTCGCCGCCGGTCATGGCGACGGCCATGGCATAGGTGCCGGTCTCGATGCGATCGGGAAGCACGCGGTGTCGCGCGCCGGAAAGCTGGTCGACGCCTTCGACGGTGATGGTGGAGGTGCCGGCGCCGGTGATTTTCGCGCCCATGGCGTTGAGGCACTTGGCAAGGTCCCGCACCTCAGGCTCGCGGGCGGCGTTGCCGATCACGGTCGTGCCGCGGGCAAGCGTCGCGGCCATCATCATGACATGCGTGGCGCCGACGGAAACCTTCGGGAAGGTGTAGCGCGCGCCGATCAGGCCGCCTTCCGGCGCCCTCGCCTCGATATAGCCGCCGTCGATCTCGATCTTCGCGCCGAGCGCGGCCAGGCCCTCGATGAAGAGGTCCACCGGGCGCGTGCCGATGGCGCAGCCGCCCGGCAGCGACACGCGGGCCTTGCCTTCGCGGGCAAGCAGCGGGCCGATGACCCAGAAGGAGGCGCGCATCTTCGAGACCAGCTCGTAGGGCGCCGTCGTGTCGACGATGTTGCGCGAGGTGAAGTGGATCGTGCGCGAGTAACCCTCGCCCTGGCGCTCGCGGCGGCCGTTGACGGAGATGTCGGCGCCGTGGTTGCCGAGAATGCGGATGAGCTGCTCGACGTCTGCAAGGTGCGGCACGTTTTCCAGCGTCAGCGTGTCGTCGGTGAGGAGCGACGCGATCATCAGCGGCAACGCGGCATTCTTGGCGCCGGAGATCGGGATGATGCCCCGAAGCTCGTTGCCGCCTACAATCCTGATACGATCCATGTGTGACTACGGGCCGGGCCCGCCTTTCCTGAGACTATCGGCTTTCGGAGATGGCGGCTTCTTTAGAGCATCGCGATCGAAAAATGAAGACCGTGCCGGCCGCATGGTTACTTGCGCCCGGTTCCGGAACCCGTCCCCGCAGCCTTCGTGGTGAAGACGCCACCGACTAACCGTCCGATTCGTCTTTTTTTGCGGCAGGAAGCCCTGTCGTTTCGTCCGCATCGCCCGCACGGCGCGCGCGCGCCTGCTGCTTGCGGCGCTGCAGGTTCTCCCTGAGCGTCTTCGCCAGACGCTCGGCCCGAAGCTCCGCTTCCGTCCTGATCCTGCCGCTTCCCGTCTCGTCCTTGCCGCCCATGCCGCTTCTCTTAATCAAATCCACACCCCGAAAAAAGCGCCACCCGCATCAGATTGTTGCGATTATCGCGCATTGGCCGCTTGCGCTGCCCGATCACCTGTGGCAATAGGCCCTCGCTCAAGCGAAGCAGCCTTGTTTCGCCGGATGCTGCTATAGCTCAGGGGTAGAGCACTCCCTTGGTAAGGGAGAGGCCGAGAGTTCAAATCTCTCTAGCAGCACCATCATTCTCCCCGTCCGTCAATAAGTTCCGTCATGCCGGGCCCTCATGGCGATGGCCGACCGTGCACCGGACGTCGAGCGAAAATGCACGCCTTCTCCCTGACAAAATGAAAGACGCTGGGCGCTAGCGTCCCGCTGCCTCCGCCCTGAGCGAGGCATCGACTTCGCAGATCAGGCCGGAAGGGGCGAACTCCAGGCGAACCTCGCCTTTGAGTTCGGAAGCCAGGAGGCGCTCGATGAGCTTGGAGCCGAATCCGCGCCGGGTCGGGATGACCACCTCCGGCCCGCCCTCCTCGCTCCATCGGAGCTTGAAACGCGCGAGGTCGCGGCTTGCTTGCCAATGGATGGAGACGAGCCCGCCGTCTCGCGAGAGCGCACCGTATTTCGCGGCATTCGTCGCAAGCTCGTGGAATGCCAGCGTCAGCGCCGTCACCGCATGTGCCCCCACACTCATGGCGGGGCCCTCGATGCGGAAGCGATCGGGGGAATATGGCAGCAGGGCCGTGTCGATGACGGTGCGCAGGTCAGCCTCTTCCCAGCTTCCGGTCGTCAGAACGTCCTGGGCGCGCGCAAGGGACGCCAGACGCTCATCGAATATCCTGGTCGCGGCACGCTCCTCATCGCCGTTGGTGAAGGTCTGGCGTGCGATCGCCGTCACCGTCGACAGAACGTTCTTGATGCGGTGCTTGAGCTCGCCCATGGCCATCGCCTGGAACCGCTCGAACTGCTTTTTCGCCGTGATGTCCCGCGCGATCTTGGAGGCGCCGACGATCTCGCCTGCCCCGCCGTAGATGGGGGACACGGTCAGGGATACGTCCACAAGGGTGCCGTCGCTGCGCCGGCGCGCGGTCTCGTAGGGAGGCACATGTTCGCCGAGGCCGACCCGGCGGAAGAGCTCGTATTCCTCGTCGCTGCGATCCTCCGGGTTGAGCGCCAGCACCGAGCGACCGATCATCTCGTCGGCCCGATAGCCATAGAGCCGCTCGGCGCCCCGGTTCCAGCTCGTGATGGTCATGTCGAGGTCCGTGCTCAGGATCGCGTCGTCGGTGGACGCGATGATGGCCGCCAGCCGGCGTTCGAGATCCTGCGCCCGCTTCACCTCGGTCGTCTCGTTGACGATGCAGAACACGCCGGCGACGGCACCCTCCTCGTCATGGACGGGCGAATAGGAGATGTCGAAATAGACCGTCTCGGGGCCGCGCCCCCGCTCTATGTAGAACGGCCGATCCTTCGCCGAGACCGTCTCGCCGGTCTCCAGGACGCGCTTCAGCAGCGGTTCGAGGTCCGTCCACAGCTCGGCCCAATGCTCGCGCGCGGGCCTGCCCAGCGCATGGGGATGCTTGGTGCCGATGGTCGGCGCATAGGCGTCGTTATAAAGCGCGAGAAACTGCGGGCCCCAGAAGATGACGATCTGGATATTCGCCCCGAGCATGACGTCGACGGCGGATCTAAGGCAAGGCGGCCACCGGGAAATGGGACCGACACGCGTGCGACTCCAGTCGAACGAACCGATCAACCGTGCCAACTCGCCGTTGTGGCGAACAAACCCCGGACCCGACACAAAAATCCTCATACGCCCATGGTTCACTCCGCGCGACCAGACAATCGCGGGAACATCATAAACAAGCCAAGCCAGGAATATTGTCAACTGGTCATGCAAGGCCGAACGAGGCCTGGATGCCGAGCCGGGACGGCGGGGTCGGCCGGCGCACCGATATCAACCAAGCCGGGAACAAGGCGGGACGTTTCCGGTTAGAGCGGTGTAACACTTCCCAGGAGATTTCCATGGCCAAGAAAGCGAGCCCCGTCACGACGATGGAAGAGGCTTCCGTGCATGATCAAAAGCTCCGGCGCGGCAACGGCGGCGAACTGCACCAGATCGCCGAGGACGGCCACCCGGTTCTGACGACGGCGCAGGGCGCGCCCGTCGCGGACGACCAGAACACGCTGCGGGTCGGCCCGCGCGGGCCGCTCGTCGTCGACGACTTCCATTTCCGCGAAAAGATCTTCCACTTCGACCACGAGCGCATTCCCGAACGGGTCGTCCATGCCCGCGGCTACGGTGCGCACGGCTATTTCGAGACCTATGAATCGCTTGCGGCCTATACGCGCGCCGACCTCTTCCAGCGGCCCGGCGAAAAGACGCCGGCCTTCGTCCGCTTCTCCACGGTCGCCGGCAGCAAGGGCTCCTTCGACCTTGCGCGGGACGTGCGCGGCTTTGCCGTGAAGATCTACACCAGGGAGGGCAACTGGGACCTCGTCGGCAACAACATCCCGGTTTTCTTCATCCAGGATGCGATCAAGTTTCCCGACATCATCCATGCCGTGAAACCCGAGCCCGACCGCGGCTTTCCGCAGGCACAGTCGGCGCACGACAACTTCTGGGACTTCATCAGCCTGACGCCCGAGAGCATGCACATGATCATGTGGGTCATGTCGGACAGGGCCATCCCGCGCTCCTTCCGCTTCATGGAAGGCTTCGGCGTGCATACGTTCCGCTTCGTCAATGGCAAGGACGAGGCGACCTTCGTGAAGTTCCACTGGAAGCCGAAGCTCGGCCTGCAGTCCGTCGCCTGGAACGAGGCGGTGAAGATCAACGGCGCGGATCCCGACTTCCATCGCCGCGATCTCTGGCAGGCGATCCAGTCCGGCAATTTCCCAGAATGGGAGCTCTGCGTGCAGCTCTTCGACCAGGACTTCGCCGACAGCTTCGACTTCGACGTGCTCGATCCGACGAAGCTGATCCCGGAAGAGATCCTCAAGCCGCAGCCGATCGGGCGACTGGTCCTCGACCGCATGCCGGAGAACTTCTTCGCCGAGACCGAGCAGGTCGCCTTCATGACGCAGAACGTGCCGCCCGGCATCGATTTCAGCAACGACCCGCTGCTCCAGGGCCGCAACTTCTCCTATCTCGACACGCAGTTGAAGCGCCTCGGCAGCACGAACTTCACCCACCTGCCGATCAACGCGCCGAAGTGTCCCTTCGCGCATTTCCAGCAGGACGGCCACATGGCGATGCGCAATCCGGCGGGCCGGGTGAACTACCAGCCGAATTCCTGGGGCGAGGGTCCGCGCGAGTCGCCGCTTGCCGGATACCGGCATTTCCGCTCCCAGGAGAGCGGCGAAAAGGCGCGCCTGCGGCCGGAGAGCTTTGCCGATCACTACAGCCAGGCGCGCCAGTTCTACATCAGCCAGACACCGCCCGAACAGCGGCACATCGCGATGGCGCTGACCTTCGAGCTCAGCAAGGTCGAGACCCCGGTCATTCGCGAGCGGGTGATCTCCCATCTCCTGAATATCGACGAAGCGCTGGCGAACAAGGTCGCCACGGCCCTCGGCATCAGCGCCATGCCGAAGCCGGCCGATTCGGCGGTCAAGCCTCGCCAGGACCTCGATCCCTCGCCGACGCTCAGCATCGTCGAGAACGGGCCGAAGCGCTTCGAAGGCCGCAAGCTCGGCGTGCTCGTCACCGACAGGGCGGACAGCGCGCTCTTCAAGGCCCTGAAGGCGGGCATCGAGAAGGAAAAGGCGACGATCGAAGTCATCGCCCCGAAGGTCGGCGGCGTGACCCTGTCCGACGGCTCGCCGCTGGCCGCCCAGCAGATGATCGACGGCGGTCCCTCGGTCCTCTACGATGCGGTGGTGCTGCTGGCGTCGAAGGAAGGCGCCGACGATCTCCTCAAGGAGGCGGCAGCGCGCGATTTCGTCGCCGACGCCTTCGCCCACTGCAAGTTCATCGGCTACACCAAGCCCGCCTTGCCGCTGCTGGAAAAGGCAGGCGCCGCCGACATGCTGGACGAGGGAACGGTGCTGATCGACGGGGCCGGCGCCGTTTCCGGCTTCCTGAAAAGCCTCGGCGCGCTTCGCGTCTGGGCAAGGGAGCCTTCGCTCAAGCTGCCCTGAAGCCGGACGCCCGGCTTTGCCGGGGCTCTTCCATCCGCCGGCGACGGTGCGAGCACAGGGATGGCCCCGCAACGGGCCTTCCCGCGATGGTGCGGACGGTCGATGCGCCATTCTTCCGGCAGAAACAAAGGACAGGAGACGGCCATGAGGGAATTCTCGGGAAAATGCCTTTGCGGACAGGTGCGGATCTCCGTGCGGGGCGAGCCCCTGCGCGTCGGGATCTGCCATTGCATGGATTGCCGCAAGGAAAGCGGATCGGCCTTCACTTTCTATGCCGTCTGGCCCGACGGGCAATTCGCGCGGGAGGGGGAAACGGCCGAGTTCCGCGGCCAGCGCTTCTGTCCCCGTTGCGGGGCACGGCTGTTTTGCGCTGATGGCCGGGAGGTGGAAGTCAAGCTCGGCATCCTGTCGCAGGCCCCGACCCCTCTCGTGCCGCGCTACGAGCTGTGGACGAGGCGCCGCGAGCCCTGGCTGCGGCCGGTCGAGGGGGCCGAGCAGTTCGAGGAGAACCGGACGTGAGGCAGCATCGCTCCATCACCGAATTCGATGGATATGTCAGCGAAACTCGCGTGAAGCGGATCGGGAAACCGGCTAGACATTAGCCGCTTCGCCTTCCTTCGGCGAAGCGGGATTGCGGTTTGCCGGAGTGATTTCATGAGCATCGTCGAAAGCCTCAGCCCCCGTTCGCTCCGGGCACCGGAGAGCGGGATCGTCGAAGTCGTCAACTATGCGCGCGGGCGCGAGGGGCTGATCCCGCTCTGGGTGGGCGAAGGGGACCTGCCGACGCCGGAATTCATCGCGCGCGCCGCCTCCGATGCGCTGCTGCGCGGCGAGACCTTCTATACCTGGCAGCGCGGGATTCCGGAGCTTCGGGCGGCGCTGTCGCGCTATTATGCGCGGCGCTTCGGGGCGAGGCTGCCGGCCGAGCACTTCTACGTGGTCGGCTCGGGCATGCAGGCGATCAAGCTTGCCATCGAGGCGCTCGTCTCGCCGGGCGACGACATGGTCTACCTGACGCCGGCCTGGCCGAATTTTGCCGCCGCCGCCGAGCTTTCCGGCGCCAACACCATCGCCGTGCCGCTCGATTTTTCGGGCGGGCGCTGGCGGCTCGACCTTGGCCGCGTCGAGGCGGCGATCACGCCGAAGACGCGCGTGCTCTTCGTCAACACGCCGTCGAACCCGACCGGCTGGACGGCGACGCGCGAGGACCTTGCCAGCCTTCTCGCCATCGCGCGGCGGCATGATCTGTGGATCATGGCGGACGAGATCTATGCTCTCTACCACTATGCCGGCGGCCGGGCGCCCTCCTTCCTCGACGTGATGGAGGACGGCGACCGGGTGATCTTCGTCAACTCCTTCTCGAAGAACTGGTCGATGACCGGCTGGCGCGTCGGCTGGATCGTCGCCCCGCCGGAAATCGGCCAGGTGCTGGAAAACCTCATCCAGTATTCCACCTCCGGCGTTCCGCAGTTCCTGCAGCAGGGCGCGATCGCGGCGCTCGACGAGGGCGACGCCTTCGTGCAGGCGAATATCGACAAGGCGGCACGCAACCGTGACGTCTTCTGCGACGCGCTGATCGCCACCAACCGGGTGGAAACGCTAAAGCCGGACGGCGCGCTCTATGCGTTCCTCAAGATCGATGGCGTGACGGATTCGCGGCAGGCCGCGCTCGACATCGTCGACCGCACCAATGTCGGCCTCGCACCCGGCACGGCGTTCGGAAAGGGCGGCGAGCTCTTCATGCGCGCCTGCTTCCTCCGGGACCTCGCGCAGGTCGCCGAAGCGGCGGACCGGCTCGCCCGCTACATCGCCGCGCGCTGATCATTCCGCCAGCCGCGCGAGCATGAAATCGGCGCGCTGCGATACCGGCACCTTCGGCAGGACGACCGTCTCGTAGCCGAGCAAGGGATAGGTCGCTTCCAGGCGGGCATATTCGGCGAGCGCGGCGTCGAAGCCGTGGCGGCGCTCCGCATCGCCGGCATAGATTTCCGGCCAGGGCGGCGTGAGGAAGACCTTGCGGTTATAGCGATGCGCGGCGGCAAGTGCCGCCACGACCGGCTCGCCGCCGGACGCTTCCAGCGCGGATGCGGCATCGATCAGCCCGCGGTCGAAGAAGACGAGGCCGGGATGATCGGCCATGCGCTGCCGGTCGGCGAGCGCGACGGCGACGGCGCAGCGGGCGAAGGCGGCGAGGTCCAGCCAGGGCAGCGCGCTGCCGCCGGCGGCCAGTTCCTCCTGCACGATGCGTCGGCCGGGCTCCTCGACGACGGCATGGCCGCGCCGGGCGAGTTCTTCCAGCAGGGTGGACTTTCCGCCGCCGGAGCAGCCGGACAGCACGACGAAGCGATCGGACATAGTGTTACCTTTCTCGGACGGGAAAAGGGCCCGGCGCAATTGCGGTTGCGTCCCACGGGCAGGCAGGCTGATATGCCTCCCAATTCTTACGATTCGGAGGTTGGCATGGCGGTTCTGGTGACGGGCGGGGCGGGCTATATCGGCAGCCACATGGTGTGGGCACTAGTCGATGCCGGCGAGGAGGTCGTGGTGCTCGACCGGCTTTCCACCGGCTTCCGCTGGGCCGTGGCGCCAGAGGCCCGCTTCTACGAGGGCGACATCGCCGATGCCGCGCTGCTGGGACAAATCTTCGCCGAGAACCGCATCGAGGCGATCATCCACTTCGCCGGCTCGATCATCGTGCCGGAATCGGTCGCCGACCCCCTCGCCTATTACGAGAACAACACAGTCAAGTCACGCGCGCTCATCGCCGCCGCCGTCGCGGCGAAGGTGCCGCATTTCGTCTTCTCCTCCACCGCCGCCGTCTACGGCACGCCCGACGGTACGGAACCGGTGCTGGAGTCCGCCGCGCTCCGGCCCGAATCGCCCTACGGCTCCTCCAAGCTGATGACCGAGATCATGCTGCGCGACACCGCCGCCGCGCATGACTTCACCTATACGGCGCTGCGCTATTTCAACGTGGCCGGCGCCGATCCGCGCGGGCGCACCGGCCAGTCGACCAGGGGGGCCACCCATCTCATCAAGGTGGCGAGCGAGGCCGCGCTCGGCAAGCGGGCCGGCATGGACGTCTACGGCACGGACTACCCGACACCGGACGGCACCTGCATCCGCGACTATATCCACGTCTCCGACCTTGCCAATGCGCACCTGAAGGCCCTGCAGCGGATGCGGGCGGGCGGCGGCTCGATCGTCGCCAATTGCGGTTATGGCCGCGGCTTCTCGGTGCTGGAGGTGCTGGACGAGGTCAAGGCCGCCTCGGGCGTGGATTTCCCGGTGCGCTTTGCCGGTCGGCGGCCGGGCGACGCGGTGCTCATCGTCGCCAATCCCTCCGTCGCGATGAAGGAACTCGGCTGGACGCCCGAACACGACGACCTTGCCTTCATCGTACGCACCGCGCTCGACTGGGAGGACCATCTCGGCCGGCGCAACCAGCTCTGAGGATCAGGTCTCGCCGAGCTGCGCCTTCTCGTAGGCGATGGCGTGCCGGACGAGCTCGGCCCAGATTTTCTCATAGAAATCGCCGTCGAGGCCGTGCGCCTCGGCATTGCGGTGGGCGTTGTCGCGCACTTCCTTCACACGCTCCGGCACGTCGGCGGGAATGCCGATGCCGGCCTTGATCTCGGCGGCACGGCGGATGAAGGTCCAGCGTTCGGCGAAGAGCGCCATCAGCCCGTTGTCGACCCGGTCGATGTTTTCCCGGATTTCCGCCATCGTCGTGCAGTCTGCCGCAGTCTTCGCCATTCCGGTCTCCTGTTTTGCGGACCCGGATAGCAGAGGAATGGTGCGGGGAAAAGGCGGCTGCGTGTCGCAAGGCCACATGCAGGCCCGGGGGTTAGGCGGAAGGAGGGTGCGGTCCTGTCTTCTGCCTGCGGGCCTGCATGCTGGCCGAGGCGGAACCTAGGCAAGCAAGCTGGCGCGAGGCTGGATGCAATCACGCTACGTGAAGTCAGGCTCCGAGCGCCAGCTTGATGGCAAGGCCGACGAGGGCGACCGCCAGAACGCCGCCCGCCCAAAGGGCCGCGAACCACAGCAGTTTGCGCGCCATTAGTGATACCCTTCCTCCGGGTCCACCTTGCCGCGGAAGACCCAGTAGGCGTAGGCGGTGTAGCCGAGGATCATCGGCACGAGCACGACCGCGCCGACGATGAGGAAGGCAAGGCTCTCCTCAGGCGCGGCGGCCTCCCAGATCGTCAGCGAGGCCGGCACGATATAGGGATAGAAGCTGATGCCGATGCCGGCAAAGCCGAGCACGAAGAGGCCGAGCGCGGCGATGAACGGCCGCGAATCGTGCTCCGTCCTCAAGCCCTGGATCAGCATGGCGAAGCAGCCGAGCACCAGCAGCGGCACCAGCAGGCTGAAGACGATCGTCGGCCAGCCGAACCAGCGGTCGAAATAGAGCGGCTCCAGGAAGGGCGTCCACAGGCTGAAGACGCCCATGGCGGCCAGCGTGCCGATGCCGGCACGCAAGGCATGGCGGCGCGCGCGGGCGGCAAGCTCGCCGGTGGTCTTCATCACCAGCCAGGTGGCGCCAAGCAGCCCGTAGCCTATCAGCAGCGCGATGCCGGTCGCGACGGAGAAGGGCGTCAGCCAGTCCCACCAGCCGCCGGCATAGGCGCGGCCCGTGACGGGAATGCCCTGCACCAGCGCGCCGAGCGCCACGCCCTGCATGAAGGCCGCCACCATGGAGCCGCCGGCGAAGGCGATGTCCCAGAGGAACTCGCCACGCCGGGTGCGCCAGCGGTATTCGAAGGCGACGCCGCGGAAGATGAGGCCGAGCAACATGAGGATTAGCGGCATGTAGAGCGCCGGCAGGATGGTCGCATAGGCGAGCGGGAAGACGGCCATCAGCCCGCCGCCGCCCAGCACCAGCCAGGTCTCGTTGCCGTCCCAGACGGGCGCGACGGAATTCATCATCACGTCGCGGTCGTGCTTTTCCTTGAAGAAGGGAAAGAGGATGCCGACGCCGAGGTCGAAACCGTCGAGGATGACATAGGCGAGCACCGCGAAGGCGATGATGGCCGCCCAGAGGAAGGGAAGGTCAAACGCCATGATGCGGGCTCCCGGCTTTGCTGGCGACGGCGGCGGCGGGCGTGATGCCGGCCGTGCGGATCGGGCCTTCCAGCGCGGGCATGGGATCGCGCGGCAGGCGGCCCATCAGGCGCAGGATATAGAAGGTGCCCGCGCCGAAGACGAGGAAATACACGACGATGAAGGCGATCAGCGAGGTCGCGACGGCAGGCGCGTCGACGGGCGCGACGGAATCGGCCGTCAGCAGGTGGCCGTAGACCGTATAGGGCTGGCGGCCGACCTCCGTCGTCACCCAGCCGGCGAGCACGGCGAGGAAGCCGGCGGGGCCCATCAGCACGGCGGCGCGGTGCAGCCAGCGGTTCTCGCCGAGCGTGCCGCGCCAGCGACACCAGAGCGACCACAGGCCGAGGCCGAGCATGGCAAAGCCGATGGCGACCATGACGCGGAAGGACCAGAACACGACCGCGACCGGCGGCTGCAGTTCGCGCGGCACCGTATCGAGGCCCGCCAGCGGCGCATTCAGGTCGTGCTTGAGGATGAGGCTCGACAGCTTGGGGATCTCGACGGCGTAGTCGACGCGCTGCTCGGCGGCGTTCGGCAGGCCGAAGAGGATGAGCGGCGCGCCGTCCGGGTGGCTCCGGAAGTGGCCCTCCATCGCCATGACCTTGGCCGGCTGGTGCTCCAGCGTGTTGAGGCCGTGCATGTCGCCGGCGAATATCTGGATGGGCGCGACGAGCGCCGCCATCCACATCGCCATGGAGAACATCTTCCTCGCCCGCTTCGGCGCATCGCCGCGCAGGAGGTGGAAGGCCCCGACGCCGCCGACGACGAAGGCGGTGGTGAGATAGGCGGCGAGCACCATGTGCACGAGCCTGTAGGGGAAGGACGGGTTGAAGATCACCGCCCACCAGTCGGTGGGCACGAACTGGCCCGCCGCGTTGACGGAAAAGCCGGCCGGCGTCTGCATCCAGGAATTGGCGGCGAGGATCCAGGTGGCCGAGATCAGCGTTCCGACGGCCACCATCAGCGTGGCGAAGAAATGCAGCCGCGGGCCGACGCGATTGAGGCCGAACAGCATGACGCCGAGGAAGCCCGCCTCCAGGAAGAAGGCCGTCAGCACCTCGTAGCCCATCAGCGGGCCGATGACCGGCCCGGCCTTGTCGGAAAAGACGCTCCAGTTCGTGCCGAACTGGTAGGACATGACGATGCCTGACACGACGCCCATGCCGAAGGCGAGCGCGAAGATCGTCTTCCAGAAATTGAAGAGCGCGAAATAGACCTCGTCCTTCGTCCACAGCCACAGGCCCTCCAGCACGGCGAGATAGCTCGCAAGGCCGATGGAGAAGGCGGGAAAGACGATGTGGAAGGAGACGGTGAAGGCGAACTGGAACCGTGCGAGCAGCGTTGCATCCAGCGTTTCGAACATCGGCCACGTCCTTTCTGAGCCGCCGCGATTGACCCGGCTGCGTCAGGAAAGATTTGGGCCGAAACAGGCAAAGGTCAATTCCCGCCGCCTGCCCCACGTTGCCGCAGCGCGACAATCGCCCGCGTGCGGCATTTTGCTTGCAGGAGGCGGAAACGAACAAAGCTCCCGGCGTTGCCGCCGGGAGCTTCGAAAGACGCCGGGAGAGGCGGCGTCCGGGGATCAGTTGGCGTTGACCGGAGCAACCGAACGGTAGTCGCCGCGCGCCGCGCCCTGGCTGTCGGCAGCGTTGTCGCGGACGAGGACGCGCTTGTCGCCAATGCTGTGCGTGCGGACGCTGTCCACG
This sequence comes from Shinella sp. NM-101, assembly GCF_021401195.1. NCBI lineage: Bacteria > Pseudomonadati > Pseudomonadota > Alphaproteobacteria > Hyphomicrobiales > Rhizobiaceae > Shinella > Shinella sp. NM-101. Next base: position 51,190 of record NZ_JACBFT010000022.1, on the reverse strand, counting down.
CGCTCGGCCTGGACCGGCTGGCGGGTGCCACCCGGGAAATAGTCGCCGCCCGGGGCGGCGAGGGCAGCCGAGGCACCGAAGACGGAGGCGGCCAGAAGGGCGGCTGCGAAAGTGGTGTTGGAGGTCATTGTTCTTGTCCTTGCATAAAATCTATTCGGTCGTCCGGTAACGCCAGGGATCAGTTGGCGTTGCCCGGAGCCATCGTGCGGTAGTCGCCGCGGTCGGTCGGCTGGGAGTCGGCAGCGACGTCCTTGTAGACGATGTGCTTGCTGCCGATGCTGTGGGTGCGGAACGTGTCGACGTTCTGCGACTTCACGGCGTCCGGCGAACCGCCGACATAGTAGTTGCCGCCGGCGAGGGCTGCGGAGGCGCCGAAGACGGAGGCGGCGGCAAGGGCTGCCGCTAACGCGGTGTTGAGGGTCCTGGTCATTGTCGTATTCCTTGGTTCAGATCTTGGGAGGGGATTGGCGATGCGCCGGCGATCAGTGGTTGGCGTTCGGAGCCATCGAGCGATAGTCGCCGTTGTTGTAGGGCTGGGCTTCGGCCGACTGGCCCTTGACGATGTGCTTGCTGCCGATGCTGTTCGTGCGGACCGTGTCGACGTTCTGCGACTGGACCGGAGCCGGCGCGCCGCCGACATAGTAGTCGCCGCCGGCGAAGGCCGTGGAAGCGCCGAAGGCGGAAGCCGCGACGAGGGCGGCAGCGAAGGTGGTGGTGAGGGTCTTGGTCATTTCCGTATTCCTTGGTTCGGGTCGGCAGGCCCCGATCCCGGGGCCTGCGGGTACCGATGATCAGTTCTGATAGTTGCCGGCCGGGCGATAATCGCCGCGGTCGTAGGGCTGCGGCACGGAAGCCTGGCGCCTGATCACGACGTGGCCGTTGCTGTCGACGCTGTTCGTGCGGAAGGTGTCGACATGGGTCTCGGTCTTCACGGCGTCCGGCGAGCCGCCGACATAGTAGTTACCGCCGGCGAAGGCCGTGGAGGCACCGAAGACGGATGCAGCGACGAGGGCTGCGGCGAAGGTGGCGTTAAAGGTCTTGGTCATTGTCGTATTCCTGGTTGAATGTTTGGGGGCAAGTCCTGGGAGGATGCCGTTTTCGGTGATCAGTCCTGATAGTTGCCGGCCGGGCGATAGTCGCCGCGGTCATAGGGCTGCGGCACGGAAGCCTGGCGCTTGATCACGACATGCCCGTTGTCGATGCTGTTCGTCTGGAACCGGTCGAGGCGCTGGTGCTCGGCGGGCTTCACGGCGTCCGGCGAACCGCCGACATAGTAGTCGCCACCGGCGAAGGCGGCGGAGGCGCCGAAGAGAGAGGCAGCGGCGAGGGCTGCGGCGAAAGCGGTGTTGAGGGTCTTGGTCATTGTGGTCGTCCTTTCCTATATGTGTCTGTGGAAGCGGCGGTGCGGTCTTGCTCGGTAGCGGGGCGGGCCATTTCGGGGGCGCTCACTGCTCTCTTCGCGTCAACGGTTCCGGCATCGTCATTCCCTTGGTTGTCTTTCCGGAAGCGGGGTGTGCCGCTTTCGTGAATTAAAGATGGTCCCTCAATTTGTGGGACGCAAGGGTCTCATTTTGGAAACAACTGTCAACGTTTTTTGAACAGTGGAAATCGCCCTGACGGCGCACAACCACGCCCGGTGAAAAGCGTGCAAACCGTCTTGTCGGACGGTTTTTTCGAAGTAGAAATGCTAAGCTTAACTTACTGATTTGAAACCGGAAATTTTCGTGCCTCTGGGCGCCCCGGCGCAAACGCACGCGGAAAATGCAGGGCGAACGGTTCGCGTTAACCATTGCGGCGCTAACACGCAGCGCAACGATTTCAAGAGTTTCACGAATGTGTGACGGTAAAAAATAAGCGCCCCGAAGACCTTCGGGCGCATGTCCAATTGTGACAGGAATGTGTCAACCGGCGGGTTGCACGACCGGAAGGACAGAGGCGATTCTCACCTGCATCCTTCCCGGGCTACCCGTGCATCGCACCTGCGCGCCGCCGCGGCCGCCTCAGGCCGCCCGCAGATAGTGTTCGGCGAGCTCCGTCCAGAAGGCGGCGCCGACCGGCAGCAGGTCGTCGTTGAAATTGTAGCCGGGATGGTGGAGCGACCTGTCGTTTTGCCCGCTCCTGCCGCCGAGGAAGAAATAGGTGCCGGGCCGCTCCTTCAGCATATAGGCGAAATCCTCGCTGCCCATGAAGGGGCGGTCGAGACCGACGACCTTGTCGGCCCCGGCAAAACGCACGGCAAGGTCGCGCACGAGATCGGTCTCGGCCTTGTGGTTGATCGTCGCGTCGTAGAAGCGCTGGTAGTTCACCGTGGCGCTCATGCCGTAGCTCTCGGCCTGTCGCTCGGCGATCAGGCGGATGCGGCGCTCCAGTTCGTCGCGCACCGCCGGGTCGAAGGAGCGGATGCCGACGACGATCTCCGCCCGGCTGGGGATGATGTTGCTGGCCGAGCCCGCATGGAACGAACCGACCGTCACCACCGTCGGGTCGAGCGGGTGGATGTTGCGCGAGACAATGGTCTGCAGCGCCATGACGATGGAGGCGCCGCAGACGATGGGGTCCTGCGTCTCCTGGGGTTCGGCACCGTGGCCGCCGACGCCGTTCACCGTGATGCGCGCCTCGTCCACCGCCGCCATGATCGGGCCTTCCCGCAGCGCGAACTGGCCGAAGGGCAGGTTCGGCTCGTTATGGAGCGCGAAGACGGCGTCGCAGGGGAACCTGTCGAACAGCCCCTCCTCCACCATGATCTTCGCCCCGCCGAAATTTTCCTCCGCCGGCTGGAAGATGAGATGCACCGTGCCGTCGAAGTTGCGGCGCCCGGCAATCGCCTTCGCCGCGCCGAGCAGCATGGCCGTGTGCCCGTCATGGCCGCAGGCATGCATCTTGCCCGGCGTCTTGCTGGCATAGGCAAGGCCGGTCTCCTCGTGGATCGGCAGCGCGTCGATGTCGGCGCGGATGCCGATGGACCGGCGGCCCGTCCCGTTGGTCAGCGTCGCGACGAGGCCGGTCTTTGCAAGGCCGCGCGTCACCGTGTAGCCGTAGCTTTCGAGATGGCGCGCGATGACCTCGGAGGTGCGGACCTCCTCGAGGCCGAGTTCCGGATGCTCGTGCAGGTCGCGGCGGATCGCCACCATCTCCGGCATGGAATTGAGAAGGGTCGTGTGGATCGTCATGACATCGTCCGTTTCTTCAGGCGCCCCGCGTCGGGATCCTGCTCTCGAAATAGCGGAAGGCGACCACCAGGATGGCGGTGAGGCAGAGATAGATGAGCGCCAGCAGCAGCAGCGGCTCGTAGGTGATATAGGTCTCCTGCCGCACCTTGGAGATGACGGCGTAGACGTCGATCACCGTGATCGTCGCGACGAGCGGCGTCGACTTCAACTGGAGCACCGTCTCGCCGTTCAGCGTCGGCAGCGCGCGGTGCACGGCGCGTGGCAGCCAGATGCGGCGGAACATGGTGAAGCGGCCCATGCCATAGGCACGGGCGGCCTCCAGCTCGCCCGGCGGCACGCCGGCAAAGGCGCCGCGCATGACTTCGCCCTCGTAGGCGGCGAAGGATATGGTCAGCGCCGCCATGCCGTAGGGCCAGGCTTCGCGCAGATAGGGCCAGAGGAACGAGTTGCGGATCTCCGGAAACTGCGGGAAGAGCGAGCCGAGGCCATAGTAGAGCAGCCAGAGCTGCAGGAGCAGCGGCGTGCCGCGCACGACCGTGCAGAAGCCGCGCGCCAGCATCTTCAGCGGCCACGGCCCCGTCACCTGCACGAGGCCGATCGGCACGGCGAGGAGGAAACCGAGGATCGAGGTGCCGGCCAGCAGCAGCAGGGTGACGCCGACGCCATGCGCGAGGCGCCCGGAATATCTCGGCAACCAGTCCCAGCGCATGAACCACACGGCAGAGAAGACGAGTGCGGCGGCAATGGCCATCAGCACGATGCGGTGCGGCTTGAAGAAGCTCCGCTTCGTCGGGAGTTCGGTCAGCGCGAGGGCGGAAACGGTCTGGTCGCTCATCATGCCGGCTCCGCCATGCCGCGCCTGTAGCGGCGCTCGATGAAGCCGATCAGCACGTTCGAGACCAGCGTGAGGGTCAGGTACAGCACGCCGGCCGCGCAGAAGAAGAGAAGGTATGCCTTGGTGCTGCCCGCCGCCTGGCGCGTGACCAGTGTCAGCTCGCTGAAGCCGACGACGGCCAGCAAGGCCGTATCCTTGGTGGCGATCAGCCAGAGGTTGGAAAGGCCGGGGATGGCGTGCGGCAGCATGGCCGGCAGCGTGATGCGACGCATGATCCGGGTGGGCGACATGCCATAGGCGCGCGCCGCCTCGATCTGCCCCGCCGGCACCGCCTTGATCGCCCCGCGCAGCACTTCGGTCGAATAGGCGCCCTGCACGACGCCGATGACGAAGATGCCCGCCGCAAGGCCGCTGATGTCGACCGCACCCCAGCCGAGGGCGGCGGAGATCTGGTTCAACATGTCCGTCCCGGCATAATAGAGAATGAGGATCAGCACCAGTTCCGGCACCGCGCGCACCAGCGTCGTGTAGACCTCCAGCAGGTCCTTCGTGATCGGGCCGCCATAAAGCTTGCCCATGGCGCCGCCCGTGCCGAGCAGGAGGCCGAGCGCATATCCGCCGACCGCAATCTGGACGGAGTTCCAGAGCCCGGCGAGGAGAACCCCGCCCCAGCCGGGCGGTTCGAGGGCAAGCAGGCTCCAGTTGATCAGCGATCCGGCGTCGGCCATGGGGCTTCAGGTTCCTTCAGGTCAATCTCGCGGCGTTTCTTCAGGGAGAGGCTCGCCCCTCATCCGGCCTGCCGGCCACCTTTTCCTTGGCTGCAGGGCGAAGGGACTATGCCGCACCGGTTTCCCCGGACCCCGGCATTGCGTTGGGCACGTCCCCTCTCCCCGCCTGCGGGAAGAGGGTTTGGGTGAGGGGCAAGCGCCCCGCGGGCGAAATCAGCCGCCGTAGATGTCGAAGTCGAAGTACTTCTTGGAGAACGCGTCATAGGTGCCGTTCTCGCGGATCGCCTTGATGGCGGCGTTGATCTTGTCCTTCAGCTCCGTCTCGCCCTTGCGCAGGCCGACGCCGACGCCGGCACCGAGGATTTCGGGATCGTCCTTGACGTTGCCCTTCAGCTCGCAGCAGGCCGTGCCCTGTTCGGTCTTGAGGAAATCGTTGAGCGCGATCGAATCGGCCTGCACCGCATCGATGCGGCCGGCGGCGAGGTCGTTGTTCGCCTCGTCCTGGGTCTGGTATTCCTTCACCGTCGCGCCGTTCTCGCCGAAATACTTGTTGGCGTAGACCTGATGGATGGTGGCGACCTGCACGCCGATCGTCTTGCCCTTCAGGCCTTCCGGCGTGGCTTCGAAGGCGACGCCCTTCGGCCCGATCACGGCCGTCGGCGTGTTGTAGTACTTGTCGGAAAAGTCGATGGTCTGCAGGCGCTCGGGCGTGATCGACATGGAGCCGATGATCATGTCGATCTTGCCGGAGGTCAGCGCCGGGATGATGCCGTCCCAGGCGACCGGCGCGACGACGCAGTCGAGCTTGGCTTCGGCACAGATCGCCTTCATGAAGTCCACTTCCCAGCCTTCCCAGTTGCCCGAGGCATCCGGCGAGGTGAAGGGCGGATAGGGCTCGGCGGCGAAGCCGACGCGAACCTGCTGGGCCGCCGCGCCCGAAATGGCCGCAAGGCCGATGGCGGCGGCAAGGGCGATTGTCTTCAAGGCATTCTTCATGGTCTTCCCTCTGTTGGTTTTCTCGTTCTTCAGTGGATGGAGCTGATGAATTTCTTCAGCCGCTCGGATTTCGGCGCGCCGAATATCTCGTCGGGCGGTCCCTGTTCCTCGATGACGCCGCCCGCCAGGAACACGACATGGCTCGCCACGTTGCGCGCGAACTTCATCTCGTGGGTGACGAGGATCATCGTGCGCTTCTCCCTGGCGAGATCGCCGATGACGGAAAGCACCTCGCCGACCAGTTCGGGATCGAGCGCGGACGTCGGCTCGTCGAAGAGCATGACATGGGGCTGGATGGCGAGCGCCCTTGCGATGGCCGCGCGCTGCTGCTGGCCGCCGGAAAGGAAGGCCGGATAGGCGTCGCGCTTTTCGTAAAGCCCGACGCGGCGCAGAAGCGCCTCGGCCCGGTCGACCGCCTCGCCCTTCCTGACGCCCAGCACATGGACCGGCGCCTCGATGACGTTTTCGAGGATCGTCATGTGCTGCCACAGGTTGAAGCTCTGGAAGACCATGCCGAGGCGGGAGCGGATGCGCTGGACCTGCTTTCGATCCGAAGGCATCATGCCGCCGTGGCCGTCCTTCTTCATGGCGATGGTCTCGCCGTGGATCGTCACCGTGCCGGCGCTCGGCAGCTCCAGCATGTTGATGCAGCGAAGGAAGGTCGACTTGCCGGAACCCGAACCGCCGATGATGGCGATGACGTCGCCCTCATGCGCGGTCAGCGATACGCCCTTGAGAACCTCCAGCGGCCCGAAGCGCTTGTGCAGGTCCGTGACCGCGATTGCCTCGGCGCGTTCCGTCATCGCGGAGCTGCCCCCGGCGCACGGAAAATCGATGCATGAGCCATGCCAAATTCCCCTGTTTTTCAGCGTTCCCGCGGGCATCTTCGGCCCGTCGTTTCGTCTTGTTGATCCCATCGTGGCACTTGTTAAGAAATTATTCAAGCGTATAATAGCTGTACCGCTGACTTTTCCGGCAGCGCCCGTCCACGACCCATTTTCTTGAGGAGCATTGAATGACCGCCTACGGTTCGCAGGAAATGTCGGCCCCCCTGAAGCGCGTGCTGATGCGCCGTCCGGGCGCAAGCCTTGCGGCGGCCGATCCGGCCAAGTGGCATTACGGCCCGACCTTCGACGGCGCCCGCGCGGTCCACCAGTACAAGGCCTTCGCCGACCTCGTCGAAAAATCCGGCACCGAGATCATCTGGCTGGAGGATGACGGCGACGGGCTGGCCGATGCCATGTTCACGCACGACCCGTCGCTGATGTCCGACCACGGCGCGATCCTGCTGCGCATGGGCAAGCCGCTGCGCGTTTCCGAAACGGCCCTGCACGAAAAGGCCTATGCCGAGCGGCAGATCCCGATCCTCGGCCGCATCGAAGGCGACGGCACTGTCGAGGGTGGCGACTGCATCTGGCTCGACGAGAAGACCCTCGTCGTCGGTCGCGGCGTGCGCACCAACCAGGAAGGCATCGACCAGTTGACGAAAATGCTTGCGCCGCACGGCGTCGCCGTGCTCGCCTACGACCTGCCGCTCTGGCAGGGCGAGGAAGCGTGCCTCCACCTGATGAGCGTGATGAGCCCGCTCGCCGAGGACCTCGCGCTCGTCTTCGCGCCGCTGCTGCCGACCGCCTTCTACCAGCTCCTGAAGAAGCGCGGCGTGCGCCTCATCGAGGCACCGGCGGAAGAATTCCACGCCAGCAACGGCCTGTCGCTCAACGTGCTGCCGACCCGGCCCTACGAGGTCATCATGGTGGAAGGCTTCCCCGCCACCAGGGCGGCCATGGAAGCGGCCGGCTGCAAAGTCGAGACCTTCGAGGCCGATGCGCTGTGCATCGCCTGCGAGGGCGGCCCGACCTGCCTGACGCGGCCGGTGCTGCGCCGGGCGGCCTGACAGGAGGAAAAATGGCCCGCCGGACCTTTCATCGCGCTCCCGAAGCCGAACGCCGCCACGACCTGATCGAGGCGACGCTCGACTGCATCGCCGAATACGGCCTGCAAGGCGCGACGGTCCGGCAGATCGCCATCAAGGCGGGCGTGACGGCCGGCCTCATCCGGCATTACTTCCAGTCGAAGGAGCATATCCTCCAGGAGGCCTACCGCATCGTCATTGCCCGGCTCACCGAAAAGGCCGAGCGGGTGACGGGCGATCCGGAAACGCGGCTGCGCGACTTCATCGTCATCAACCTGACGGAGCCGGTCGCCAACAGCCGCAGCCTCTCGCTCTGGGCCTCGTTCATCAGCCGCGTCAGCGTCGATCCCGAGCTTGCCGCCATCCACCGCGAGGGCTATCTCGGCTTCCGCAACGCGCTGGAAGGTCTTTTGGCGGATTTCCTCACCGAGCGCGGCGTCGACGCCTCGCCGGAACGCTGCCGGCAGCTTGCCATCGCCATCAACGGCCTGCTCGACGGCCTGTGGCTGGAGGGCTGCCTTGCCGGCGAGCTGTTCGGCGAGAGCGAACTCGTCGGCATCGCGCTCGCCACCATCGAGACGCTTCTCGGCGTGCCTTTCAAGCCCGCCGCGAACTAGAGCATTTCCGGTGAACCCTGGTTCACCGGAAATGCTCCAGCTTTTTGTTTTACCGCATTATCCGACGCCGAAGCGATCCCGCTTCGGCTGGAAATGCTCTAGACATCATCCGCATACGGAGAACGGCCATGCGCTATGCATCCATCACAGACCGGCTTCAAAATCTCGGCTCGGAGAAGTGGGCCATCCATGCCGAGGCGCGGCGCATGAAGGCCGAGGGCAAGCCCGTCATCGAGCTGACCATCGGCGAGCCGGACGTAGCGCCCGACCCGACGCTTCTGGCCGAGGCCGTCCGCGCCATGCATGCCGGCCGCTACCGCTATTCCAACGGCCGGGGCGAGCCGGCCATCGTCAGCGCGCTGGTGCGCAAGTACCAGAAGCGCCGCAGCGACGTGACCGCGGAGAACGTCTTGTGCTTTCCCGGCACGCAGACCGCCCTCTTCGCCGTTATGCTCGGCCTCGTCGAGGCGGGCGACGCCGTCCTCGTCGGCGATCCGCTCTATGCCAGCTACGAGGGCGTCATCCGCTCCACCGGGGCGCAATGCGTGCCCGTGCCGCTGCGCCCGGAAAACGGCTTCCACATGAAGGCGGCCGACCTCGAGGCCGCCATCACGCCGGAATGCCGCGTGCTGCTGCTCAACACGCCGCACAACCCGACCGGCGCCGTGCTGACGGCGGAGGAGATCGCTGGGATCGGCGCCGTCTGCCGCAGGCACGACCTCTGGATCGTCTGCGACGAGGTCTACGAGCAGCTCGTCTTCCACGGCACCTTCGCCTCGCCCTTCGACAATCCCGACCTTGCCGAGCGCACCGTCGTCGTCTCCTCCATCTCCAAGTCCCACGCCGCGCCGGGCTTCCGCAGCGGCTGGGCGATCGGCCCGGCGGAATTCTGCACCCGGCTGCTCGCCGTCTCCGAGACCATGCTGTTCGGCGGCCAGCCCTTCATCGCCGACATGACGGCCTATGCGCTCGACAACCCGATCTCGACCGCCGCGACGATGCGGCAGAGCTACAAGGCGCGCGCCGCGCGCTTTGCCGAGGCGCTCTCCCGCGCGCCCGGCCTCGTGCCGCTGCCGCCGGAAGCCGGCATGTTCATCGTCGTCGACGTCTCGGATACCGGCATGAGCGGCGAGGACTTCGCCTGGGCGCTGCTGCGCGAGGAGTTCGTCGCCGTCATGCCCGGCTCGTCCTTCGGCGAGCAGGCGGAGGGCTTCATCCGCCTCAGTCTCACCGTACCCGACGGCGATATAGACGAAGCCTGCCGGCGCGTGAGCGCGCTCGCCACCCGATCCATGAGCCCCAAGGAGCGCTGCGCATGACCACGAAGACCGTCGGGGAAGTTCTCGTCGACCTCCTGGAGGCCAACGGCGTCGAGGTCGTGTTCGGCATTCCGGGCGTGCACACGGTGGAGCTCTACCGCGGCCTTGCCGCCTCGAAGATCAGCCACATCACGCCGCGCCACGAACAGGGCGCGGGCTTCATGGCAGACGGCTATGCGCGCGTTTCCGGCAAACCGGGCGTGGCGCTCGTCATCACCGGCCCGGGCCTGACCAACACCATCACGGCGATGGCGCAGGCGCGGCAGGATTCCGTGCCGATGCTGGTGATATCAGGCGTCAACAAGCGCGATTCGCTCGGCCACGGCCGCGGCCTGCTGCATGAACTGCCGGACCAGCACGGCATGATGAAGACGCTGGCGCTCTATTCGCACACGCTGCTCAATCCCGCCGACCTGCCGCTCGTCGTCGAGCGCGCCTTCGCCGTGCTGCTCTCCGGCCGCCCCGGCCCTGTCCATATCGAAATCCCCACGGACGTGATGGCCAAGCCCATCGAGACCAGCAGTTTCCCGGCCGCCGTCGCCACGCGCCCGCGCGCCGATGCGGAGACGCTGCAGCGCGCCGCGATCCTCTGCACCAACGCCTCGCGCCCGGTCATCCTCGCCGGCGGCGGCGCGGTGACGGCGGAAGAGGAGATCCGCGACCTTGCCGAGCGTATCGGCGCGCCTGTCATCACCACCGTCAACGCCCGCGGCATGCTCGCCGGCCACCCGCTGCGCGTGCCGGCCAGTCCCAGCCTCAAGGCGGTGCGCCCCCTTCTTGCCGATGCGGACCTCGTGGTCGCCTTCGGCACGGAATTCGGCCCGACGGACTACGACATCAATGCCGACGCCGGCTTCCCGCGGCTGAAGACGCTGATCCGCGTCGACATCGACGCGGCGCAGCTTGCCCGCACGCCGCAGTCAGGCCTTTCCATCTTCTCCAGCGCCAAGACGGCGGCCGCCGGCATGCTCGGCTTCCTCGAAGGCCACAAGGCGATCAGCGAGGGCGCGTTTCGCGCCGAGGCCGCCCGCAAGGCGGCCTGGAAGGAACTGACGCCCAAGATGCAGACGGAAATCGGCGTCATCGACGCGATCTGGCGCACGTTGCCGAAGGCGATCATCGTCGGCGACTCGACGCAGGCCGTCTATGCCGGCAACTACTATTGCGACGCGCCGCGCGCGCGAAGCTGGTTCAACGCCGCGACGGGCTACGGCGCGCTCGGCTATGCCCCGCCCGCCGCCGTCGGCGCGGCGCTGGCCGAACCCGATGCGCCGATCATCTGCCTCGTCGGCGACGGCGGGCTGCAATTCTCGCTGTCGGAGATCGGCTCGGCGGCGGATGCCGGGGCGCGCGTGATCTTCCTCGTCTGGAACAATGACGGCTACCAGGAGATCGAGAACTACATGGTCGAGGCTGGCATCACGCCCGAGGGCGTAAAACCCTCCGCCCCGGATTTCATCGCCATCGGCACCGCCTACGGCGTGCCTTCCGAGCGGCTCGCCGACGTGAAGGACCTGCCGGCGGCGCTGGAGCGGGCGGCGGAACGCGAGGGTCCCAGCCTCGTCGAGATCCACCAGACGAAGACGGCCGGCGCTACAGCGTAACGGCGAACGGAGCGTTGTGAAGCGCGGATCCTCGGGTCAGGCCCGAGGATGACGGAGGAGAGGTGAAGCATGCCCGCCCATTGAACGGTGCGGCATGCGGCGCCACCGTTCTTCTTCCGCAACGTCTCTTCTTGCGTCATTCTCGGGCCTGACCCGAGGATTCACGCGCCAAGCACGACGCCAACTCTTCAAGCTGCCAACAAAAAGGCCCGGTCGAAACCGGGCCTTTTCCAAACGCGATGCAAGACGCTCAGACCGCCGGGCGGGTCTTGAGCAGGTCGCGGATCTCCGTGAGGAGCAGCACGTCTTCCGGCGGCGGGGCCGGCTCGGCGGCGCCCTCGGCCTTTTCCTTCTCCAGCGAGGCGCGCATGCGGTTCACGGCCTTGATCATCAGGAAGATGATCCAGGCGAGGATGAGGAAGTTGATGAAGACGGTGATGAAATTGCCATAGGCGAAGACCGCGCCCTGTTCGCGTGCGGCGGCCAGCGAAGAGGCGGTCACGTTGCCCGACAGGGCGATGAAGTAGTTGGAAAAGTCGAAACCTCCCCCCGTCAAGGCGCCGACGATCGGCATGACAAGGTCGTTCACGACGGATTCGACGATCTTGTTGAAGGCTGCACCGATGATGACACCCACGGCGAGGTCCATGACATTGCCGCGGGCGATAAACGCCTTGAACTCATTGAGCATGAGGGTCTCCTTTTGCTGCGACGCAAAAGCAGACTAATTTAGTTTTTCATGGGTTGAAACTGCCAATTGCCAAACTTGCGGCGCTTTGCACAGGCGAACATTTCCAACCCCGACCTTCGGCGCAATTTCCTTCCCGCGCGCTTTGGCCTATTCTGGCCGGAAAGGCCGAAGGACTGCGGGAGGAAGCATGCCGGGCTCGCTGATATTCGCCTTGGCGCTCGCCTATCTGCTCCTGCTCTTCGCGGTCGCAAGTTACGGCGACCGCAAGGCCAAGCATTCCGGCCGCTCGACCAAGGGCCGGCCGCTCGTCTATGCGCTCAGCCTCGCCATCTACTGCACCTCCTGGACCTATTTCGGCGGCGTCGGGCTTGCCACCACCAACGGGCTGGAATTCGCCGGCATCTATATCGGCCCGATCCTGATGTTCACGCTCGGCATGCCGCTCATCCGCCGCATCGTGACGCTGGCGAAATCCGAACGCCTCACCTCCATCGCCGACTTCATCGCCGCCCGCTACGGCAAGAATCCGGGCGTCGCCGCCGTCGTCGCCCTCATCTCGCTGATCGCCTACATCCCCTACATCGCCCTCCAGTTGAAGGCGGTCTCCAGTTCCGTCGCCGCCATGGTCGACACGACCGGGTTCGGCATCGCCGCCTCGGGCGGGATCATCGACCTGCCGCTCGTCGTCACGCTCTCGCTCGCCTGCTTCGCCATCGTCTTCGGCACGCGCCACACGGACGCGACCGAGCACCAGGACGGCCTCATCCTCGCGATCTCGATGGAATCGCTGGTCAAGCTCGTCGCCATCGCCTCCGTCGGCATCTATGTCGTCTATTTCCTGTTCGACGGGCCGGGTGACCTGTGGCAGCGCGCCTCGGAGAACGAGCGCGTCATGCGGTCGCTGACCTACGAGACGCCGGTCGCCCGCTGGATCCTGCTCATCGTGCTTTCGGCCTTCGCCATCGTCATGCTGCCGCGCCAGTTCCACGTCACGGTCGTCGAGAACCGCACGGCGGGCGAATTGCGCATGGCGGGCATCCTCTTCCCGCTCTACCTCATCGCCATCAACCTTTTCGTCCTGCCCGTCGCCATCGGCGGCGTCATGACCTTCAACGGCCAGGGCGACGGCGACCTCTATGTGCTGACCCTGCCCTTCGCGCTCGACCAGCACGTCCTGACGCTCGTCGCCTTCATCGGCGGCTTTTCGGCCGCCACCGCCATGGTCATCGTCGCCTCGGTGGCGCTGTCCATCATGGTGTCAAACGACATCGTCATCCCGGTCGTGCTGCGCCGCAGCCTCATCGGCGGCGTCGAGCAGCAGGACGACCTCTCGCGCATGCTGCTGCGCATCCGGCGGCTCGCCATCTTCTTCGTGCTCCTGCTCGGCTATGCCTATTACCGCGCGGCGACGGCCAATGCGGGCCTTGCCTCGATGGGTCTCCTCGCCTTCGCCGCGGCGGCGCAGGTCGCCCCCGCGCTGCTCGGCGGCCTCTTCTGGCGCAACGCCAATGCCCGCGGTGCGATGGCGGGCATGATCTCGGGCCTCGTCGTCTGGGCCTACCTGCTCTTCCTGCCGAGCATCGGGGTCGCGGACAACGCCTATGTCGCCGAAACCGTGCTCGGCTTCCTCTTCCCCGGCTCCACCATCTTCACGGGCGCGGCCGCCGATCCGCTGGTCAACGCGACCCTCATCGCCATGATGGTCAATATCGGCGCCTATGTGGTCGGCTCGCTCACCCGCAACCCGACCTCGCTGGAACGCCTCCAGGCCGGCACCTTCATCCGCGCCAAGCCACGCCTCGAGCGCGCCTTCCGCGGCCGGCGCACGAAGGTGACGGTGAAGGACCTCAAGAGCACAATCGCCAAATATCTCGGCGAGGAGCGCATGCAGCGCTCCTTCCATACCTATGAGCGGCAGGTCGGGCGCTGGCTGGAGGACAATGCGCCGGCCGATGCGGCCATCGTGCATTTCTCCGAGCAGCTCCTCGGCAGCGCCATCGGCTCGTCCTCCGCCCGCCTCGTGCTCTCGCTCGTGCTCCAGCGCATCGACGACACGCCGACGGACACCGACTGGCTGCTCGACCAGGCCAGCGAGGCCCTGCAATACAACCAGGACATGCTGCAGACCGCGCTCGGCCAGATGGATCAGGGCATCGCAGTCTTCGACAGCGAGGGCAACCTCACCGTCTGGAACCGCCGATTCCGCCAGCTCCTCGACCTGCCGGAATATGTCGGCCAGGTCGGCTTTCCGCTGGCCGACATCGTGGACATCCTCGTCGAGCGCGGCGACATCGCGGAGGCGGACCGCCAGGCCGCGATCACCCGCACCATGACCTTCGACGAACCTTTCGCGCTGGTGCTCGGCGACGGCGCACGCATCCTGGAAATCCGCACCAACGCCATGCCGGAAAAGGGGTTCGTCTCCACCTATACGGATATCACCGACCGCGTCGCCTCCGACCGCGCGCTGAAACAGGTCAACGAGACGCTGGAGCAGCGCGTCGCCGAGCGCACCGTCGAGCTCACCCGCGTCAATACCGAGCTTGCCGAGGCCCGCGCCGCCGCGGAAGAAGCCAATATCAGCAAGACGCGCTTCTTCGCCGCCGCCGGCCATGACATCCTCCAGCCGCTCAACGCGGCGCGGCTTTACTCCTCATCGCTGGTCGAGCGACTGGGCGACACGGAGAACCGCGAGATGGTCCGCAACATCGATTCCTCGCTGGAATCGGTGGAAGCGATCCTCGGCGCCGTGCTCGACATCTCCCGCCTCGACACGGGGGCCATGAAGCCGCGCGTACAGACGGTGGCGCTGAAGGATCTCCTCAAGCGCATCGAGACCGATTTCGCCCCCATCGCGCGGGCGAAGAACCTCAAGTTCACCGTGCTCTCCTCCTCGCTCGCCATCCGCACCGACCCGAACCTGCTGCGCCGCGTGGTGCAGAACCTCGTCTCGAACGCGATCAAGTACACGAATTCGGGCAAGGTGCTCGTCGGCGTGCGGCGCAAGGGCGGGCACGCCTTCATCCAGGTGCTCGATTCGGGCATTGGCATCCCCTCCTCGAAATTCCGCACCGTCTTCAAGGAATTCGCCCGCCTCGACGAGGGCGCACGCACGGCGCCGGGCCTCGGGCTCGGCCTTTCCATCGTCGACCGCATCTCGCGGGTGCTGTCTCATCCCGTCGAGCTGCAATCGACGCCGGGACGCGGCACCAGCTTCAAGGTGCGCGTGCCGATCGACATGGCCGCCAGCCGCCACGTCGCCGACAAGCCCGCCGTCGTGCCTGTTGTCGACGAGCCGCTGAAAGGTCTGCGCGTGCTGTGCATCGACAACGAGCCGAAGATCCTCGACGGGATGCGGCTGCTTCTTTCCGGCTGGGGCTGCACGGTCGTGCTGGCGGAATCGGTCGCCGCGGTCGAAGCGCTGGCTGCCACAGACCCGTTGCCCGCCATCGACGCCGTGATCGCCGACTATCACCTCGACGACGGCACCGGCATCGCCGCGATCGGCAAGCTGCGCGCGGCGCTCGGCCGCGCGGTGCCGGCCCTCCTCGTCACTGCCGACCGCACGCCGGATGTCCGCGCCGAGGCCGAGCGCGACAAAATCCTCGTGCAGAACAAGCCCGTCCGCCCCGGCTCCATGCGGGCCTGGCTGACGCAGCTTTCGACGATGCAGCGGGAAGCGGCGGAGTGAGGTTCAGGCCGCCGCCTGCGCCGCGCCGATCTTGCCGAGCTGGATGACCGCCTGGGTGCGGCTGTCGACATTGAGCTTCAGGAGGATCGCGGAGACATGCGCCTTGATGGTCGCCTCGGAGACGCCGAGCTCGTAGGCGATCTGCTTGTTGAGCAGGCCTTCGGCCAGCATGGCGAGCACCCGCGACTGCTGCGGGGTGAGCGTGCGCAGCCGCGCGATGAGGTCGGCCACCTCGCTGTCCTGTTCCGCCCCGCGCACATAGCCGCCGGGCGTATAGATGTTGCCGTCGAGCACCGAGCCGATGCCTTCGCGGATGTCCTCGATGGAGGCAGACTTGGAGATGAAGCCCGAGGCGCCGAGATCGAGCGCGCGGCGGATGGTGGCCGGATCGTCGCTGGCGGAAACGATGACGACGGGAAGGCTCTGGAATTCCGCCCGGAGCGAGATCAGGCCGGAAAGGCCGCTGACGCCCGGCATGGCGAGGTCGAGCAGCAGGAGGTCGGCGTTCGGATGGTCGGAGGCGGCCTTGCGCGCCGCCTCGAAATCGCCGGCCTCGACGATGTCGGGATCCCCCGCCATTCCGGTCAGGGCCTGTTTCAGGGCGCCCCGGAACAGCGGATGGTCGTCCGCGATGATGATCGTGAGTGCCGATGCCATGCGCTCCCTCCCAAGAGTATGACCTTGCGACGGGCGCGGCACGGCATTTCCGGCAGCAGCGGCCCGTCAGGTCTTCTGCGGCGCCGCGTCCTTACCGGGGGCGGGTTCCTCCGCGCCGTCCTCCAGGTTTTTCACGATGCCCATGAACCTTTTCATCATCTTTTCCATGATGCTCATGGTCCGGTCAATCTCTTCATCCGTCGGTAGAGAAGGTTTTGCAGCCGTCTGGCCGGTTGTACCGCCCTTTTCGAGGGCTTCGATGCGTTTTGCCAGGAGGTCCAGCTCCTTCTCGAAGGCCGCGCGCTCGTCCGCGGCCATGCGGCAGACGATCTGGCCGTCCTGCTCGCGGCACAGCGAAATGTCGCCGGACACCGTGTCGAGCCTGACGAAGCCGGTCTCGGTCTTCTCCATGCGGTAGCGGCCTTCGCCCTCGGCATGGGCCGAGCCGGTCAGCAACAGGGCGAGGAAGGTGATGGGCAGAGCGTGAATTCGCATGCAAAATCCTCCAAGAGCCGGTTTGCGGGCCTGTCGCCGGTGGACATTCGCCGTTCTTTGCGGCAAGCGCTACCGTTGAACGCGGCAGCCTATGGAGAAACGGACGAGATGGCGAAGACAATCTACAAGATCGTTCCGGCAAGTCTGTGGCAAGATGCGAAGGACGCGGGGATTTTCAAGGGCGCCGCCATCGACCTTTCCGACGGCTACATCCACTTCTCCACCGCTCCGCAGACGCGGGAAACCGCCGCCCGCCATTTCGCCGGCCAGGGCGACCTCCTCCTCGTTGCCGTCAACGGCGAGGCGCTCGGCGAAAAGCTCGTCTTCGAGCCCTCGCGCGGCGGCGATCTCTTCCCGCACCTTTACGCCGACCTGCCGCTCTCCGCCGTCCTGTGGGAAAGGCCGCTGCCGCTCGGCCCCGACGGCGCCCACCAGTTCCCGGAGATGCTCCCCTGATGTCGTTCCTGTCCACTCTCGGCCGCAAGGGCCTCTTCCTTTTCGATCCGGAAACCGCCCACGGCCTGTCGATCGCCGCGCTGAAAGCCGGCATCGTGCCCGCCTGCCCCGCAAAGGCCGATCCGCGACTTGCCCAGACGGTCGCGGGCATCGCCTTCCCCAATCCGCTCGGCATCGCCGCCGGTTACGACAAGAATGCCGAAGTGCCGGAAGCGCTCCTGCGCCTCGGCTTCGGCTTTGCCGAAATCGGCACGGTGACGCCGCGCCCGCAGGAAGGCAATCCGAAGCCTCGCATCTTCCGCCTCACGGCGGACGATGCCGTCATCAACCGGCTCGGCTTCAACAACGAAGGCCACGCCGCCGCCCTCGCGCGCCTGAAGGGCTGCCGGCGCGATGCGCTGATCGGCGTCAATATCGGCGCCAACAAGGACAGCGAGGACCGTATCGGCGACTATGTGCAGGGCATCCGCACCTTCTACGATGTCGCCCGCTACTTCACCGCCAACATCTCCTCGCCCAACACGCCGGGCCTGCGCGATCTCCAGGCCAGGGAAAGCCTGCACGCGCTGCTTTCCGCCGTGCTCGCCGCCCGCGCCGAGGAACAGGCGCGCAGCGGCCGGCGGGTGCCCGTCTTCCTGAAGATCGCGCCCGACCTGACCGAGGAAGGCCTCGACGACATCGCCGAGGTGGCGCTCGCCCATCCGCTCGACGGCCTCATCGTCTCCAACACCACGCTGTCGCGCGCGGGCCTTCGCGACACGCGCCATGCGGGCGAGGCAGGCGGGCTCTCGGGCAAGCCGCTCTTCGAGAAGTCGACCGTCGTGCTCGCCAAGATGCGCCGACGCGTTGGCGGGAACCTGCCGATCATCGGCGTCGGCGGCGTCTCCTCGGCGGAGACGGCGGCGGAGAAGATCCGCGCGGGGGCGAACCTCGTGCAGCTCTATTCCTGCATGGTCTATGCCGGCCCGACGCTGCCGGGCGAAATCGTGAACGGCCTCTCGCGCATTTGTGATCGCGAGCAGATCGCCTCGATTTCCGCGCTTTGCGGCACCCGCACGGCCCATTGGGCCGACCGCACCCTCTGAATCGTCACAAGGGAACCAAAGTCCCCCGCTACGGGTTTCGTCCATGCGGGTGGAGTGTACGGCAGAAGCCGGTTCACATCGACGGTAGCCTGCGCCGATCCCGCCCAAACGGCCAAAAAGGCCAGGAAGGGACGAAATATGGACGATCACGACGAACGTATCCGGAAAAGGGCCCACGAAATCTGGGAAGAAGAAGGCCGTCCGGAAGGCCGTGAATATTCGCACTGGCTGCGCGCGAGGGCCGACATTCGCGCAGAAGACGGCGAAAGAGCGGGGCGGGGGGAAACCAATCCGCTCGATCTGCTCGGGCTCGGCATCGTCGGCCGCATCCAGCCGGCCTGAGCGCCGGACAAGCAGGAAAAGGGCCGGGGATCAGCTCCGGCCCGCCGCTGAAAACTGCCGCCCCGCCAGCGCCGGCAGCCGCAGCGCCAGGAAGATGCCCCGAAACGCCAGGAACAGATTGAGCGCGAGCCAGAGCCCGTGATTGCCGAGAAGCGGCACGAAGAGCGCGAGCGCCGCGATATAGCCGGCAAAGGCCAGCAGCATCATGTTTCGCATGGCCGACGACCATGTCGCGCCGATGAACACCCCGTCCATCTGAAAGGCCAGCGCGCCGGTCAGCGCCGTCAGCGCCGCCCAGGGCAGGTATTTCACCGCCTCCGCCCGCACGCTCTCCGTGGTCGTCAGGAGGCCGATCACATCCGCGCCGAAGACGAGGAAGAGCATGGTCGTCACGACGCCGAGGCCGAAGGACCAGAGCAGCGTGAGCTTGACGGCGCGGTCGAAGGCGGGGCGGAAGTTCGCGCCGAAGGCCCGGCCGACGAGCTGTTCGGCGGCATTGGCAAGGCCGTCGAGATAATAGCCGGCGACGAGGAAGATGTTCATCAGCACGGCATTGGCCGCCAGCGCCAGCGGTCCCATCGACGAGCCGATGCGCGTCATGACGGCGAAGGCGCCGATCAGCACGAAGGTGCGGATCATGATGTCGCGGTTGAGCGAGAACAGCGCCTTCATCCGCGAGCGAGCGAAGATCTCCGCCCGTGCCGGCCGGTGCGCGCGGTCGAAGCGCGTGACGACGATGAGGAGGCCGGCGAGCATGCCGACCGTCTCGCCCGTGAAGGTGCCCCAGGCGATGCCGGCGATGCCCCAGCCGAGACCGAGGCCGAGGGTGATCGACAGCACGATGTTGATGCCGTTGATGATCGCCTGCAGCATCAGCCCCGTCATGCCCTGCCCGCGTCCGAGCACGAAGCCGAGCAGCGCATAGTTGGCAAGCGCCATGGGCGCGGCGAGCACGCGGATGGTGAAATAGGTCGAGGTCACTTCGGCCACGGCGGGTGGGGGCGCCATAAGGAAGAGCCCGGCGGAGAGCAGAAGCGGGGAGAGCAGCGCGATCGCGAGGCCGCAACACAGCGCGATGGTCAGCGAGCGCCAGTAGACCGCCTGCTCCTCGCGACTATCGCCGCGCCCGAAGGCCTGCGCGACGAGCCCGGTGGTGGAGGCGCGCAGGAAGTTGAAGCTGCCGAGCAGGAGATCGAAGAGCACCGCCCCGACCGCCATGCCGGCGAGCGCATCGGCCGAGCCGAGCCGCCCGGCGACCGCCGTGTCGGTGAGGCCGAGCAGCGGCGTCGTCAGGAAGCCGAGCGTCATGGGAATGGCGATGGACAGCACCAGCCGGTGCGTCACCTCGAAGGGGCCGGCCCCGTCGTTTTCCTCTATCGTCGCTGCGCTCATGTTCCCGTCCCCCGCTGCCCTTGCAGCCCCTCATCCGCCTGCCGGCACCGTTTTCCTTAACCCGCAAACCTACGCATGACGTGCTCCCTCCCCCCGCTTGTGGGTGAGGCGCATTCTTCCGCTCAGCCCGAAAGCACCATTGCCCAGTAACGCCGGTTGCCGGAGGCCGGATTGGAGACGACCGCGACGCCGAGGCCGCGATAGTTGCCCAGCATGTTGGCGAGGTGCTTGGGCGAGCGATACCAGGCCTCGAAGGCGTCCGCCGCGCTCGCCTGCCCGGCGGCGATGTTCTCGGCGGCCGGCAGGGCGACGTCCATGCCCTTCATGCGTTTGCCGAAATTCGCGCCGAAGCCGATATTGTGCTCCATCCGGCCCGCGGCGGCCATGCGGCCTGCCTGGTCCATCGCCGCGCGCTGCGCCGCGCCGTCGACGGCAAGCGCCGGCAGGCCACGCGCGGCGCGCAGCTTGTTGACGAAGGCGAGCGAGGCGGCGGTCTGGTCGCTGCCGGTGCCGGCGGAAGGCGCCGGCGGGCGGGTGGTGCAGCCCGCGGCAAGGGCGGCGACGGCCGCCCCGGAGGCGGCGAGGAAGGTTCTGCGGGAAAACATGGTCAGCGACGGTAGCTCAGGAGACGGATGACGATGAAGACCGGAATGACGATGGCGGCGCCGAGCAGCAGGTAGTCGCCGATGCGCCCCAGCGTCTTGAAGCCGGTGTTCCAGAGGTCGATGACGAAATCGCGCGCGGCCATGAGGATGTCGTGCGGATAGAGCCCGAAGATCGACATCAGGAAGCCGACGGCCACCGAAAGGATCAGGAGCTTGACGATCACGCGGACCGGTGTGTCGCCGAGGAAGCCGTTCACGCCATTCGACATCGGTGATTCTCCAAAAATTCGTGCCCGTTCCAGATAAGCCGTCCCCGGCCCTGCCGCAAGCAAGCGGGCCTCACGAGAATTCGCTTGCCTTTTGCCGCGACCCTGCCATGTAGCTCCGCCAGTCTTGCCGTTTCCGAGAGCCCATGACGAGCCCGCATTTCTCCTCCGGCGATCTCATCGCCGATCGCCGCGCCGACTATGCCCGCATGTTCGCGGAATCGGGCGAGTTCGCGGAGGCTGCGGAACTCATGGAACAGGCGCTCGAACAGGTGCCCTCCTGGGCCGCCGGCTGGTTCCGGCTCGCCGAATATGCCGAGAAATCGGGCCGGAAGGAGGCGGCGGCGGCCGCGCTCGAAAAGGTCGTCGCGCTCGACCCTTCCGACATCTTCGGCGCGAGCCTGAAACTCGCCGTGCTCGGCGCCGCCGATGTTCCCGCCGCGCCCCCGACGCCCTATGTGGAGCGCCTGTTCGACGACTATGCCGACCGCTTCGACACCGCGCTCGTCGAAAAGCTGGACTACACGGTTCCCCAGACGCTCGCCCGGCTGGTGCGCCGGCATGCGGGCGAGGACACATCCTTCGGCCTCGTTTGCGATATCGGCTGCGGCACCGGCCTCTTCGGCGTCGCGTTCCGCGCCAATGCCGGCCGGCTGGAAGGCTTCGACCTTTCCGCCGGAATGCTCGCCAAGGCGCAGGAAAAGGCCGTCTACGACCACCTCGCCCAGGCGGACCTGTCGCTGCCGGCGGAAGCGAGCGGCCTCTTTGCCACCGCGCCGCAATCACGCGCCGACCTCGTCAGCGCCGCGGACGTGCTGATGTATCTCGGCGACCTCGCCGAGGTCTTCCCGAGCGCTGCGCGCCTTGCAAGGCCGGGCGGGCTCTTCGCCTTTTCCGTCGAGGACGGCGGCGAAGGCGATGCGCCGCTGCTGCGCCCGTCGCTGCGCTATGCCCATCCCGAAGCCTTCATCCGCCGGAAGCTTGCCGAGAGCGGCTTCGAGCTCCTCGCCGTGGAGAAAAGCGTGATCCGGCGCGATGCCGGCCAGCCCGTGCACGGCCTCGTCTTCCTCGCACGGCGGCTCGGATAGGACCCGCATCCATGGCGCCGGCCGGGGTATCGAAACCGGGATATTTCGCGGAGCCGCTTCACATTCGTCCCGCCGTCACTAGCTTAGGCGCGTGAGCATCATCGATTCCGCCGCCGGCCTCTCCCTTCTTCCCAAATCCTTCGCCGACTGGTTCGCGGCCAAGGGGTGGCAGCCGCGTGCCCACCAGATGGAGCTCCTGGCGCGCGCCACGGCGAGGGAAAGCCTGCTGCTGATCGCGCCCACCGGCGCGGGCAAGACGCTGGCCGGCTTCCTGCCGGCGCTGACGGACCTTGCGCAGCGCGGCAAAATCCCGCCCGGCTCCGCCTTCACCGGCATCCACACGCTCTATATCTCGCCGCTGAAGGCGCTCGCCGTCGATATCGAGCGCAACCTGATGAAGCCCATCTGCGAAATGGGCCTGCCCATCACCATCGAGACGCGCACCGGCGACACGCCGCAGGCAAAGCGCCAGCGCCAGCGCCTCAACCCGCCGGACATCCTGCTGACGACGCCGGAGCAGGTCGCCCTCCTCATCGCCAACGGCGAGGCCCCGCGCTTCTTCAAGGACCTGAAATACGTAATCTTCGACGAGCTGCATTCGCTCGTCACCTCCAAGCGCGGGCATCTGCTGTCACTCGGCCTCGCGCGCCTGCGCCGGCTTGCCCCGGGGCTCAGGACCATCGGCCTTTCGGCCACCGTCGCCGAGCCGATGGACCTTCGCCGCTGGCTGGTCGCGCAGTCGCCCGATGCGGAAAGCCATGCCGGGCTCGTCACCGCGCCGGGCGGGGCGAAGCCGATCATCACCATCCTGAAAAGCGAGGAGCGGGTGCCCTGGTCGGGCCATCAGGCGAAATATGCGATGCCCGAGGTCTATGCGGCGATCAAGGCGCACAGGACGTCGCTGCTCTTCGTCAACACGCGCAGCCAGGCGGAAATCCTCTTCCAGGAATTGTGGAACATCAACGAGGACACGCTGCCGATTGCCCTGCACCACGGCTCGCTCGATGTCGGCCAGCGGCGCAAGGTGGAGCAGGCCATGGCGGAGAACCGCCTCCGCGCCGTCGTCGCTACCTCGACGCTCGACCTCGGCATCGACTGGGGCGATGTCGATCTCGTCATCCATGTCGGCGCGCCGAAGGGCGCCTCGCGGCTCGCCCAGCGCATCGGCCGTGCCAACCACCGCATGGACGAGCCGAGCCGGGCCATCCTCGTGCCGGCCAACCGCTTCGAGGTGATGGAGTGCCAGGCGGCGCTCGACGCCAACTATCTCGGCGCGCAGGATACGCCCCCCGTCGGCGAGGGCACGCTCGACGTGCTCGCCCAGCACGTCCTCGGCATGGCCTGCGCCGCGCCCTTCAACGAGGACGCGCTGTTTTCCGAAGTCACCACCGCCTCGCCCTATACCGGCCTTGCGCGCGAAAAATTCGGGCGGATCGTGCAGTTCGTCGCGACCGGCGGCTATGCGCTGAAGACCTACGAGCGCTATGCCCGCATCCGCAAGACCGTCGACGGCCTCTGGCGCGTCTCCAATCCGGGGGTCGCCCAGCAATACCGCCTCAATCTCGGCACCATCGTCGAGATGCCGATGCTGAACGTGCGCATGGTCAAACGCGGCGCGAAGGGGGCGGTCGGTCGCGGCGGTGCCTCGCTCGGCAAGGTTGAGGAATATTTTCTCGAAATGCTCTCGCCCGGCGATACCTTCCTCTTCTCCGGCAAGGTGCTGCGCTTCGAGGGCATCCGCGAGAACGAATGTCTCGTCTCGCAGGCCTTCTCGCTCGATCCGAAGGTGCCGGCCTATGCGGGCGGCAAGTTCCCGCTCTCCACCTATCTCGCCGACCAGGTGCGCAGCATGCTGGACGATCCGCAGCGCTGGGGCGAACTGCCCGAGCAGGTGCGCGACTGGCTCGCGCTGCAACGCGACGTCTCCGCCCTGCCGAAGCGCGACGAACTCCTTATCGAGACCTTTCCGCGCGGCAGCCGGCATTACATGGTCGCCTATCCCTTCGAGGGACGGCTGGCGCACCAGACGCTCGGCATGCTGCTGACGCGCCGGCTGGAGCGCGCCGGCCGCCGGCCGCTCGGCTTCGTCGCCACCGACTATTCGCTGGCGATCTGGGCGCTGGACGACCTCGGCCATGCCTTCGCCGTCGAGCGGCCGTCGCTCCAAAACCTCTTCGACGAGGACATGCTGGGCGACGATCTGGAAGCCTGGCTCGACGAGAGCTTCATGCTGAAGCGCACCTTCCGCAATTGCGCCGTGATCGCGGGGCTGATCGAGCAGCGCCATCCGGGCAAGGAAAAGACCGGGCGGCAGGTCACCGTTTCCGCCGACCTCATCTATGACGTGCTCAGGAGCCACGAGCCGGATCATATCCTGCTGGAGGCCACGCGCGCCGATGCGGCGGCGGGGCTTTTGGATATTCAGCGATTGGGCGATATGCTGGCGCGAATCAAGGGCCACATCGCCCACCGGCGGCTCGACCGCATCTCGCCGCTCGCCGTGCCGATCATGCTGGAGATCGGCAGGGAGACGGTGGCGGGCGAGGCGCAGGATTCGCTTCTGGCGGAGGCCGCCGAGGATCTGATCGCCGAGGCGATGGGCGACGCGGGCATTTAAGGACTGAACGACGCGCATGCAGAGACTGGCACTGGCATCGGTGGAAATACAGGATTTCGGCGCGGTTTCCGCGCGCACCGTCGTCGCCGGCGTCGAGGCCGTGTGCGATCCGCTCGGCGCGCTTTACCTGCCGGAAACGCGCCTCCTCGTCGTCTCCGACCTGCATCTGGAAAAGGGTGCGGCCTTCGCCCGCCGCGGCATGATGCTGCCGCCCTACGATACGCTCGCGACGCTCAAGGTGCTGGAGGCCGTCATCGTCAGGCACGACCCCGCCATCGTCGTCAGCCTCGGCGACAATTTCCACGACCGCGTCGGCTCGGCCCATCTGCCGGACATCTTCCGCGCGAAGATCGCGGAGTTGGCGCGCGGGCGCGAATGGATCTGGATCAACGGCAACCACGATCCGGACGGCACGGTGGACCTGCCCGGCCAGTCGGCCGATGAGCTGCATTATGCCGGCCTTGCCTTCCGCCACGAACCGTCGCTTCTGGCGCCGGCCGGCGAGATCGCCGGGCACCTGCATCCGGCCGCCACCGTCATCCGCCGCGAGAAGGCGGTGCGCCGCCCGTGCTTCGCGACGGACGGCAGGCGCCTTTTGATGCCCGCCTTCGGCATCATGACCGGCGGGCTCGACCTGCGGCACAGGGCGATGACAGGCCTCTTCGACCGCCAAAGCCTCGTCGCCCACATGCTCGGCCGCGACCGCATCTATTCGGTGCGGTTTGCCAATCTGCGCGGCTGAACCGCATCCATCCGCCTGCCGGCCACCGTCTCCCCGCAAGCGGAGCGAAGGGGATGCTTCGCTTCCTCAAAACCAGCGGGTCGGCGAAGGAGGTTGCGGATAGCGGGATACGCGTGCCGCATCTCTCCTTCTCCCCGCTTGCGGGGAGACGGTGGCCGGCAGGCCGGATGCGGGGCCGCCGCCGTCGCCTCAGTCCCGCTTCACCAGCCGCAGGATCGTCGATTCCCCGCCGCCCTGCTGCTCCGTCACCGCAAACACCGTCCCGTCGGGCGCGACCTTGACGTCGCGGATGCGGGCGTCGAGCGGCACGCGCTCTTCGTGCGCAACCCTGTCGCCGTCCATATGCAGCACGACGAGCCCCTGGCTGACGAGGCCGCCGATGAGGAACGCGCCCTTCCATTCCGGAATGACGTCGCCCTGGTAATAGGCCATGCCCGAGGGGCCGATCACCGGATCCCAGTAATAGACCGGCTGCTCGGTACCTTCGAGCGCGGTGATGCCCTCGCCGACCGGGCCGCCGCTATATTCGACGCCGTAGGTCACCTTCGGCCAGCCGTAGTTCTTGCCGGCTTCCGGCCGGTTCAGCTCGTCGCCGCCTTTCGGCCCGTGCTCCACGGTCCAAAGCCGCCCCTGTCCGTCCAGCGTGGCGGCCTGCAGGTTGCGGTGGCCGTAGCTCCAGATTTCCGGCAGCGCGCCCTCCGTGCCCGCGAAGGGGTTGCCGTCAAAGGCCTTGCCCTCCGCATCGATGCGGAAGACCTTGCCGAAGCCGCTGCCGAGGTCCTGCGCCCCGACGCGGGTCTCGCGGTCGGAACGCTCGCCGACGGTCACGTAAAGCTGCCCTTCCGGCCCGAAGACGAGGCGCGAGCCGAAGTGCTTGTCGCCATCATAGGTCGGCATCTGCCGGAAGATCACCTTCACGTCCTGCAAGGCGAGCCTGCCCTCCTCCTCGGTCAGCCGCGCGGATGCCACGGACGTGCCGTTGCCGCCCTCGCGCGGTTCGGAGAAGGAGAAGTAGATGCGGCCGGAGCTTTCGAAATCGGGGGCGAGCGCCACGTCGAGCAGGCCGCCCTGCCCTTGCGACATCACGGCGGGAACGCCGTCGATCGGCGGGCTCGCCTCGCCGTTCTCCTGCGAGACGACATGCATGGCTCCGTCCTTGGTCGTCACCAGCATCCGGCCGTCCGGCAGGAATTCCATGGCCCACAGATGCGGCAGGCCCTCCGCCACGACATCGACTCCGATCTCGGGCACGGCATCAGGAAGCGCGGCGCGGGTCTGGTTCTCGAAGGCCGGCTTCTGGTCCGGCGCGTTCGCTTCCCGGGTTTCGGCGGTCCTGGCGGTCTGGGCGAAGGCCGGGACTGATAACAGCGAGGCGGCAAGCATGGTGCCGGCAAGAAGAGCTCTGGTCGTGCGCATGATGGTTCCTTGTCCTGTCGCGAAAGATGCGGATCGCATCCTGCCCGCCCAAGGAGACGGCATCATGATTTGTTTCAACACGCCTGTTCAAGAAATGTTTATCGCGCTCGAGGCCATGCCGGGCCGGTTGCGGGCTGCGCCCGTTGATGGATGGCCGAACCGCTTGTAACGTGCAAGCAGTTCTGGAGACCTTGAATGAAGGATACCCGCCGCTCAGGCTGCCCGATCAACCTGACCCTCGAGATCCTCGGGGACCGCTGGAGCCTGATCGTGCTGCGCGACATGATGTTCGGCAATCGCCGGCACTTCCGCGAGCTCTTGACCGGATCGGAGGAAGGCATCGCCTCGAACATCCTGGCGGACCGGCTGCGCCGGCTGCTCGCCGAAGGGCTGATCACCAGGGCGGACGACCCGAGCCACCGGCAGAAGGCCATCTACAGCCTCACCGAGATGGGCATCGCGCTCGTGCCCGTCTTTGCGGTGATGGGCGCCTGGGGCCGGCGCTTCCTGCCGGTGACGGAGGACCTGTCGATCCGTGCCGAACTGCTCGAAGACGGCGGGCCGGCGATGTGGGAGGCCTTCATGGAGGAACTGCGCGCCATCCACCTCGGCGGCCCGCCGCCGGCACGCTCCGTCTTCGGCGAGCTCAGGGCCGCCTACGAGGCGGTCGTCGCCCGCAGGGCCGCAACCGGCGCTTGACGAAAGCCCCGCAGTTGATTTCCATCATGGCAGCGCCCGGTGCCGGGCCTAGTGTGGGCAAAAAGGAGGCTGCAACCATGTACAGGCATATCCTCGTTCCGACGGACGGTTCCGAACTGTCCGCCGCCGCCGTCGATCAAACGCTGGAGCTCGCAAGGACGCTCGGCGCAAAGGTGACGGCGCTCACGGTGGCAGAGCCCCTGCATTTCCTGCCCGTGACGCCCGGCGCCACGGTCAACCTGCGCGCGGAATACGAAAAACAGCTCAGGGAGGACGGCGTCCGCATCCTCGGCGCGGTCGAGGCGAAGGCGGCGGCGGCCGGCATTCCGGTCGAGACCGTCCAGGTGGCTGCGGGCGATGCGTGGCAGGCGATCATCGACACGGCGGAAAAGCACGGCTGCGACCTCATCGCCATGGCCTCGCACGGCCGGCGCGGCGTCAGCGCCTTCCTGATGGGCAGCGTCACGACGAAGGTGCTCAGCCACGCGAAGGTGCCGGTGCTGGTCTACCGCTCCTGAACGGCTATTCCTTGCGGAACACCACGTTCGCCAGCCAGCCCGTCAGCACCGCCAGAAACACGGAGAAGGCGCCGTAGGCGAGCGAGTTGTTATAGGCGGCGTTGGAGATCATCTGCTCGATGCCGGTCTTCATCACGCGCAGCGGCAGGGCCTTTTCCGCGATGAACACGCCGTCGCGGAAAAGGTGGGCGCGCACGACATGGGTGCCGTTCGGCACGTTGGCGGGAAGCTTCACCGTCGCCTTGAAGAGGCTCGCGCTGATGAACTGCACGCCGCCCGGATCGCGCTGGTAGAAACCGCCGCTCTCCTTGAGCCGGCGGAAGGCCTCGCGGAACTCGGCAAGGTTGCTGCCGTCACCGACATAGCCGATGGGCGAGAGGCGGATATGCTGGATGCCGACGCCGACGCCGTTGAGCATGGCGGGCTCGGCGATGGTCTCGACGTCGCGCGTGCTCGACAGCGAATAGGATTCCGGCACGAGCTCGAAGGTCATCGAGCGGCGGTTGACCCAGATGCCGAAGACGCGCTCCTTGATGCGCACCGTGTTGTTGTCCTTCGGCCCTTCCAGCGCCACGACGATGTCGTACTTGCTCTGGGCCAGCAGGGCTGGATCGTAGCCCTCGATGGCGCCGAAGATCGTCAGGTCCGCGCCGCGGAAATCCGAGGATATGGCGATCTCGTCCGTCGAGATGCCGATCTCCAGCTTCTCGGGAAATTCCACCGGCTTGTCCTCCAGCACCTGCGCGCCGGCGGGAAGGGCAAGGCCAAGGACGAAGAGGAGCGTCGCGAGGGTTCTCATCGATAGACCCCCTCGCTGACGATGGAATAGATGTCGGCCGGCGTGACGACGAGGTCGACCGCAAGGCGGGCGCCGACGGCAAGGACGAGCAGCGCGAGCAGCGCGCGCAGCTGTTCGCCGCGCAGCTTCTGGCCGACGCGCACGCCGTATTGCGCGCCGATGACGCCGGCCACC
The DNA here is from genome assembly GCF_021401195.1 of Shinella sp. NM-101. NCBI lineage: Bacteria > Pseudomonadati > Pseudomonadota > Alphaproteobacteria > Hyphomicrobiales > Rhizobiaceae > Shinella > Shinella sp. NM-101. The sequence goes on along the minus strand of NZ_JACBFT010000022.1, from coordinate 22,276 downwards.
ATCAGGATGAAGGCGAGCACGATGTCGACGGAATAGTTGGTCGTCGCCTGCACGACGGTCGTATAGGCGGTGACGAAGATGATCTGGAACAGCGAGGTCCCGACGACGACATTGGTCGGGATGCGCAGCAGATAGATCATCGCCGGCACCATGATGAAGCCGCCGCCGACGCCCATGACCGAGGTGAGGATGCCGATGCCGAAGCCGAGCCCGATCACCGGGATGACCGACAGATAGATCTTCGACTTCTTGAAGCGCATCTTCAGCGGCAGGCGGTGCACCCAGCTATGCTGGCCGGGCCGGCGCATCGAGACGGGCTGGTTGTTGGCCGAGCGGCGCAGGGCGCGGATGCTTTCGAGCAGCATCAGCGTGCCGACGGTGCCGAGCAGCACGACATAGAGCAGCGAGATGACGAGATCGAGCTGGCCGACGCTGCGCAGCATCGCGAAGATCCAGATGCCGACCGTGGCGCCGGCAAGGCCGCCGACGAGCAGCACCGTGCCGAGCTTGACGTCCAGCGTGCCGCGCCGGAAATGCGACAGCGCGCCCGAGATCGACGAGGCGACGACCTGGTTGGCGCCCGTCGCCACCGCGACGACCGGGGGGATGTTGTAGAAGATGAGGAGCGGCGTGATGAGGAAGCCGCCACCGACGCCGAACATGCCGGAAAGGAAGCCGACGGCCGCGCCCATGCCGAGAATGATGAAGATATTCACCGAGAGCTCTGCGATGGGCAGATAGACAGTCACAACGATACCCCGATCGGCAATTCTTCCGCTCACGCGGAGGCTACATGTCCGGCAGCCGCTTTGTCCCCTTCGCCCCGCCGCGGCTCCCTCGTCGGCGTCGGCGAATGCAGGGAAGCGCCCCGCCGCGAAAAGGGATGCCCCTTTCTCGGCCGGTCGCGCCCTGCATCCTGCAAGGATCGGTCATGGAGCGCGGCCATCGCGGCGCGCCCTTGCGCCCTCATGGATGATGACGTTTGTCAAAGGCGTTATCATCTTGGAGGGACATGAATTTTCTATTGCATAATCCGCAAATCGGGGCCGATTTAAGGATGAAATCATGCAGCAGATCAAAATGCCCCGGCGCCCGTCGCACAACGTGAACGACGAGCGCCCGGATGAGCGTCATGCCCGGGGCTATGGACAAGTCGACCCGAGGTGCCCTGTCGACCCCTCCGGCCTGCCGGTCAGCCCGGTTGCTTGTTGCGCTTCAGAAGCTCGGTGACGAGCGCGTCGTCGATCTCGCCGGTCTCCTTCTGGCCGACGGACTTCTGGAAGGCCCTGATGGCGGCGACGGTCTTCTTGCCCATCTCGCCGTCCGGCGTGCCGGCATTGAAGCCGTTGTTGTTGAGGATGGCCTGGATGTTGCGGATGGCCTTCTTCATGTCGACGCTGGCGGTCTTGGTGGGCTTGCCGACCCATTCGTCGGGCAGGTCCGCCGAATTCGCCTTCTCGTCCAGCGCCTGCGGCTTCCAGAGATCGACCTTGGCCTTGGCGCCGGCCAGTTGCTCCGGCTGCATGGCGTTGGCCACCTCGTCACGCTTTTCCGCCGCGTCGCGGTCGCCGTCGCGGGCGGCGATGGCGAACCACTTGTAGGATTCTTCCAGGTCCTGCTTCACGCCGTTGCCGCGCGCATAGAGGATGGCGAGGTTGAACTGGCTGTCGCGCACGCCGAGCTCGGAGGCCTTCTGGAACCATTTGGCGGCGCCGTCGAAGTCCGGCGCGGCATCGCCGATACCGGTCGCCAGCAGGACGGCGAGGTTGTGCATGGCGCTCGCATTGCCCTTGCCGGCCGCGTCCTCGTAGAGCTTGCGCGCCCGGTTCAGGTCGCGCTCGACGCCCTGGCCCTTCTCGTAGAGGTTGGCGAGGCGGTATTCGGCCGGCGCGAAGCCGCGGGCGGCGGAAAGCTCGTACCAGCGGGCGGCTTCCTTGAGATCGGTGGCAACGCCGCGGCCGTCCGTATAGCGGGCGGCGACCTCGAACAGGGCCAGCGGATCGCCTTCCGTCGCGGCCTTGGACAGCGAGGCCGGGGTGATGGCGTCAGGCACGAGGATCGCCGCCGTCTGCGTTGCGGCGTCCGTCACGGCAGGCGCCATATCTTTGCCGGCTTCCGGCACCGTTATCGGCTCGAAGCCCGCGGTGGCGTTGTCGTCCACCGTCGCCGGCGCCGTCAGGGCGTTCGCGCCCTTGGCGGTGGTCTGGAGTTCGGGGCCGCTTTCGGCCGGCGCCGGATCGGCAACCGCCTGTTCCTCGACGGCGGGTGCTGCCGTGGTGTCGGCGACAACGGTTTCGCCCGCGCCGTCCGTCGTCGCGGCAGGCCGTGCCTCTTCGTTCGCGGCGGTCTGCTCGACGACCACCGGCGCGTCGTCGCCGCGGATCAGCGTGTTGACGAGCGGATAGGACATGATGGCGAGCAGCACGGCGCCGACGGCCAGAAGGATCGGTCGACGGTGACGCGCGAGGGCGGAGGCGGGCTTGTCGCCCTTGGCCGCCTTTTCCGGCTTCCTGGCCGGCGCGACGCGGGAGATCGTTTCGGCTTCCTCGGCGGCAAGCCGGGCGGCGCGGCGGGCGGCGGCGATGAAATCGGCCTTCTCGCCCTCGTTGCCGTTGCCTGCCCGGTTGCCCGATGCCTGGCCGGCGCGCACGCGCTCCAGGATGCGGCGGACGTCGGGCACGCCGGAGCCCGGCTCCAGAAGCTGGTTGGCCTCTTCCGGCTCCAGTTCGTCGGTGGGGTCGATGGACGGCGTCGGGTCGATCTGGCGGCGCTCGGCCGGGGGAGCGGCTTCCTTGCGGCCATGGGCGAAGCGGCGCTTCAGGCCGGCGAGCAGGCCGCCCTTCGGCCGGGCGCCGACGTCGCCGGCAACGGCAGCAATGCCTTCGGATGCGGCATCCAGCATTTCGGCGTGCTCGGGCGCGGGAATATGCTCCACCTCGATCTCGGCGAAGCGGCTTTCCTCCTGGGGCGCGACGGCTTCCGTCTTCAGGTCCGAAGCGCCGAAGCCGTCATCGTCAAAAGGGTAGTCGTTGCCGCCCAAGCCGGCGGCCGGTTCGCTGCGGCGGCCGAAATCCATCGCCGGCATTTCCGCCCGGGGCATTTCCGCTTCCCGGCGACCGAAGGTCTCGCGCGGGCTGTCGAGATGTTCGAGACGGCTGGCGATCTGCACCAGCGTGTCGTGCAGCGCGTCGAAGGTGCGCGCCGTGCGATCCTCGCTGGAGCGGGTGAGTTCCTCCAGTGCGCGCAGGTCCCCGGCAAGGCCGGCGATGGCGTCCATGTCCGTATTGGCGGCTGCGGTCGGGCCGGCATGGCGATAGGCTTCCATCACGGCTTCCGCCGCCTGGCGGGCGGCCTCGACGATATATTCGTCGTTGGTCGCCATGTAGTCCTCGATGGTCGCGAGCCGGTTCTCGACATCCGCGGGCAGCGCGGCGGCAGACGAGGACGGCGCGCTGATCAGCGTGGAGAGATGGGCGATCTGCGCCTCGAGGCCGCGCAGCGCCTCGTGCTCGCCGGCGGGAGCGGCGCTCGTGGCGTCGAGCCGGTCGGCGATGGCCGAAAGGCGGCCCTCGATATGCGAGAAGCGATCGTCCTGGAACGGGCTGCCGACGGGCGCATCGAGATCGTCGATGCGGCGGGCGAGCGCATCCAGCCGGTGGGTGAGCTCGTTGTTGAGGCTGCCCTGGTCGAGCGCGTCGATCTTGCGGGAGATGTCGGAAAGGTAGTGGGCAAGGTCATCCCCCGCGGCAAGCGCGGGTGCGGCCTGCTGGCTCTGCTCCAGCATCAGCGAAAGCTGCTCAAGACGCTCTTCCAGGCGCAGGGCCGCCCGCTCGTTCGACATTTCCTCGATGCGGCCCGCCAGCGCCTCGATGCGCGAGGACAGGCCCTGGTCGGCCGGCGCTGGGCGTCGGGCCATCAGGTCGAGCTGGCCGGCGAGATCGGCGATGCGGCTCTCCAGGCGCTGCATCATGCCATGGTCGACGGAGGAAGCCTGCTGCATGCGGCCGGCGGCGGCGATGGCGCGGCTGATCTCGTCGAGGCGCGCATCCAGGCCCTCGAACTGCGGGGCGACGGCGGAAACGAAGCGGCCGCTGTCGGGCTCGGCATGGCGGCCAAGCATGTCGACGGACTGGGCGATCGTCTCGATCTTGCTTTCCAGCGCCCGGATCGCGGGCGTCGCGCTCATCGCGTTGATCTGGTTCTTCAGCTCGTCGAGCCGGTAGGCGAGCGCCACCAGCTCGTCATCGCGCGTCTGGTCGAAGGCCGAGAGCTTCTGCTCGACGCCGTTCCAGCGATCCTCCATGCGGCGAACGGAATCCTCGCGGGCAAGGCCGTCGAGCACGGAGCGCAGCTCGTCGAACTCGACGCGCAGGCCATCCGTGTGCCCGGACTGGCGGCCGAGCTGGTTGATGCCGGTGGAGAGCCGGTGCAGCTCGTCGCGCAGGTCGTCGGCATTGCCACGGCCTTCGGCCATCTGGCGGATGCCACGGATTTCCGAGCGCAGCGACTGCATCTCGCGTTCGAGGCCGTCGGCGATGTCCTTCTTCAGGTCCTGGCGGAGCGAGACGAGCGCCTTGGCGATGTCCTCGACGGAATTGTCGGGGCTTGCGGGCGCCGCGGCCTGGTGGCCGCCATAGACGCTGTGGGCCTGCTGGGCGGCGGCATGATGATCAGCGGAAAGCGGGCGACGCTCCAGGCGCTGGGCGACGCGCTCGCGGCTGCCGTCGATGGCGCGCTGGCGCTGCATGATCTCCGAGACGGGATCCTCGCGCAGCGGGGCGGAGCGGACGTGCTCGTAGCGCGCCGGCTCGCCGCGCGGCGCAGGCCGCTCCTCGGCATGGCCGCGCACGCCGCGGCCGTTTGCCATCAGGCCCTCGATGCGGGCCTCGAGCCCCTCGATGGTGCGATTGAGCGCGTCGAGCGAAGACCGTTCGCCATGACGTTGCGGGTTTCGCGATCCGTTCATCTTTCGCCTCGCTTTGGCGGCCGTGCGGCCTGCCGGGAGATACCCTTGACGGCGCTGCCGCGGCTGCGCCCCTCTTCCATACCGGCGTGCGGTTCCCCGCCGCCGTCAATCACCGCATGCGCTGGGAAACAGTATCGTCCCTGCCCGCCCGGACCGTGCGCCCGGGCCCTGCAAAGGGAAGCCGAAATGATTCCCGATCCCACACCCTCAAGCGCCACAATTCATGAAACGTGGTAAACAAGGGGTTAACTCGCCCGGAAATTTTTTAACGTTTTGCTCATAGACTGCGGCCGGAGGCGAAAGATGAGCGGTTGCGGCACAGGATAGACTGCCTGCGGGGTTGCATATGAACGAGACGGTTCCGCCTTCTTGCCGCCTGCGGGGAGAGGGAGGGTGGGGCCTGCGTCTGCCCCGCGCATGAGCCTTCCTCGGCAAGCGCCGGCAAGCAACGCGCCTGCCTCACCATCCCGCCCTCCTCTCCTGCGACGAAAAATTCGACGCGCCTCTCGTCTTTTGACGTTTACGCAAACGTCAAAGTTTTATACACTCCCCTCCAAGGACCGGACTCCTGTCCGTGGCATAGGTGAGGAACGCGAGAAATGCCGATCTACAAGGCCCCCGTGAATGACACGCTTTTCATCCTGAACGACGTGCTCTCGCTCGAGCGCTACAACAATCTCCCCGGCTTTGCCGATGCGACGGGCGACATGCTGGAGGCTATTGCCGGCGAGGCGGCGAAGCTTGCCGAGGAGGTGCTGTTCCCTGTCAATCTTTCCGGCGACCAGGAAGGCTGCAGGCGCAATGACGACGCGAGCGTCGTGACGCCGAAGGGCTTCAAGGAGGCTTACGACCTCTACCGCCAGGGCGGCTGGATCGGCCTTGCCGTGCCTGAGGAATTCGGCGGCCAGGGCCTGCCCTACGTGCTGCACACCGCCGTCGGCGAATACATGTCCTCGGCCAACATGGCGCTCACCATGTATCCGGGCCTGACGCAGGGCGCGATCGCCGCGATCCTCGTGCACGGCTCCGACGAGCAGAAGGCCACCTACCTGCCGAAGATGGTGGAAGGCACCTGGACCGGCACGATGAACCTGACGGAACCGCATTGCGGCACCGACCTCGGGCTCCTGCGCACCAAGGCCTTGCCGCAGGCGGACGGCTCCTACAGGATTTCCGGCCAGAAGATATTCATCTCCGCCGGCGAGCACGACATGTCGGAGAACATCGTGCACCTCGTCCTCGCACGCATCGAGGGCGCGCCGGAGGGCACCAAGGGCATCTCGCTCTTCATCGTGCCGAAATACATGCTCAAGGACGACGGCACGCCGGGCGAGCGCAACAGCGTTTCCTGCGGCGCCATCGAACACAAGATGGGCATCCACGGCAACGCCACCTGCGTCATGAACTACGACGAGGCGAAGGGCTTCCTCATCGGCGCGGAGAACAAGGGCCTCAACGCCATGTTCGTGATGATGAACGAAGCGCGCCTCGGCGTCGGCCTGCAGGGCCTCTCCATTGCCGAGATCGCCTACCAGAACGCCGCCCACTACGCTCGCGAGCGCCTGCAAGGCCGTTCGCTCTCCGGCGTCAAGAACCCCGGCGGCAAGGCCGATCCGCTGATCGTGCACCCCGACATCCGCCGCGCGCTGATGACCATCAAGGCCTGGACGGAGGGCGGCCGCGCCTTCACGCTCTGGACGGCGCTGAAATCCGATATCGCCCACCGCGCCGCTGACGAGGCGGAACGCCAGGCCGCGGACGACATCCTCGGCCTGATGACGCCGATCCTCAAGGGCGTGCTCACCGACAAGGGCTTCGACCATGCGGTCATGGCCCAGCAGGTCTTCGGCGGCCACGGCTATATCGAAGAACACGGCATGAGCCAGTATGTGCGCGACGCGCGCATCGCCATGATCTACGAGGGGGCCAACGGCATCCAGGCGCTCGATCTCGTCGGCCGCAAGCTCGGCATGAACGGCGGCCGTGCCGTCATGGCCCTCTTCAAGGAGATCGGCGATTTCTGCGAGGAGAACCGCGGCGACGAGAAACTCGCCCCCTTCACCAAGGCCCTCAAGAAGGGCTTGAACGACCTTCAGGCCGGAACCATGTGGTTCATGCAGAACGCGATGGCCAAGCCCGACAATGCCGGCGCCGGCTCGACCGACTACATGCACCTCTTCGGCCTCGTCGTCGTCGGCTACATGTGGGCGAAGATCGCCAAGGCCGCCGAAGAGGGCCTTGCGAACGGCGCGGGCGGGCGCGAGGATTTCCTGAAGAACAAGCTCACCACGGCGAAGTTCTTCATGGAGCGCCTGATGCCGGAAACAGCGCTGCGCAAGACCCGCATCGAGGCCGGCGCGGACACGACGATGGAATTGGCCGCCGAGGCGTTCTGACGCTTTCCGCCCCTCTCCCCGCAAGCCGGGCGAGGGGCTACAGTCGCAAGCCAAGCAGTTCTTCTCCCCGCTTGCGGGGAGAAGGTGCCGGCAAGCGGATGAGGGGCATCCGCCGGGCCGGGCCGAGGAAATTCTAGGGCGCCTACGCGCCGCCAGGGAGAAGAGAGACCCATGACCGACGTCTTCATCTACGATCACGTGCGCACCCCGCGCGGGCGCGGCAAGAAGGACGGCGCGCTGCACGAAGTGCCGTCCGTGCGGCTTGCCGCCAAGGTGCTGGAGGCGGTGCGCGACCGCAACGGGCTCGACACCGCGAAAGTCGACGACATCGTCATGGGCTGCGTCGATCCCGTCATGGATGCGGGCTCGGTGATCCCCAAGGCCGCCGCCTTCGAGGCCGGCTATTCGACGAAGGCGCCGGGCGTGCAGCTTTCCCGCTTCTGCGCCTCCGGCCTCGACGCGGTGAACCTCGGCGCGGCGAAGATCGCGCAGGGCGCCGACGACATCGTCATTGCCGGCGGCGTGGAGAGCATGTCCCGCGTCGGCCTCGGCATGTCGGGCGGCGCCTGGTTCATGGATCCTTCCGTGAACTTCCCGGCCTATTTCATGCCGCAGGGCGTCTCGGCCGATCTCATCGCCACCAAGTACGGCTTTAGCCGCGACGATGTCGACGCCTATGCCGTCGAGAGCCAGAAGCGCGCGGCGCATGCCTGGGAAAAGGGCTACTTCAAGAATTCCGTGGTGCCGGTGAAGGACATCAACGGCCTCACCATCCTCGACCGTGACGAGCACATGCGCCCCGGCACCGACATGCAGGCGCTGGCCCAGCTCCAGCCCTCCTTCCAGATGCCCGGCGAGATGGGCGGCTTCGAGGCTGTCGCCATCCAGGCCCACCCGGAAATCGAGGGCATCACCTACGTCCACCATGCCGGCAATTCCTCGGGTATCGTCGACGGCGCGGCCGCCGTGCTGCTCGGTTCGAAGGAAGGCGGCGCAATCCTCGGCAGGAAGGCGCGCGGCCGCATCAAGGCCTTCGCCAATATCGGCTCGGACCCGGCGCTGATGCTGACCGGCCCCGTCGACGTCACGGAAAAGCTCCTCGCCCGCACCGGCATGCAGCTCTCCGACATCGACCTCTTCGAGCTCAACGAGGCCTTCGCCGCCGTGGTCCTGCGCTACATGCAGGCCTTCGACATCCCGCACGACAGGATGAACGTCAACGGCGGCGCCATCGCCATGGGCCACCCGCTCGGCGCGACCGGCGCGATGATCCTCGGCACCGTGCTCGACGAACTGGAACGCCGCGACCTCAACACCGCGCTCGTCACGCTCTGCATCGGCGCGGGCATGGGCACGGCGACCATCGTCGAACGGGTCTGACCATGACGAACCCGACCCGCCGCAGCTTCCTTGCCCTCATCGGGGCCGGTCTCATCGCCTCCTCCGCCGAGGCGAGCGACAGTTTCGTGCTTTCGGGCACCGTCACCTATGTGGCGAAGGGCGCCATTCCGCCCGGCCGGCTGACGATCCGGCTGGAGGAGCAGGGCATCATGGATGCGCCGGCGAGAGGCATCGCCGCGACAACCGTCACCAGCAAGGGCGACCGGCATTCCATCCGCTTCTCGATGCGGGTGAAGCGCTCGGCGCTCCGCAGGGCGGTCGATCCGGGCTTCACCATCCGGCTCGAACGGCACGGCCGCCTCATCGCCATCAACACGACGAAACAGGGATATGGCGGCCGGGGCAAGGCCTCGCTGCAGATCGAACCCATTCTCTACTGAGGGGGAGAAACCATGAGCGCATACAAGAACTTTTCCATCGAGACCGACGCCGACGGCATCGCGCTGGTCACCTGGGACATGCCCGACAAGTCGATGAACGTCTTCACCGTCGAGGTGATGGACGAACTCGACGCGATCATCGACCAGGTCGTGGCCGATGCCGCCGTCAAGGGCGTGGTCATCACGTCAGGCAAGTCCTCCTTCTCCGGCGGCGCGGACCTCTCCATGATCAAGGCGAGCTTCGACCTCCTGAAGGAGGCCGAGGCTGCCGATCCGGCGACCGCCGTGCAGAAGCTGTTCGACGCCACCGGCCGCATGACCTGGCTGTTCCGCAAGCTGGAAACCTGCGGCAAGCCGTGGGTTTCCGCCATCAACGGCACCTGCATGGGCGGCGCCTTCGAAATGTCGCTCGCCTGCCACGGCCGCGTCGCCTCGAACGCCAAGTCGGTCAAGATCGCGCTTCCCGAGGTCAAGGTCGGCATCTTCCCCGGCGCCGGCGGCACCCAGCGCGTGCCGCGCCTTGCCAATGCGCAGGACGCGCTCCAGATGATGACGACCGGATCCTCGCTGACGGCCGCGCGCGCCAAGGCGATGAACCTCGTCCATCAGGTCGTCGAGCCGGACCAGCTCATCCCGGCCGCAAGGCAGATGATCAAGGACGGCCTCAAGCCCGTCCAGCCCTGGGACGAGAAGGGCTTCAAGGCCCCCGGCGGCGGCATCTGGACGCCCGCTTCCGCCCAGCTCTGGCCGGCCGCCCCGGCGATCCTGCGCCGCGAGACCGCCGGCAACTATCCGGGCGCGCTCGCCATCCTCAAATGCGTCTATGAGGGCCTGCAGGTGCCCTTCGAGACGGGCCTGAGGATCGAGCAGCGCTACTTCACCCATATCCTCCAGACGACCGAAGCCTTCTCGATGATCCGGTCGCTGTTCATCTCCATGCAGGAGCTCGGCAAGGGCGCGCGCCGCCCGGCGGGCCAGCCGAAGGCGGAGTTGAAGAAGGTCGCCGTCGTCGGCGCCGGCTTCATGGGCGCCTCCATCGCCTATGTCACCGCCGCCGCCGGCATCCCGGTCGTGCTGATCGACCGCGACCAGGAAGCCGCCGACAAGGGCAAGGCGCATTCCGAGGGCCTGGTTACTGGCGCGATCGGCAAGGGCCGCATGTCGAAGGAGGACGGCGAGACGCTGCTGTCACTCATCACCCCGACGCCGGACTATGCGAGCCTGGCCGATGCCGACCTCGTCATCGAGGCGGTCTTCGAGGACCGCACGGTCAAGAAAGAGGTCACCGAGAAGATCGAGGCCGTGCTGCGCGAGGACGCCATCTTCGCCTCCAACACCTCGACGCTGCCGATCACCGGGCTTGCGAAGAACTCCAGGCGCCCGGGCCAGTTCATCGGCATCCACTTCTTCTCGCCGGTCGACAAGATGATGCTGGTGGAGGTGATCCTCGGCAAGGAGACGGGCGACAGGGCGCTCGCCACCGCGCTCGACTATGTCGCAGCCATCAGGAAGACGCCGATCGTCGTCAACGACACACGCGGCTTCTACGTCAACCGCTGCGTCTTCCGCTACATGGCCGAAGCCTATGACATGCTGATCGAGGGCGTGCCGGCGGCGATGATCGAGAATGCCGCCAAGATGGCGGGCATGCCGGTCGGGCCGCTCTCGCTCAACGACGAGGTCGCCGTCGACCTCTCCTACAAGATCTTCAAGGCCTCGATCGCCGATCTCGGGTCCCAGTCCGTCGATCCGCGCCACATGGAGCTGGTCACGAAGCTGGTGGAAGGCGAAGGCCGCCTCGGCCGCAAGGCCGGCAAGGGCTTCTACGACTACCCGCCGAAGCCGGCCAAGAAGAAGCTGTGGCCGGGCCTGAAGGACCTCTACCCGCAGCTCAAACCCGAGGACGTCGATATCAAGGTGATCAAGGAGCGCCTGCTCGTCACCATCGCGCTGGAAGCGGCCCGCACCATGGAAGAGGGCATCGTCACCGATCCGCGCGAGGCCGATGTCGGCTCCATCCTCGGCTTCGGCTTCGCGCCCTATACCGGCGGCACGCTCTCCTATATCGACGGCATGGGCGTGAAGACCTTCGTCGCGCTCTGCGAGAAGCTCGCCGCGAAATACGGCAGCCACTTCCAGCCGACGCCGCTCCTCAAGGACATGGCCGCCAAGGGCGAGACCTTCTACGCCCGCTTCGCGCCGGAGACGAAGAAGGCGGCCTGAGCCGCCCTTTGCCACGGTGCCATCGATGCCCCTTGCGGAAACGCGAGGGGCATTTTCCGTTCTGCCGGAAATCGCGGGCGGCAGGGCGATGTGCGGCCCTGCGGATCGTTCACGCCGGCCGCGGCGCCTCGACCATGCGCACCAGCATTTCGGCGCGCGTGCCGGCGGCGCGGGCGGCGTAGTCGAGCTTCGTGCCGAGGCTGCCGGCCATGGCGCCGATGATTTTCGTGCCGAGACCGGTGCCGCGCACGGGACCTTCGCCGCGCCAGCCGATGCCGTCGTCCTCCACGAAGAGCAGCGCGTTTTCCGCATCGAGCCGGGTGAAGCCGACTCGCACCTCGCCGCCCGCCTCGCCATAGGCATATTTGAAGGCGTTGGTGACGAGTTCCGTGACGATGACGCCGAGCGAGACGGCCCGGTCGGTCGGCACATGCAGCGCTTCCAGCGTGCGGTTGAGGCGCACGTTGCGGCCCTGGCCCTTCATCGACGTATCGAGCTCGGACAGGAGCGTCGACAGATAGGCGCCCATGTCGACATTGCGCACGTCCTCGGACGTGTAGAGGCGGCGGTGGATGCCGGCGATGGCGGTGATGCGGGCCTGCGTCTCGGAGAGCGCCTCCTTGACCGCTTCGTCCGACGCGCTCGACATCTGCAGGCGGATGAGGGCGGCGGCGAGCGCCAGCGAATTGCCGACGCGGTGGTTCACTTCCGCAAGCAGGATCTCGGCGCGCTCCTTGGCGAGCCGGATCTCCAGCTCGGCCCTGAGCTTGGCCCGCTTCAGCGCGGCGTTTTCCAGCGCCTGGCCGAGCGCATTGGCGAGCAGCGGCATGAAATCGTCGCCGACCGTCTTGATGACATAGTCGGCCGCCCCCGCCTTCAGCGCCTCGACGGCGACCTGCGCATCGTTCGAGCCCGTCACGTAGACGACCGGGACCGCGCCGGGCGTGTCGACGATTTCCTTCAGGAAGGAGAGCCCCGTGCCGGATTGCAGGAAGTGGTCGAGCACCACGGCATCGAAGCCGCCCCCGGCCAGCAGGTCACGGCCGCGCGCCACGTCCTCGGCATGCTGCATCTCGTAGCCGAGCCGGCCGAGCGCACGCTGGACGAGCCGCGCGAGGATCGGGTCGTCGTCGATATAGAGGATGCGGACCGGCCCTTCCTTCATTTATTGCGTCTCGGGTATCTGGATCACGGAAAAGAACAGGCCGAGCTGGCGGATCGCATGGGCGAAGCTCTCGTATTCCACCGGCTTGGTGATGTAGACATTCGCGCCGAGATCGTAGCAGCGCTGGATCTCGCGCTCGTCGTCGGTCGTGGTGAGGATGACGACCGGCAGGCGCTTGGTGTGGGTATTTGACTTGATCTTCTGCAGGATGTCGATGCCGGACATGTCGGGCAGGTTGAGATCGAGCAGGATCAGCAGGAACTTGCCGGCGCTGGCCAGGCCGGAACGGTCCTTGCCGAGCACGAAATCGAGCGCGTCCGTGCCGTTGGTGAAGGGCACGACCTCGTTGTGCACGCCGGCGCGGCGGATATTCTTCTCGATGAGGCGCGCATGGCCCTCGTCGTCCTCGACCATGACGATGGTGACTTCCTTGCCAAGTCCGTTCATGCCTGCATACTCCTGACTACCTTGCTGAGGTCGGGCGGCAGACGAAGCACGAAAGTCGCCCCCTGCCCGAGTTCGGATCTGACCACGATATCACCGCCAAGATTGCGCATCAGTGAACGCACATGCGCAAGGCCGATGCCCTCGCCCGGCTTGTCCTGGGTGCCGGAGCGGCGGAAGAGCTCGAAGATCCGCTCGTGGTCCTCCGGCGCGATGCCGCGGCCGTTGTCGGCAAACTCGATGACGAAGCCCGCCCGGCCGGCATTGCGCGCCGTGACGGAAATGCGGAGCGGCCGGCCCGGGGTCTGGTACTTGATGGCGTTGTCGAACAGGTTGCCGAAGACCTGCTCCAGCGACAGCCGGTCGGAGACGACGGTCGGCAGGGTATCGCCGATCGTGACCTCGCCGTCGGATTCGCCGACCTGGTGGTTGACGGAGGCCGCCCCCGCCTCCACGAGCGCCTTGAGGTCCACCCGCTCGATCTTCAGCTCCCGCCGCCCGTCGCGCGAGATCTTCAGGATGGCGTTGATGAGGCCGTCCATCTTCTTGGTGGAGGAGCGGATGAAGGCGATCGCCTCCGGCAGGTCCTCGGAAGCGGCGCGGCGTGCCTCCAGGATGTCGTTTTCGCTCGGGGTCGTGCCGTCGGCGAGCACGTAGGACTGGATGGCGGAAAGCGATGCCTGCAATTCGCTGGTGAAGCCCATGATGTTGACGAGCGGGGCACGCAGGTCGTGGGTGACGATATAGGCGAAGCGCTGGACTTCCTGGTTGGCGCGGATCAGTTCCTCGGTGCGCTCGTCCACCCGCCTTTCCAGCGTGGCGTTCAGCGTCTCGACCTCCCGGCGGGCGGCGATGATGTCACGGGTATACTGCGCGATGACGATGACCGCGCCGCCCAGAACGGCGATGATGGCGATGGCGCCGATGACGGTCGTCCATTGCAGCGCATCGGCCGAACGGAGCGTGTCGGCGACGCTTTCCTCCAGGCGCTCGTCTGCATCGCCCATGATTTCGCCGAGCTCGTCGCGAAGCCTGTCCATGATCCTGCGGCCGCGGTCGGTATCCACCTGGGCGACCGCCTCGGCGGCCCTGCCCTGTTCCACGGCCTCGACCGTTTCGGCCAGTTCCGCGAGCTTTTCCGAGACGAGGCGGTTTATCTCGGGGATGCGCCCGGCATATTGGGGAAAGCGCGCCGCCCTCTCACCAAGCGATTGCTGCCGCTCGCTGACGGCCTTCAGCGCGTTGTCGTACGGCTGGCGGAAGTTCGCCCGGCCCGTGATGACGAAGCCGCGCTGGCCCGTCTCCGCATCCTTGAGGGTCGACAGCAGGTCGCCCGCGGCGCTGCGCACCTCGCGCACCTCGACGAAGGTCGTGAAATAGGACTGCACCTTGCCGACGAGCCAGAGCGACGTGCCGACGATGCCGAGCAGCGCGATCATGCCCGCAGCGAGCAGGACGATCGTCGAGCGCACGAAGGCGGCGTTCGATATCGGCATTCCATCCCCCGGTTGAAATCATTACACGAGCGCGACAATATCGCTATGGCGCCTGCATGCAACCGACCGGAAAGATGAAAATCGGAATTCTTTTGGTCGTTTCGTCACTTAGGACCGATCGGCGCCCCGTCCCAAGGGTCAGGTCCGGACCCGGAAGCGCCCGCCGAGCCGCTCGCGGGCGATGATGATCATGCCCGCGGAGAAGATCAGCGCCGCGCCGGCAAAGACGTTCGAGCCCGGCACGTCGCTCCAGATGAGGTAGCCGAGCGCGAAGGCCCAGACGAGGGAGGTGTATTCGAACGGTGCGAGCACCGAGACCGGCGCGCGGCGCATGCCCTCGAAGAGCGCGAACTGGCCGATGCCCGCCAGCACGCCCGTTCCCGACATCAGGACGAGGCCGACCGGCGAGACGGGCTGCCAGACGAAGGGCAAGGCGAGCGCGGTGAAGAGGATGAAGAAGCCGCTGGAAATGGTCATCTGCACCTGCGTGCGCTCGTGCAGCGCCGTCTTGCGCAGCAGCACCGTCGCGATCGCCCAGAAGATCGCGGCCTGCAGGGCGAGGTAGACGGGCAGCGAGAGCGTGATGCCCCTGGCCGCGATGCCGCAGGCGACGACCACGCCGACGAAGCCGACCACGACGGCAAGCCAGCGATAGCCCGGCACCTTCTCGCCGAGGATCGGCACGGAGAGGATCGTCATGACGACGGGCGAGGCATAGTAGAGCGTCGTCAGCTCGGCAAGGCCGAGATCGCGCGCGGCGGTGTAGTAGGAGAGCCAGGCGGCAAGAAGCAGGAGATTGCGCAGGAAGAGCGGCTTGAGCACCGGCGACCGGCGCACGTCCCGCAGGATCGGGCGCCCGCCGAAGACGAGGCAGATCGAAAAGATCGTCACGCTGCGCACGAAGAGGATCTGCCAGACCGGCAGGGCCACGACGAGCCATTTGACCGACGCGTCCTGCAGGGAAAACATGAAATAGGCGAAGGACGTCAGCAGGATGCCGGAAGAGACGGTCTTGTGCACGGAAGGGTCCTCGGATGCGCGGGACAGGGCCGCGCGTTCCCTTGATAGCGCGCCGCGCGGCGCGGCGAAAGTGGCGGAAAATCGCGGTGCGTGAGGAAACTTTTCCTTCCTCGGCGGGCCATGGCCCGAAAAGCGCCCGGGAGAGTAAAAATTTGAACGTGCAAGCGCGGCGGGACGGGTATATGCGCGGACCATGGATTCCAAACGACTCGGCTATGCCTTCACCCTGCTCGCCATCCTGATCTTCAGCCTGCAGGACGCCATTTCCAAGCACCTCGGCAGCCTCTATCCGCCTGTCTTCATCGCCATGCTGCGCTTCTGGGCCTTCGGCGCCTTCGCGCTGGTTATGGGTGCGCGCGGCCACGGCGGGCTGAAGGCCGCGGTGGCGACGAAGCGGCCGTTCCTCCAGGTCCTGCGCGGCGTGCTGCTTGCCTTCCAAATCGTCGTCACCATCACCGCCTTCAGCACGGTGGGCCTTGCCCATTCGCAGGCGATCCTCTCTTCCGGGCCGATCTTCGTCGCGCTCCTGTCCATGCCGCTTCTCGGCGAACGGGTCGGCTGGCGGCGCTGGACGGCCATCGGCGTTGGCCTCTGCGGCGTGCTGATCGTCATCGATCCCGCCGACAGTTCCTTCGATGCCGGCGTCCTGCTGCCGCTTGCCGGCGCGCTGATGCGCTCTATGTGATCGCCACGCGGCTCGTCAGCCGAGACGATCCGGCCTCGACGAGCTTCTTCTATATCGGGGTCGCCGGCGCGGCCGCGCTTTCGCTGGTCGGCCCGTTCTTCTGGACCGGCCTTGCGCCGGCGGACTGGTTCTGGATGGGGCTTTTATGCATCACAGGCATGTCGAGCCACTATTTCCTGATCCGCGCCTATGACCTGCTCGACGCGGCGGCGGTGCAGCCACTCACCTATCTCCAGGTGGTGCTGGCGGCCGTCGTCGGCATCACCGTCTTCGGCGAAACGCTGAACCTCAACACGGCCATCGGCTCGGTGATCGTCGTCGGCGCCGGGATCTTCACGGTCTGGCGCGAGAGCATCGTGGCACGCCGGCGGGCCCGGGAAATCGCCGCCCGGAACCAGACAGGAAAATAATCCTTTTTCCTTTACTCGGAAACCGTCCTTCGATATGCTTCCGGTCAATCGGACCGGCACCGGCCGGTCCGTCGCCTCGGCAGGGTTTTGCAGCATGTTCTCCCACGACCGGATCTGGGCAGCGATCGACGCCCTCGCCGAGCGCCATCGGCTCTCCCCGTCCGGGCTTGCCCGCCGCGCCGGGCTCGACCCGACGTCCTTCAACAAGTCCAAGCGGCAGGGCACCGACGGGCGCCAGCGCTGGCCTTCGACGGAATCGATCGCCAAGGTGCTCGACGCGACGGGCGCCACCATCGACGAATTCTTCACGCTTTCCGATCCGGCCCGCGACTCCGCCCTGCCGCAGGGCGCCTTTCCGCCGCAGGCGGGCTCCATTCCCCTGCTCGGCTTCGCCCAGGCGGGCGCGGGGGGCTTCTTCGACGACGGCGGCTTTCCCGCCGGCCAGGGCTGGGACGTGGTGGAGTTCCCCGCCTCGCCCGACCGCAAGCCCGGCGTCTATGCGCTCGAAGTGCAGGGCGACAGCATGCTGCCGCTCTACCGCGACGGCGACGTGCTGATCGTCGAGCCGGGCGCCCAGGTCCGCCGCGGCGACAGGGTGGTCGTGAAGACCCGGGAAGGCGAGGTCATGGCCAAGGTGCTGCACCGCCAGAGCCCGCGCACGATCGAGCTCGTCTCGCTCAATCCCGAGCATCCCAACCGCAATTTCGACATGGACGAGGTCGACTGGATCGCCCGCATCATCTGGGCGAGCCAGTAGCCGTCAGCCGCCGTAGAGATTGACCGGGAAGTAGCGCAGGTAGATCTCCTGCAGGCGGCCATTGCGCGACAGCGCCAGGAGCGCATGATCGATCGCGCCGGCAAGCGCCGCATCCTCCTTGCGCAGCATGATCGTCATGCCCTCGCCGAGAAACCGTTCAGAGACATAGGGGCCGTCGAAAAGGCGGCAGCAGCCGGCGGCATCCGCGCCGCTCATCCAGAAGGCGAGTTGCATGCCGTCACCGAAGACGGCGTCCACCCTGCCCTCCTTCAGGGCGGCGAGCAGAGCCGCCCGGTCGGGGAACGCCTGCGCCTCGACCTTCGGGAAGAAGGCCTTCAGCATCGCCTCATGGGCGCTTGCCGCCACGACGCCGACCTTCCGGCCCGCGAGCGCCGTCCTCGCCTCGCCGGCGAACGGCGCCTTCCTTGCGACGGCGAAGCGGGCCGGAAGGCGCATGAAGGGGCGCGAGAAGGCAAAGCGCCGGCGCAGGTCCGCGGTAACAGCGATACCGGCGGCGACCGCCTCGCCATTGCCGTCGAGCAGCGCCTTTTCCAGCTCGGGGAAGGTCACGGCCTGGATCTGGCACTTTTCCGTCAGCGCCAGCTCGCGGCAGACCTCGCGCACGAGATCGACATGGAAACCGGAAAGCTTGCCGGTCTGGTCGATGAAATTGAACGGCGGAAAGTCCACCGTCGTCAGGAAGCGCAGGCGGACGATACCGGAAAGATCGGGCCGGGCGATGCGCTCGCGGGTGTCGAAGAGGATCGGAAGATCGACCGAGGCGCGCTCCCCGGCGGCGGCAGGCAACGGAACCACCGCCGCGATCAACAGGCAAAGTGCGAAAAGCCCGTGTGATTTAAGGGATGAAATTCTGTCTTGCCACATTACAATCAACTTGGGGTTTAAGAGGGACGCAGCCGTCGACGCGGCAGCGATGGTTGCATGCGACTGGCAGAATATCCCGACGACATCGCTTTCGCCACAGCAATCGGCATACGGCCGATGGAACGCCCGCCGCTTCCCGCGGACCAACAGATACCGCAGCGTCTCATGGCGGAGGCGCGGCTCTTCCGGCGGCTCGGCCTCTCCAAGCCGCTGATCTCCGCCATGCTGGTGCGGGCCGGGCGCAACGGCACCACGCTGGAGGCGGAGATGCTCGCCAGCGGCGCGATCTCGCATGACGTCTATTACGAAGCGCTGGCCGACATTCTCGGCCTGCCCTTCCGGCCCGTGCTGGATCCGGCGGAAGTCGAGGACCTGCCGGGCGCCGACAGCCAGCTCGTCGAGCCGACCATGCTGCGGCTCCGCCAGCGCGCCAGCGCACCGATAACGGCGATCGTGCCGAGCGCGGCCCGGCTGGACGAGCTTTGCCAGAAGCTGCGCGCCTCTCCGCCGCTCGGCGCCATGATGATCGCGACCACGCCCGCGGCGCTGCGGGCGGCGCTGTGGCAGGCAGGCCGCGACCGCAGGCTCCGCGAGACGGTCGACCGGCTATTCGGCGCCGTACCGGAAGCCAGCGCCCGCATCACGCTTTGGGGGCGGCAGGGCTTCTATATCGGCACGACGCTGACGCTTCTCGTGATGCTGCTCCTCATCCAGCCGGAGAACGTGCTGTTGCTGCTGCATATCGTGCTCGGCCTCTTCTTCTCCGCCACGGTCGTCGTGCGCGGCACCGCGCTCCTGGCCAAGTGGCGGGAGAAATACCGCCCGCGCCCCATCCCTCCGACGGGCCGGCGGCCGGTCTATTCCGTCTTCGTCGCGCTCTACCGGGAGGCCGCGGTGGTGCCGCAACTCGTCGAGACGCTGGGCAGCCTGCAATGGCCGGCGGCCTGCCTCGACATCAAGCTGATCTGCGAGGCGGACGACCGGGAAACGCTCGATGCGCTGGCGGCAGCCTCGCTCGGCCCGCAATTCGAGGTGGTGGAGGTTCCGCCCGGCCACCCCCGCACCAAGCCGAAGGCCCTCGCCTATGCGCTCGGCGCGGCGCGCGGCGACTATCTCGTGATCTACGACGCCGAGGACAGGGTCGATCCCATGCAGCTCGAGGAGGCCTGGCGGACCTTCGAGGCCGGGCCGGCCGAGATCGCCTGCCTGCAGGCGCCGCTCATCATCACCAATGCCCGCGAAAGCTGGATCAGCGCCCTCTTCGCGGTGGAATATGCCGGCCTCTTCCGCGTCCTGCTGCCGCGACTTGCGGCCGCCCGCCTGCCGATGCCGCTCGGCGGCACCTCAAACCACTTCCGCACGCGCATCCTGCAGGAGGCCGGCGGCTGGGATCCCTACAACGTCACCGAGGATGCCGATCTCGGCCTCAGGCTCTACCGGCTCGGCTACCGCTGCGGCGTGATCAGCCGGCCGACCTACGAGGAGGCACCGACGCAGATCCACGCCTGGCTCGGCCAGCGGACACGCTGGTTCAAGGGCTGGCTGCAGACGTGGCTGGTGCTCATGCGCCAGCCATCGCGGCTGGTGCGGGAGATGGGCCTCGGGCCGAGCCTCGTCTTCCAGGTGCTGGTGGGCGGGCTCATACTCTCCTCGCTCGCGCATCCGCTGATCCTCGGATATATCGGCCTTATCGCCTGGCGCCTTGCCGCGGCGGAGATGGCGGCCGTCGGACCGCTCGACCTTACCCTCTTCGCCCTCGACATCGCCAACATCGCCGGCAGCTATGCGGTCTTCATCGCGCTCGGCCGCACCGGCATGCGCCTGGAGGAACGGCTGGCCGTGGGCCCACGATGGCTGCTCACGCCGCTCTACTGGCTGCTCATTTCACGGGCCGCCTGGCGCGCCGTGCGCGAACTGCACAGCAACCCCTTCTTCTGGAACAAGACGGCCCACCGCCCGGCACGAACGAAAACCCGGCCGGACCTTGCGCCGACGATCGACCAGTCCCTGCCGGCCGGCGAGTAGACCCTTTGGAAAGGGGCAGCGCGAAGTCGTGAAAGCCGGGGTGGAGCGGGTAGCGAACTTCACATCGAGCCCGTAACTCATGTCTGTCAAAGCATTTCCTGCCGCCACTCGACAAGAACGGACTTGATTCTGGACTTGTTTCTTCCCACTGACAAGCGTTTCAATAACATTTTTGTCCACCTTGTTCTGCTAACATCCGTCAAAATCTCCGACCATAAGCAAGGCATGAACATCGGAACGATCTTGGATCATTCTTCCTCGTCATTCCTCATCAGACCATTCAATCTCTACATCACCACCAAGAATACTGGCTGCGCGGACAATGAACCGTAAATTCGGCCTTCGGCATGACTTCTGAAAGAAGCGCCCTGTCCGCGCACGACGATCCAGCTCGACAAGTGACATGTCCTCATCTTGTGCCCGCGAGCGAATAGCGTCCAAGGCAGGAACACCGAATGGCACCAATCGCGCCTTGCGCCTGGCGGCCTTCACGTGACCGGCCTTACTTTTGATCTGGCACAGGCTCAGGCCGGGAAACAGATCCAGCAGTGCCGCACCGGGCAGATTGGCTTCGAACGCAGCATGGAGGCGACGCACTTCCGGATTGGTCCAAACATGGCGTCGCCGCACAATACCCAGAGTACGGACCCGATGCTTCAAAGCCGAAAGGCTGCGGTCCGGCAAAGCTTTTCTCAAGATGTCGTACGAAGGATAACCCGCTCGCAATTCAGCGTCTTCCGCCGGTGTCCATGGCCGAGTTGCGATCGCCGTACCGTGCGCATTATTGCACGTTTTTCCGCTTTTCATCTCTCACGCCAGCGGACCACAGGCCTGCCACCCAGGAATTCCATGGCGAGCTGCAACGCGCGCCAGTCAACGTAGCGGGGATAGACAAAGTACCGTGCCTTCCCGACAATGGCACCAAGTTCTGTCATGTTGATACGAAGCTCAAAGGCACGGCGGCGAACATTATCCACCAAAGGCATTCCGGTGGCCTTCGGAGCCCGACGAGGACGGCGATACCCCATGCTGTTCGCCTTGCTCCATATCTGCCGTTTGCTCTTCCCCGGGAAAATCTCCGCCAGGGTGCCTATCGGTACGCCGGCAACATACGGCTTCCGTAGTTTCCGCGCATCGCCGTCTGACCAGATGCGCAATGGCGGAACCAGTCCGATTTGCCGTGCCTTGTGGGAGATGGCCGCCGGCGTGCGCCGCGGCAATGCCCGGGTAATCGCATCCAGATCGGGGTAGAGACGCTGCAAAACTTCCAGTTCTGCCGTCGTCCATACCGGCACACCGGCAATCGTGAAGCCCGTCCACTCGATGTGCAGGAGGATTGTATCCTTGCCGTCAAGACCACGGCGTTGGGCCAAGGAAAGCAGCATACCATTTGTCCTGCACAGAGATCTCGTCACCATAGCGACGATTTATGCAGGCAGATGACATTGCCGCTGAATTTGAACATTTCCTCAGGAGCCTGGGACGTATGCAGCGGCTCCTCGTTTGCGCGCTCCCCTCAATAAAACCAACCCGCCACTCCCGGCCTGTAGCTTGTAAACCCTTCGAGATTCTCGCCGATCGATACCAAGGGCTTGCTTCAATGTCGTTTCGGTCGTTGCGCGCTGCTTGTCCGGCATCAAATCGAGACCTTTTTCAATTGTCCCTCGCCAGTGCGGGTAATCCCCCCGCCGAATAACGGACTTCAAAAGTAGAATTTTCTCGGGCTTTATGATCGAGGAGATTTTGATGAAGACGAGCAGATTCAGCGAACCGCAAATCCTTGCAATCCTGCGCCCGGCTGAGGGCGGCGTTCCCGTGCCTGATCTATGCCGGGAGCATGGGATGAGCACGGCGTCGTTTTATAAATGGCGGGCCAAGTACGGCGGCATGGACGCGTCGATGATCAGCCAGATGAAGGCTCTTGAAGACGAGAACCGTCGGCTGAAGAAGATGTATGCGGAGATGAGCATGCAGGCGGAACTGCTCAAAGAGGCTCTTGGAAAAAAGTGACGCGGCCATCTCA
>NZ_JACBFT010000021.1:0-77345 GCF_021401195.1 Shinella sp. NM-101 | reverse complement strand
CACCGGCGATCAGGTTCCAGAATGTCCGGTCATAGATGCCCTTTTTGAAATGCGGTCAATCAAGCGTTCCCGCTCCGTTCAAGCTTAGCGTACGATTTCGAGCAGCTCTTGTTCTGACCCCTAGCCTACCTCCCATTGTTTGCAGGGGGTTGTAGGAAATGCAGATCTGCACCTCTTATCAACATTTTAGACTCAGCCTTCCGGCCGATTTTCGAGAGCTATACCGCCGATTCGGTAGAATCACCGGGTGCAAATCTGCACATAGCCACACGCACCACGAGATGATTTTCCTCCGCCTGACCAGTTCATGCGGAGATCACAAATGCAGATTCTGAGCGTCTCGGCCGACCACTACGCAAGCAACCGCAACTACCTGAACCAGATGCACCGTCTTCGGGCCGCGGTGTTTGGCACCCGCCTGGAATGGGATGTCACCATCACCGAACAGGGAGAGCGGGATCAATACGACGATCTCCGCCCGACCTACATCCTCGCGATCTCCACCGATCAGAAGGTCGTCGGCTGCGCACGCCCGCTGCCCGCATCTGGCCCGACAATGCTGGACCGGACATTCCCGCAGCTACTTGAGCGCGGCTCGCTCGATGCCCATGCAGCGGTGGTTGAGAGTTCACGCTTCTGCGTGGACACGTCGCTGGCTGCGGGAAGGGGAGGGAGCCTCCATCAGGTGACGCTCACCATGTTCGCCGGCATCATCGAATGGCCGATGGCCAACGGTTACAGCGAGATCGTCACCGCCACTGATCTCCGCTTCGAGCGCATCCTGAAGCGGGCGGGATGGCCGATGAGCCGTCTCGGCGACCCCGTGGCCATCGGCAATACCACTCGGTGTCGAATAGGCCACCATCTTGGCCACGCTGTCGCGCGATATGTTGAAATGCTTTGCTGCCTGTCGCCGGCTCATCCCTTCCGAAACTGCCAGGCGAACCCTCAGATATAATTCCACGGTGTAGATCCCCTGTCCCTCCTGCCATCAATGCAGAAAGGAAATAGGTGGCCGGATTTTACTCCGCCCGCGGCAGCATTATGCCGCCGCTACCGTGGCCGACTTTTGCACCGCCGCTCTCAGGTATTGCCCGATCTATCGTGGCGATGCTCGCTTGAGTTCCGATAGCATGCAGAGACCGGAAACAGCGCCCGCATTCACATAGCCGGCTGACCTGTCACATCAGAAGAAACCCCGGTTCGCCCCTTGACTCCTTTCCGGAAAAATAGAACATAAAGGGAACATAGGGGGCTGCCATGCAAACCGACAGCATCGAAAGAGCCTTTGCCGAAGTCGCTGCCTGCCGCGCGCTCCGGGAAAAGCAGCTCGCCGTTCGCGCCGAGAACCGGCGCAAGCTGGAGGCGGCGACCGTAAAGCCGCTTTACGTGCTGAAGCACAAAAAGCAGCTTGAACTGCGCCTTCAATGAGCGAGATATGCCAACAAAAAGAACTCGCCGTGCGAGACGAGGCGATCGAGGTGCTGCGCCTTCACAACGGCAATGCGCTAGAGGCGTTGAGAACGCTGATCGCCGAGCGTGACGCGGTCGAGGAGAGGCTGGCGATTGCGATAATCGCAATGGGCCGAGGATTCACGCGAGGCTGGCGGCCGTGAGCTTCGGGACGCGCTATCTCCGCCCGTTTCTGGAATTCAATAACCGACGCCGACCAGACCTCCGGGGTCTTGAGCGTCATCGAATGACGGCGGGATGGCAGGTCGCGTCGGCGACATCCAGCCGCCATTGCTCCTCCCATCGTCTGATCCATGCGGATTCCGGCCCATAAACCCCCATCACCCTCTGCAGATCACGTCCGTCGAGGGCGGGGACAAAGCGCACCGTCTCCAGGTCAAGCCGCAACCTATCATCGTCCTGCTCATCTCCGGCTATCGCGAGATCGTCGGCGATGTCGTCCCAGGTCAGGATGGGGTCGTCATAAACGGGGAGTTCAGCCATGGTCGCGAACCTCCCGCCCGAATGCATCGAGCTCGGCCTGCCGGGCCTCCGCGACCGGACGCTCGGCCGGGGCATGATACGGCAAGCGCCTCACGTTTGCTTCCATGATGTCCATGGTCATCCCCATTTCATTCCGCCCTTGTTGGGCCGTTCTCTCAAGTGTGCTGCGCCGGTTCCGTCGGCGCAATCCGACGCGGGCACGATCAGCGTTGTTGACGTCGGGTGGGCAGCGCGCCGTTGTTGGCGCGGACCATTTCCGCCAGTTCCTCGTCCGTGACGGGGCGAGCACCTTCAACACCGTCGAGGGCGCGAAGAACATCGTCGCCGAGGAAGCGGTGCCATTCATCCCAATCCTGCAGAAGCCGTCCGACGGACGCTTCCTCATAGCCTCGCCATTGATTTTCCGCCGCATGTCGAGACATAAGATCGACGACCGCCTCCGATGGCCGGGCATCCCTCGGCCCACGGAATTGCCGCACCACATCGCCCGCGAGTTCCAGGGTCGCGATCGGCAGGCCGTCGGGGCCGCGCACCGAGTAGTACCTGAAGCGTGAATCCCGGAGCCGGATGTCATAGCCGCCGTGGCTCAGACAGTGGCGCATGCGGGCGCCTTCGATGCGAAGCGCGAGTGGCGTCAGGAGCTGGACGAGCATATGGCCGGCACCGAGGTCGGCGATTTCGGATTCGTCATCGGGGCCCGGCTCGGGAATGGCAACGGCCGGCAGATCGCCGTCGTGGAGCCGGTCTTCCGGCCGGAACCGGAAGCCCTTGTTCGCTTCACGAACGAGCTGCTCCAGGCTCCCGCACTTCGCCAGCTTTTTCGGCTCGCCGTGAGGATCGTGAATGTGAAGCCACGGCGCATTGGTCGCCACCGCATAGATCAGCCAGTCGGCGACGTGCCAGATATCCGGCGCGTTCCAGCGGAAATAGAGCGCTGCCCGCCGCTCCCACTTGCGTCGGAGAATCTCGTCCTCCGAGCCGCCGCGGACGGGCCATCCGTCGCTCTGATGCCAGCGCGGATCCTCGCTGCGATCGGTGGGATCGATCACGATCTCGGGATCGATACGGTCCTGCGCGATCCAGAATTTCATGTAAACGCGGCCGAGGCTGGGGCCGATCAGGTTGTCGATCAGCATGTGCTGGCGGTTGGGAATGTCCAGTTCGCGGCAGAAGGCTTCCACCGCCGGCCGCCACTCGGGATGCTTGCGCGGCGACTTCATGCGAACATCCTCGCCACGTTCGAACCTGGGCGCTGGACGACGAACGGCTTGTGTCTGAGGCCGAGTTCGGCCTTCACCTCGGACCAGAGATAGGCTGCGTCGATCCATGCCGAGAAGATGGAAAGCGTGGTCTTTCCCGCCGCGCGGTGCCGCTCCCACGCAGACTCCAAGCGCTGGATAGCGGGCCATTCAAGTGTCGCCGGCAGGTCACGAACATCGATGCCCCGATAGCGGCAGACGCCCATCATCTCTCGGGCGACGTCCCGGCAGTCCACGTCCACCCAAAGCCGCTCATCGATAACATCCGCGAGGTGCCGGATACGGAAATCCGATTCAGGCTGAAGCACGACCGCGAGCAGCTTCTCGGCGGCGGCGGCTTCCAGCGGCTGGCAGGCGATGGCGAGCGGCGGGATGCCCGAGACCAGCGATGGGATTTCGGAAAGCTCGCTCGCCTCGATGACAGCGCCGGCCCCGCGCCGCGGGTCCATATTGAGGTTGACGCTGGCGGAGACACCGCCGACCTTACCCTCAATGATCCATCGCTCCACGGAGCTGCCGCATCCAGTGTCGGCCTGCGGCACAGGGGCGGTGAAATCCAGCCGCATACCTTCGCGCTCGAGGAGCCGGGCAATAGTCTCCATGCCGCGCACGATGTCGTCGCACCGGTAGCGGCGGGATATCGCGATATCGGCATCGCGCGTTTCACGAACGGTTTGGTCGAACAGCAGTCCGCCTGTCAGCAGGACCGGGGCCGGTCCCATTCCCTGCGCCCAGTATCTCAGAATGCCCTCGACGAGCGTCCTCCCGGCCAGCTTTTCCAGATCGAGGCCATGTGTTGTCGCGGCGATCTTGAGGCGCGCATCCAGGCTCTGCGCAATTTCCGATAGCTTCTCCATTGTCGATCTCCTCAAATTTATCGGCTGCGGAGATCATCCGACGTCGGCTTGCAAGGAACGACGTCACTACGTGCTTTTACGAAAGCCGGATTCAGAACCATGAAGTAACGGGGGGAGGTCGGAGAAAAAGCACGGTTCGAAAACAAGGTCATGTTGCCGGCGGAAACCCTCCCGGATTTGCCACCCTGTCGGCCGGTCCGTTCACCAGAGGAACAAGCATCTCGGCGTCCATGCGCCGAACCCGACGACGGACCTGGCGGGTGGCGTGCTCGACGGCATAACCCTTCGAGACCAGGAAGTTTATGGCCATCAGTTCCATGCCCGATGCACGCGTTACGTCACGCTTCGAGCGGCGCGCCTCCGCGACGTGCCGGTACACGGTGACCGCGGCCGCCAGGGCCGTGTCGACGGCATCGGTCTCGGGCCGGCGTTCCCTCTTGACCTTCTTGCGCCATTGCCGGGTCGCTTCCTGTCCCCGGCTCCCGCTCTCCGCTCTCGGCATTTTCGTCGTTCCTCTTGTCACTACGTATGATCACTACGTGAGATTGGGTGGAGCGCTTGCAAGGAACCAGGCCGGCGTGGTCGTTGCTTTTCCGCGGAGAGGTCGCAATCGTTCCGGAAAGCCTGGGGAATGTCAGATATCTGAGACGCAAGAGCGTCTTGTGTCGCATCTGCGCGACATAAGCGGGGTAGGAGTGTCGATCACGACCATCCCGTGTTGCCGGTAAACGCGCCAGGCGCTTCCAATCATGCGGTGCACTGCATCTTGCCTTTCTCCGATTTGAGCGCACGCCGATTCAATTTGAGGATGGGACATCCGTGTCCCATTCGTAAATTGAAAAACGTTGGATCAAGTTTCTTTGCGCTCCAGCAACGCCGACAGGCCCGGTTCGACCAATCGCGCGCTGGAAACTGTCTGCAACAGGTTGCCGGCCGCGCCTCGCGTTGAGGATTGCGATTATGACGGGCAGAGAGGAGAGGATCGGCGCGCGGGACAGGGCCGCGATGTGACACGGGGAGACGCTGGCCGGCCAGCAGGTCGCGTGCAATTGAGGGGCTGCACCTACGTGCCGATAAGGTCGGCCCTCAATGGGATGCCTGCCGCCCCCGAACGCCGAGGGAGCGTTGGCAACTGCGGTTTTATGGATCGCACGGACAGCAGGCCCCGTCGTCCATCACGCTGGCCTGAACAGTCTCGGCCTGATCTTTCCAGCCCTGATTTTATCGGCGATCGTGGCCGGTGCGTCAGGATCATGGGCGAAGACGGTGGCGAGCGCCTGGCGGATGATATCGGCCCCATCACCTCCGCTCGAAAGGATGTGCATGGCTGCATCGCCGAGAACGTCCCGAACATGCCGGCGGTTGACCGGTACGATGCCGCCGGCAAGCGCTGCGGCCACCCTCTGGCGGCTCCTGGCCGTAGCTTTGGCCTGATACCGACGTCTCCTCTCCCGAGGGAGTTTGCGGATAGGAGTTGAACGAACGGCTTCATCGATCAGTTCGGCGAGGAGATGAAGGTCGTAGGGAATGGCCATGGCACGGTCTCGGTCGGGGATACGACGATGATGGCCACCGGCGGGGGCCGGCGCAACGGGGAGAAGCGCCACGACCCGACGGGCGGGATCGGCGGCGGCGGGCTTGCACCACGGTTTTCCAGGCCTCGACCCAGAAGCAAAAAAGCGAAGCGCCCCGCCTGAATCGAAAGCCAGCCCGGCGTTGCCGCATCGTCCCCTCGCGTGCACGCATACGCGCGCGCCTGTGCACTCACATTTAGAATTAGGGGCCGGAATCCCGATTTCAGAAAGAAAAAATCACGGTTTCGCTTGGGTTTGTCAGCAATTTAAAATCCCATAAACTCCGGATTTTCCCCGCGTCAACGGATTTTGACATCCCGTAAACCCCGGATTCCGGCCTTAACATCCTATGTCTCCGAAGCAACGGATGTTATTTGAAATGCCCGTCGCCTGCACGGTGCAGCTGAACGGTTTCCGGTTGATACCGCCAATCAGCGCGCAACGTGGTCCTGGGCATCGAGGCCGAAAGCGGAGGGGCATGTGCCTGCGGGACCCGCCACATCTCTGCCGGTGATCCGGGGCAAGGGTGAGCGGGACCGTGACGATGATGCCTGAGGCGGGCGCATCTGAGAATGGCTATTGCGAATATTGACATCCAATAAGATGTCCATAAATTATCTCCCATGAGGCTTGTTCTGGACACCAACGTGATCGTGGCTGCTTTCCGCAGCCGTTACGGAGTAAGCAATCTGCTGCTGCGGGCCGTTGACCAGGGAGTGCTGACACCACTTTGCTCGACTGCGCTGTTTCTGGAATACGAGGCTGTTCTGAGCCGTGAGGAAACCCGGAATGTGACGGGACACAACCTGGACGATGTTGCGGCGGTGATGAGTGCGCTCGCGGCAGGTGCCGAGGGTATCGATATCTCGTTTCGGACACGGCCCATGTTGTCTGATGTTGCCGACGAGATGGTGCTGGAGGCGGCGCTGAATGGGCAGGCCGAGGCCATCGTGACGCATAACGTCAAGGACTTCCGCCCGGCCCTCGCACTGGGTGTCGCCATCGCAACACCGGGAGAGATTGTCAGGAGACTGAGCACATGACGCAGACCCAACGCTACAAGTATCCGCTGCAGCTGCCGCAATCCCTCAAGGAAACGGCGACGCGCCTTGCCATGGAAGACGGCGTTTCGCTCAACCAGTGGATCGTCTCGGCCGTCGCACAGAAGATCGGCGCGGTGGAGACGGCGACCGATTTCCTCAAGGCGCGCGCAGGCACGGCAAAGCGTGGCGACCTCACGCGGCTTCTGGACCGGGCACCTGACGTGCCGCCGATGCCGCAGGATGCCATCAAGGACTGACCGAACGAAGATCACTCTATGACCCGCGCTGCTCTTTACGCCGGCTATTCCGACAACAAGTAGACGAGACCGCTATCGAGAACCGGTTCCGGCTCTGCCAGGGACATGCGGCGCGGAAGCACTGGCAGATTGTCGACTCCCACGAGGATGCGGCGATGATGGCCGTTGGCCGGGACCGGCGCAACGGGGAGAAACGCCACGGCCCGGCGATAGGATCAGCGGCGGCGGGCTTGCACCACGGTTTTCCAGGCCTCGACCCAGAAGCAAAAAAGCGAAGCGCCCCGTCTGAATCGAAATCCAGCCCGGCGTTGCCGCATCGTCCCCTCGCGTGCACGCATACGCGCGCCCGCGCACTCCCATTTAGAATTAGGGGCCGGAATCCTAGTTTCGGGGAGAAAAAATCACCGTCTCGCCTGAGTTGGTCAACACTTTAAAATCCCATAAACCCCGGATTTTCCTCGCGTCAACGGATTTTGAAATCCCGTAAACCCCGGATTTCGGCCTTAACATCCCATGCTTCTGAAGCAACGGATCTTATTTTAAATGCCGATTGTCTGCACAGCTCGGCCGATCCAGATATTTCTCTGAAAGAAAATTAAGTAACCTCTGAATTGATAATGAAAAACTCGATATTAAACTCTAGAAATCTACAGAAATACAATTTTGCACTTGATTTTATTCTTGTGACCGGAAACCTTAACTACAGGACACGCACATGAGGAAGCCATGCCGGCGCAGAGAAAACAGTTTCAGCCATCGAGCCGGGGAGACCTGTCGACGGCGCTGAAGAACCGGAAATCGCTTGCGATCGTCGCCCCGCAGTCGCCGAGACCGCCGGAGATGCTGGCAGGCATTTCCGTCGTCAAAGGCGCCGAGCAGCTGACGTCGTCGGACCTTGCCCTGCACGAGCTGCTGATCTCCAAAGCCTACGAAACCGATATCTCGATGTCGCGCAGCTCCTACGAAATCCCGCTGGCCGAATGCCTGCGGTTTCTGTGGTCGGATGCCAGGGAAGCGGATGTGAGGGCCTCGCTGACTCGGATGGAACAGGTGAGGTTATCATTCGCGGGCGAAGAAGGCCGGTCGTTCAGCAACGTCCAGATGCTGACCGCATGGTCGGCGGAAAAAGGTGCGAGGATCGATATCGGGTACCAGTTCCCCGACCCCATCAAATGGCTGATGCGGACGATGCCTTCCTACGGCTATGTCGAGCTGGCCGCCATCGGACACGGCGCGATGCGCTCCAGATATTCGGCGCTGCTCTACAAGAGGCTCGTGCACGAGGTCAGCCTGCGCAGGTGGCGAGAAGGTTCCGACAATTCCTTCGTACTCGAGTTCACTCCCGCCGAACTGGCCGAGCTGGTGGGATTTCAAACGCCGGGTACGTCCTTCTTCTCGAAGCTTCAGGAACGGGTCATCTCAAGGTTCGCGCAGGATTTCCTCGGTGTGCGCAAGTTCAGCCTCAGGATCACCTACGACGGCCTGCCTTCGCCGGCGCGCGGCCAGGGAAAGAAGACGTCGCTGATTCAACTGCACGTCAAGGTCCACCCCGACACGCACCACACGGTCCGTACCGACGACAGGGCGCTACGGGTCCGCGGTGAACAGGCCGGTAAGGCCGATGTTCCCAAATTCAGGATCAACAGCGTCTTCTGGCTGCAGGTCGCGCAAAAATTCAGGTCGCTCAGGCTAACCCATCATTCCGCTTACTGGACATGGAGCGTGGCGCTCGACGAGGCGCTGGAGGGCGTTCCGCTGACGGCCGGATACGGCCAGCGCCGCTATCGCGGGAAGAACCTCCTGGCGGCGATCGACGCAAACGGCGTCGAGGCGGCCGCCTGGTGCTTTTTCGCGGAAGAAGTGGAGATCGGGGCCGACCTCTGCAATTCGCCGCATGTCATACAGAAACTCGGGCAAGCCGACAAAAGCCGCCTGGAGCGGATCGCCGAGAAGAAGCGGAAACCAAAGTCCCGGCCTGCGGTCGAGGGGAGGGGGGCAACTGCCGCCGCGCCGAGCATCCTCGAACGTCCGGTGGAACCGTCCTTCGAGACCTGCACGCATATCGACCTGGAAATCGACCACGCCGCTTCTGCCACCGACCTGGATGGCTTTGTCTACGAACCGCTCAGCCAGGTGATCTGGAACGGAGACCACGAGCGCCGGCTACGCGTTCATTTCCGGGCGCCTGGCACGACCGCCCGCCAGCATTTCGGCTTCACGATCTCGCCCGGCGACGAGGGCGAGCTGCTCGCGGCTCTCAGGAAGCTCGACACCTGGCTGACCGGCCCGCCCATCTACCGCATCGAACACGAGGACGCACGTTCATGACGACGAAGCTGCCCGACGATGACGACAGCAAGCTCTATACCGTGCCGCATGCCGCCATCCTCCTGACCGCGGAACAGCCGCTCTCGCGGGAAGCCGGCATTGCGGCGATGCAGGCGGTCACCGCCTGTCTCGAGGCCGCCGACGATACTGGCGACATGCGCCCGATGTGGATCAAGTTTGAATCCATCGACACGGTTCACATTCACCACCTGCTGGCAGTCCGCGTGCCTGCCAGCCGATCGTTCCTCGGCGAACTGGTCAAGGCGGTGCCTTCCATTGATCGCTTCAATCTCGTGGCCTCGTTCGACTACCGAGCCCGCCAGTATCCGAAGCCGAGGAAAAGGGTGTCGGTGAGCGGGAAGATGCCGGTTAAACAAGCGCCCCGGTCCGTTGAGGATTATGTGAGCGAATGGCCGCTGAAGCTGCGGTTTCTCGCTACCGATGAAGCCACGCGCGAGGCCCGGGAGCTTGGAAGCATTTATGAGAGATGGCCCTTCTTCAATTTCTCCGACGAGGACCTGCGAGAGACCTCCGATCGCCTGATGCGAGATTTCGGTGAGCGGTATCCGCTGCTCGCGGAGGCCGACCGGATCATGGGCGGCAAGATCACGAAGGTGATCGCCGAGCTCGGCCGACACCCGCATGCACCGGTCTGGGAGCGCAAACGCTTCTGGGCCACGCTGAAAAACTGCGCCGTGATGAGCTGGGAAGCCTTCGCCGACGACCTTCTCGCGGAGATCGCCGCCGGCCGCACGGACAGGTTCCGCTTCCATGAGGAGCGGCTCGGTACCGCTGCCGAACGGCATCTGCACCGGGATGTCGCGCGGAAGGGCAAACCGGTCGTCACGGTGAACGAGCCGCGCTGCCCTCCCTCGGTGTCGCAGGCGCTCTGGCTACGGGTTCCCGAGAAACGCCGGCAGGAGGCGATCGAGTTCGCGGCGAGAGGGTTGCGCAGGGGCATTCATCCCGAAGATGCCCTGGAGGATTTCTTGTCGTCGATCGCATCCCGTTAACCGGATCGGACATCACCCGGATGCCGCGTTGACTTTCAAGTTTGCACGCGGCATAGTTGCATCAAGTTGGAGGCCAGACGTCATGACGAAGACCCTGCGAATAGCCTGATGCGTTCCATCGCCCGCCATACCGGCCGGGCGGCGTTGTCAGTATGTTTGCAAGGAGCGGCCCGTCATGGCGAGCAAGACGCAAGAAAATTCGTTCGAGTGGGAGATCGCCCGTCTCCACATCCACAAAATCTTCCACGATCTCGGACCTGCTCCGAAGGGCACGCATCTCGTCCTCATCCCGTCGACGGCGAGCGTTTCGCATTGGCATCGCGGCATGCAGGCTCGCATCCGCGCGATCAGGGGCAGCCTGGGCGAAGCCCCGAAGTCCAACACTCTCGCGGACGAACTCCGCATTCCCGACGAATGGGATGACATCGCAGCGAACACGGAACCGTCGGAATACGACGTCACGGTTCACATCCTGAGTTCGCTCGGCGTCGATGATCGCCTCGACAGCGAGGGATGCGTCATCCTGCTCGCCACGCCCGAAAACGAGAACCTCAATCATCCGTCGCTGCTGCTGCTCGATGGCCGCATCAAGGTGCGCTACGACCTTGCTATGATCGTCGAGGCAGCGGCGGCCTGCGGCCGCGCGATCGACATGAAGGACGCCTATCTCCTGGCGCGCATGCCGCATCGCCGCCGCGGCATCGCCTTCCATTCCCACCGTCCGATCCGCGAGAGCCACACCCTGCACGCCCAGGCCGTGAAACTCGAGGCCGAGCGTGAGGAAGCGGAACGCAAGGAGCAGGAAAAGGAGCAGAACAAGCGTAATCCCAAGGGCGACCGCGTCGTTCCCGACGATGTGGCCCCGCTTGAAGACATGCACGGCTTCGGCGCGGCGGCGGACTGGGGGCATGAACTGGCCGAGGATATCGAAGACTGGCGGCGCTGCGACATTCCCTGGAGCGACGTCGACAACGGCATCCTGCTGTCCGGTCCTCCCGGCTGCGGCAAGACGACGTTTGCCAAGGCCCTGGCGCGGTCGCTGGATGCCCACCTCGTTGTCGGCAGCTACTCCGCCTGGCTCGGCAGCGGTAGCGGTCATCAGGGCGATCTTCTGTGTTCGATGCGCGCGGCTTTTGCCGAAGCCATGAAGCACGCGCCGTCCGTCTTGTTGATCGACGAGATCGACAATTTCGTGCAACGCGGCAGCATCGGCGATGGTCGGGCGGACGAATGGATGCGCGGTGTCGTCAACGGACTGCTCGAATGCATGGACGGCGCCATCGAGCGCGAAGGTGTCATCGTCGTCGGCGCGACCAACGATCCCTCGGGCATCGACGCTGCCCTTCGTCGTCCCGGTCGTCTCGACCGGCATATCGAGATTCCGCTTCCGGATGCGACGGCGCGGGCCGCGATCCTGCGCCAGCACCTTGGAGCCGGGGAGCTCGATCTGCTGTCGCTGACGCGACAGACGGACGGGATGTCGGGCGCCGATCTCGAACGCGTCGCCCGTGATGCCCGCCGCCGGGCCCGCCGTGAGCGCGCCGATCTCGAGCTTCGCCATGTCGACGACTCGCTTCCGGTTCGCCAGCGCCGGGCGGCCGCGACCCTGCGTCACATCGCGGTCCATGAATGCGGTCACGCGGTGGTCGCCGCCGTGATCGGCTGCACGGTCGGCGAGATCATGATCGAGCCTGATTTTATTCCCGGCCAGGCAAAGTACATCGGCGGCTTCGCGGCAATCGGCATGCCCGAGGGTCTCCATAATTTCCAGTGGTATATCGACCGTATTACGCACAACATGGGCGGGCTGGTCGCCGAGGAGATGGTTTACGGCAGCCATAGCGACAGCGTCGCCATCGATCTCTACAACGCGACGGAAACGGCGCGCCACGCCCTTGCGGGCTTCGGCATGGGCGAGAGCCTGTATTCGTACGGCGTCCCCGGCCTGACCGACCTGACGCATGCCGCCGATCTCGATCCCGTGCTCCGCCGGGATATCGACGACCTGCTCCATAGCCAGGTTTTGCGCGCCCGCGCCGTTCTCGAAGAACACCGCGCAGCGTTCGACGAACTGGTCGAGCTGCTGCTCACGCACGAGCGTCTCGACGGGGCCGTGGTGCATGAACTCGTCCGCCGTCCGCGCCGCCAGCTGACTCTGGCGAACTAGGAGGGGCGGATGTTCGTGCAGAAATTCTACATTGCGGACACGCATTTTCGCCATGAGCGCATTCTCACGCTCCAGCCGCGCCCGTTTCCGTCTATCGACGCGCATGACAATGCCATCGTCGAACGCTGGAACGCGGTCGTGCGCGACGACGACATCGTCTATCACCTCGGCGATTTCGCGTTCCGCCTCGGCGAGCGGTTCGACAAGCTGCATTGGCTGTTTTCCCGGCTGAAGGGGCGCAAGCACCTCGTCCTCGGAAATCATGATGTGACGAGCGGGGGCGAGATCCATCCGCATCTTGCCGCGCTCGACTGGGCCGCGCCGCCGGCGCATGCGCTGCGCACCAGGGACGGCGGCCGCGAGATCTACCTGTCGCACTATGCCTGCCGGACCTGGCCCTGCCAGCACTACGGCGCGGTGCATTTCTACGGCCATTCGCACGGGCATCTGCCCGGTACCGGCCTGTCGCGCGACGTCGGCGTCGACCTTCCCGATGTGGATTTCACGCCACGTACTTTCGATGAACTGACGAAGGAGATGTTTCGATGACCGGCGCAGAACTCAATGAACTGTACGGGGCGGTGATTTCGCCGGACGCTCGGGTTGCCGTTCCGCAGGCATGGATGCCCGCGGTGCATGAAGCGATGCGCGCCTTCGAGGTGCTGCCGACGCGTGTCCGCGCCTTCATGATCGTCACCGGCATCGCGGAGGCCGCTGGCGCAATCGAGTTCCAGCTCGCAGCCGCGCCGACATATATCGACGAGGATGGCTGGGAGATGATCTCCGGCATCCTCGCGAATGCCAACGCCGCCATTCAGCGGAGCGTCCACTGATGGATCTCCGATACGATCTGGAAATCCGTGCTGCGGCCGGCGGCATCCTGCCGGATGGTGCTGGGATCGATGCGGGAAACGGTTGGCGAAGCCTCATCTCGGCCGCCGTCGTAGGGATCGCGCAGGCCTCCGGAGATCGCGTTACGATCCGCAAGATCGGCGAAAAGATGGGATATCTGGACCTCCGTCTTGCGGTCAGGGAACTCCCTCGCGAAACGATCAATGCCGTCTATGGGATCGCAGGGCAGGCGAGGGCACAATCGGGCGATATCTGCGAGCTTTGCGGCCGGCCCGGAGAAATCCGCAGGACGGGCTGGCATCGGGTGCGTTGCGACGGATGCGAGGACGAGCACCCGCGCCGTCACCGGTTCGTGGACTTGCATCGGAACGATATCGACGAAGCCGCTGCCCACTACATCGAGGTCTGTCTGGAGCATGGCCGGCTCTTTCCTGTCGCCAACATCGTCCTTCAGGCATGGCCGGACGACATCGATCGCCGTCACTTCATCGATGCCGTGAACGATGCGGTGAGTTGGTGGCGAGCGGGCTCATGGATCGAACGCATCGGCGATGAGCCGCGCGAGGCGTTTCGGGGGCTTCAATTTCCGTAGTCGCAGGCGTTGTTCCTGTTTCCAGGAAACAGCAACAACGCGAGGAGGGTAGATGGAAGACTGGCTTGAAACCTTGCGCAGCCGCTACCGGATCAATGCCGATGCGGAATTCGGCATCGGTCGCGGTTGGCGCGGTATCGTCGAGCGTTTTTATGCGTCAGCAAAGGCAATCCTCGTCGATCCCGGGCGAATGCGCACGCGGCAGATCAAGGAGAAACTTGGCCGCCTGGATATCCACGTCGATGTCGATGAAACCTACCAGTCGCTGATCGACTGGCAGGTCAGGTGGGCCGAGAACCAGGCCTCTTTTACATGCGAGCATTGCGGATCGCCTTACGCATCACTCACACCGACGAGACACATCGTGGAGTGCGACGATTGCCGGTATCTCGGCCTCGCGCTCGACCAGAGAACCCGCCGGGCTGCGGAGATCGCATCCGCCGCCCGCCGGTATGTCCGGGACTGCGCGCGTGCCGGAAAAGTCCTCGACATCGAGGCGTGGGCGGAACGGCGGTGGCGAAAGAACAGCGAGCTGAAGCGCAAGGCGATGCTGGACGCCGTCCGTGACGAAATTCGCCAGGGTGTCGCCGTGGTCGATGTCTGGCGGCGTTTCGAGGTCCCTGGAAAGATCGCCCGCGAGCTCGTCGGCGCACATTCCTATGCCGATCTATACTGCATTCTTCGCGACAATGCGATGGAGCCGGGGTTTCGGCCGGGGGAGGTCGCACGCTGGGTTGCCGACGGGAAGATGGAAAAATCGCAGGTCGTTGAGATCTTTGGGATCGCCGACGATGATGTGGAGGCTTTTCTGTCGGCGTGGCTGGCCGAGGAAGTCAGCAAAAAGCAGGAGCCGGATGCCGGCGATTGATACCGGCGCAAATCTCTTGCACGTCGGCGTTCGTGCCTCGCCTTCAGTCAGGGCGGACCGGTTCGCGTGCCGGCTCCCGTTTGAAGTCCAGGCCGTCATAGATGTCGCTGAATGCGAGCGCCGCTCCGAGCTCGGGAAAATCGATGACGTCGTCGAATCCCTCGTACAGGGTCTCACGCCAGCTTTGGCCATCGCGGGCATGCAGGAGGGCGCATGCGTCGTTCGTGTCGATCAGCAGAATGTATCTGATCCCGGGCTTCGACTTGTACTCGAAAACCTTCCGGTGGGAATCGAAATCACGCGTCGATGGGGAGAGGACCTCCACCACCAGGGCAGGCTCCCTTACCAGCATCGCCTGATCGTCCCTCCTGCCGCAATCCACGACGATTGCCGGAAATCTCACCGTCCCGAAGATGGTCGAGATACCTGAATTTACAGCTGTCGGACGGCATCCTTTCCCCCGCAGCTGGTTGTGAAGTGCAGCCAGGGTATTGGCCACGATAGCCTGGTGCCGCTGATTGCTACCGGTCACCATGACGGCTTCGCCGTCGACCAGCTCCCACTTATCATCCCGTGCCTGCATAAATTCCAGGAAGGCATCCTCGGACATTTCGGATGGTGCCGGCTGCATCGTGAAAAACCTCCCTGACCATTTGCGTGATCGTAATGAAGTAGCTTGCAAGCCTCAAGCAACTACGCCTCAACCACGTCGTTTGAAAAATACCAATTTTTAATATACAAAATAAAAATTAAAGACGAAAATAAAATAGAGAAAATTTCGATACTACTGTTGACGGGATATATATAGAGAATTACCTTTGAATGGTCGGAACGAAAGATGTGGATATGACCTCCGTCTATATCTGATAATACCGATCCGGTTAGGTTGCCCCTTGAGGGCTTGGAAGAACCGTAACGGCAAGAAATTGCCTTTGCATGTTATGTTTCCCTTCGGGGGATCAGGAAATGACCGGCCGAAAGGCTTGACGTTTCCAGTTATGTTGCCCCTTGAGGGCTTGCCCTGCAGACGCAGGGATGTCCTCCCTTCCCGGGAGGGTTTGACACAGCCCCGCCTCGCTAGCTTCAGCGGAGCAGGGGTCAAACACTTCACCGCCATGCAGGCGGCTCTGAACAGACAGCTCCCGTTCGCGTGGAGTCACAAGAGGGTGGCAGCGATGCCACCCTTTTCTTTGGATGCCGACATAACTGGCTGGCAGGGGCAAAGCTACAGCCCGGCGAAAGCCCCGGGCATCCGGGTGCTTCATAGATATTCTCCGCACGCCACCAGCGTAGCATCGCCACGCGCCATTGTCGTTACTTTCACGGAGGCCAACATATATCGGCGCTCGTTTCAGGTAACAGACGCGCGAGATTTGGTTTTACGTTCCGTAAATGTGATTTTCTTCATATTTCCCCTTGAACTATATTTGGCGACAGGGCAGAATTAGTAAACACAAACAAATATTGGACACGAAAGCCATGAGACATTTTCATTTTTGCATCGGAGACCGGGAATTCGCGGTCACGGAAGTCAGCCATGTCAACTACGGCGGCCGCAAGACGGAGGTCGAGATCAGGGAAGATCACGGAAACTACTATCAGCAGTTCCGCAACGGCTACATCCCGCGCAACGCAAGCGAGGAAGCCGTCCGCAGATGGGTCCGGGAAAATTACGTCGAGGACGAGGACTGGGACGGCATGCCGGATCGATAAGATCGAACCCGGCGAGGCATGCTGAATGGCTTATTGGGACACGCCCGGCAAATCGGACGAATGGTACACCCCCAGGCACGTCTTTGACGCGCTTGGCTGCGCGTTCGATCTGGATGTCGCTCACCCGAAGGATACTGAGACCTTCGTTCCTGCCCGGCGGAGTGATCACCGCCAGCAGCCTGTCCGAACCCTGGTCCGGCTTCGCCTGGATGAACCCGCCGTTCGGGGACGAAACGGCCTCGACCCCTGGCTGGACCGGTTCTTCGAACATGGCTGCGGGATCGCGCTCGTTCCCGATCGGACGAGCGCCCCGTGGTTTCGGGAGGCCTGGGCGAAGGCCGACCTGGTCCTCTTCACGCCGAAACTGCGCTTTCACCGGCCGGATGGATCGGTCGGCAAGTCTCCCTCCAATGGCACCGCGCTGCTCGGCGTTGGAGAACGTGCGCAAGCCGCACCCACAAGGGCCGCGGCGAGGGGGCTTGGCATTCTGGGCCGGCCGATCCGCGAGGCAACCGATGGATCAGACGGCATTCCCGACGTTCCCGGGGATGGCTTTCGCGCTTGTCCGGCTGTGCCGCTCCTCCAAACAGGCGACCTTCATCCGCGCATCCTGGCCGGCGATTTGCGGCCGGCGAAGAACTGTCGCACAATTTCCATGACCGGGTTTGGGGAACCGGAAAAGAGGACCTTTATGCAGGACGACATCGTCGAGATCATACATGGCGCGCTCGAGGCGCACCTCGGGAACATTCGCGATGAAGATCGCCGGCAGGCGGCGCTGACATATCTTCGCGGTCTCGACGTCATTCTCGCGACGCGCGCGCATGCCGGGAACGATCCGGTCAGGCAAACACGCCCGTCGATCAGCCCGCGGGCGGACCGGATGATATCGAGGCACCGGCGGATGGTGCTTGCCGACGCTCGATCGCTTCATCAGCGCATTTCCAGCGGGCTCCAAGGTTCAGCGGCATCTTGACAAGCGGGCTGTTCCTGCCGGCCGCCTGTGCGGCATTCTCGATGCGAGGGCGCCGGCATGGCATCGTACCGAATGCACATGCTGTCGCCCCGATTACCCCGTTTTTCGGTAGGTGAAGGGCCATACCGGAGCAGCATCCTCCGACGGCAATTCACCCATGGCCGCGGGAACACACGCACCGATGGATGTCAGCGCCCGGTCGACGCTCTTTTGGAAAGGATGCACCGAGACACCGAGGTCTATACGATAGAGTTCGTTCTGTTCCGCGTGACGGGCCGTGAAGACGTTTGTCTCCGTTTGCTGCGCGTCCAGCTTGCCGGTGTAGGTAATAAACCGGTCGCCGCCCTCCGCATGTTCCTGCAACTCTCCCGTCCTGGTATCGATCCAGAAAAGGATCGGATTGCCAAGTTCCTTGTCGGCGGCGGAGATCGTCAGAGGTCCGGGTTCACCTATTGTTTCCGCAACGGCGACCGGCGCGCAAACCAGTGTCTCGGCGTGGGCGGAGAAAACGGGGAGGAAGGCGATCGTAACGAGCAGCCGAAGAACACGCGACATATTGGACCTCCATCCGACATCCCAGTCGGCCAGTCTATCAGGCGACGATCCGGCAGCAATAGCCAGGCGGCGCTGGCTGTCGGTGACGTTCTCGCGGGGTCCGAAGACCGGTCAAAACGTCAAACAGGCCACTCCTATCGACCGGACACGATCCGCCCGCTCCGAAATGACATGGAGCTTCAGAACTCCCACGGCGAAATGAGATCGAGGCCTGTCGTCTCGAAATCCTTGAGATTGCGGGTAGCCAGGCGGGCGCCGTTCACCCGGGCAATCGCCGCGATCATGCCATCGGGAGCCGACATGCCTCGTCCCTTGCGAGCAGCGTCACCCATGATCTCGCCATAGGCCAGCGCGGCTTCCTCGGTCAGCCCGAAAATGCGGTCCGCGAAACGATGGCGCCACGCGCGCAGTCCCTGTTCCAGCCGGTCGGCGCGCTGATCCGACCTGATCTTCTGAATCCCGAAGGCGATCTCCGCTATCGTTACCGTCGGCAGCGCCAGTTCCGCGTCAAACCGCGTCAGCCATGCGATGACCGCCTCGTTCGGCGCCTTTTTCAAGCTCTCGGAAACGACGTTGGTATCGAGGAAGATCAAAGCTCGATGCCTCGATGCGGATGCCGGCCCTCACGAATGACGGCCTCCAGGTCGATATCGACCCCTTGCTGCGCACTCAAGCGGGAATAGAAACTCGAAGCCGGCTCACGTCCTGCTTCACGAACCTCATAGGCTTCAAGCGCGCGCTCGACCACTTCGGCAATCGAGCGGTTTTCCCGGCGGGCAAGCCTGTGCGCCAGATCGCGCGCCTTGGAGCTGCGGACAGAAAGTTGGGGGGCGGCCATGCTCATCTCCTTCAGACATCAAAATAGGCCCACAGTTGCCTGCCATCAAGATGGCATCTGCTGGTCAGCCACCTTCAGGAGGACGATTGAACAAACCTCTCCGGGTCGAAACAAGATCTGTTTTTTCCCCGGAAGCGCGAGATCGAGATAGGTGGCCCGGCTCGGCGAGGTGCCGCATGCCGGACGGCGCTCCACCCCACCGGCACGGCAACAGAATGACTGTACGGATTTTTTTGCACGCTCTTCTCGGCATCGGTTCAACATCGGCGGGTTGAGAGTGCAAAATAGAGAGGAGATGCTTCGGAGGTTTCGCGGAAGCCCTGCCGAAAGTGATCGGCAAACCATAGCGCCACGACGAAACGGCGCCGCATTGCAATCGGCCGGCTTGAGCACTCTATGCGCTCACCCCGAACATCAAGCAAACGCTAACAGTTACGTCTTATTCCCCTGCGGCGGGCCAGCAAAAGCCCACGGATTTTCTGCCATGAAGGAGGCGCATTTGCGCGAACAGCATACATTCGCGATCGGCGACATACACGGACGCGCCGATCTCCTTGACACGCTCCTTAAGGCCATCGACGAGCAGGCCGTCGACGCAGGTGTCAGCTACAGGATCGTCTTCCTCGGCGATGTCATCGATCGCGGGCCGCGCAGCCAGGAGGCAATGGACATCGTCGCAGCCACCCTCGACCGGATACCCGGCTCCCGCCTGATCCTCGGAAATCACGACTGGTTTCCGATCCGCATTCTCGATGAGCTGACCGGCGACAAGCAGGAGATGGCGCTGGCGTTCTGGATACACAACCTGCGCGGCGGCGCGACGCTCATGTCCTATGGGCTCGACCCCGACGATTTCTCGGTAGCCGATCTCGCGACGAAACTACCGGCCCGGCACCTCGACCTGCTGCGCGGCGCGGCAAGCCATGTCGAGCTTGCGCATCACATCCTCGTTCATGCCGGTCTCGCACCGGGCGTACCCCTGTCGCAGCAATCGGCGTATGATCTGATGTGGATCCGGGGACCCTTCCTCACGTCGACGGAGAGTTTTGGAAAAATGGTCATCCACGGCCATACCGTCACCGAAAGCGGGCAATGCGAGATCGCGGCGAACCGCATCTGCATCGACACGGGGGCCTATCGCACCGGCCGCCTGTCCGCGGCCTGGATTCATCCGGATGGAGAGGTTTCGTACCTGCAGACGGACCCGCAGAAGCCTGGATATGCGGGGATCGTGTCACCTCGTTATCTCTGATGCGCCATTTGCAATCCCGGCCAAAAACCGGGAGATTGCTCCAATTCGATACAGGTATATAATGCAGTATAGAAGTTGTTTACAATAAAAGTGGAGTAAAGAGGCGCAACAATGCCCAGTTCCAAAACATTTTTTCTGGTTTTTTTATTGAGGGGGCTCGATTTCTATTTTTGAACCGCGTATAGCGGTCGTGTGAATTTTTACGGAGACCTTCCAATGTCGGCGACCTCGACGACCCTGATGCTCATATGCCGCGAACGCTCGCTTCGCGCATCGAGCATTGTCGGCGCTCGTCATTGCCGACAGAAAGAAGGAGGTCTCGACCATGTCGGACAACAAGCAGACTGCTGCTGCCACCACCTCGTCCACCCGCCGCAAGGCTGACGCCGGCATTCCCGCCGGGCACCGCGCCCTTGCCGCTTCGATCCTGAAGCACATCGAAGACATCCGCCTCCCGGTGGATGACCACGTTCTGGTCGTGATGACCAAAACGATCGCCTACGGTCCGCGCCCGGCTAACGTCTCGCACGGGGTCATCGTGCCGCTGCTCTCCCCGTTCCCGCCGCACACCCTTTACGCTGTGCTCTTCGAGGACGGCGGCATCGAGATTCTCGAGGCCATCCAGAAGTCCCTCAAGAAAGTGAAGGCCGGCAAGAACCTCCCCAAGCAGGCCGAGCGCATCAATGCGCTTGGCGAGGCTTTCCTGTCGCTGCTGAAGCAGCGCGTAGTCGACATCCTCCTCGGACCGGCGATGGGACACTGCTGACAAGCTGATGTCCCGATCCCGATGCCTCACCGGCATCGGGGCTCCCCCAAACGTCTGGAAATCTTCAACCGGCACACGGATGTGTGCGGAAAGGACCCCCTTATGCTCAGCGCGATCATCGACCTTGCTCACACGGATCAGTTGTCCCTTCACATTCCCGACTGGATCCCCCCGACCGATGCGGCTGATATTCTCCTGTCCTATCCGCTTGCGTTGGCCAGCTTGACCGACCCTGCGAAGTTTGTCTTCACCTGGACGAACTCCGGCGCGCGGATCAACCTCCTCGGAAACGCTATCTTTCCGCGGCTGACCAATGCTGAACTTGCCGAAGCAGCCGACTACCCCATTCCCCATGACAGGATCATCGTTCAGACCGAAGTCGTTCGTGCGGACGGCGGCCCGACTCCGGTTCTCCTCTGGGATGTCACGGACACGGGACACGGTTACAACGCCGACCCCTTTATGTTCGTTGGAAACACCCTCGTATACTATGGCGTCGCCCTCATCTTCGATCGCCGTCACCGGCTCAATGACGGCACGCCCGTTTTCCAGGCCAGGACTCCCACCGGTCTCGATACCCTTCATGAGGGTCAAGAGCTCCACAAATATCACACCATGCTTCTGCGTTTCTTCCGGACGCTGTGCCAGCCGGCCGTTGTGATCGAGGACGTCCAGGTCAACGCGCGTTTGAACCGGAAGCGCGCTCGCCGGGGCCTCGCTCCGATGCCGGTGCAGCGCATCGTTCGCCTTCCCGCTGTGATCCGTCGCCAGGTGCAGTTGGACGGCGCGAGACAGCGCGCTCGCGAGCTCGGTCCTCGCGCGACGCACGAGCGTCGTACTCACCGTCGCACGCTTGCCTCCGGCCGGAGCATCCAGGTGAGGGAAACCGTC
Organism: Shinella sp. NM-101; assembly: GCF_021401195.1. Taxonomy (NCBI): domain Bacteria; kingdom Pseudomonadati; phylum Pseudomonadota; class Alphaproteobacteria; order Hyphomicrobiales; family Rhizobiaceae; genus Shinella; species Shinella sp. NM-101. Next base: position 55,588 of record NZ_JACBFT010000021.1, on the reverse strand, counting down.
GTCAATGCGAGGTTCGGCGAGCGGCCTGCGCCGCAGATGTTCCACGTCGAGGAGCCGCCCCCGGAGTGAGGCCTCGGCCATCGCCAAAACTTCTTCCTCGTCTCACTCTCATCGGCACGCATGTGCGGAAAGGTAAATCCATGGTCAGCGCAATCAGCAAATTCTACGCCTCTGTCGTCGAAATCCACCCCAGTTCTCCGCTTTCCGGCTGCAAGCTCGCTGTCGTGCGCGGCGCGTTCTATCTCGTGGAGGAGGGGATCGATCCGCTTCTCGGTGTGGCTGTGCCGTTCCCCGAGGACTGTACGGTCTTCGACCTGCTCGAGGCGATCGACCTCGACGAGGAGAGCCTCGAACAGGCGCTGGCATGTGTCGGACGAATGGCAAGCGGAAGCTCCCGCGGAGACCGTATCGCCGCTCGCAAGGCTGCCGCACACGCGCTGACCGGCTTCATGGACACGGTCACGGCCGTCCGCCTCGAAGGCGAGCCTCTGGAAGCGGCGTAGTAGCTCGTCGACGGGGGCGGCGGTGTTCCGGCGAGCAAGACCCGTTCGGCTTCTTCGACCGGATCGAATGAATGGTGTCGCGCAAACGGCAAGTCAGGGAGCCCAGGTCAGACTGCGGGCTCCCGACCTCTTTCTCCAATGCAGAATAGGCTCCAGTGGAACTATACTTCGTATATAGTCTCGATTATGAGAATAACAAATTCTAAAATGAAAATTATTACCTTAAATATAATCTGGCTTTCTCAAGAATAGTTTGAGAGTTGTATTGACAGAAATGGAAGATGATCTTATCATTTAATTACCGGAAGCGACGGGAAAAGGGATCGGACATGCGCCGCTTTTCTATTTGCTACAAACCACCGCTTCCGGTGTTTTCGTTCCCCACGAGGGACTAGGAAAAACGACGGGTCGAAAGACTTGGACGCCTGATTGTCGTTCCCCTTGAGGGATTGGAATGCCGTATTCCGCCTCGCGCTGAATACGGAAGCGCTGGCGCCGCGCAAAGGATCATCCTCCTCAAAAGGGAAATTCCACGGCGCCGTTTCCTCCCTGACGGGAGGGTGTACCGAGGAGAGGTTGCGGCCTCGATTCAAAAAGGGATTTGTTGGCCTGACGGACGGATCTTTCATCTGCGTCAGCAGAGATTTCCTCCCCCACGGGAGGGTGCAAAACAGGACTCCCTCCCTGACGGGAGGGCTTCAACCGCCATTGAGGCGGAGAGAGAGGTGGCAGAAATGCCGCCTCTTTCGTTTTGACCAGGAGGGTTGCCTTTCGGTCTGCCGCTCTTGCCGGCTCCTTCGATATGCCGGGTGGCTCCCTGTTCCCATCGTTCGCAGTTTCGTCAGGGCCGGTCAGGCCCCTGCGCCGACCGGCTTCTTCTATGCATCGCCGGAAAACATCCTTTTCCCACCAGCGTATTGCGTGAATAGGAAGACTGGCAGGATGACAAGAAAACCGAAGCCAGACAGCACACATCCGGAATGGCACGAAGCGATGGAGGCTCTCGTGCGGGCACTCGACCTTCCTGATCGCTACGATCGCGTCATTCGCGGATTGGTCATTCCGGGCCTCGGTCGTGTGTTCATGCGGTTCTGGATCGCCCAGGACCTCGTCGATCCTGACTTCATGGCCGACCCCGAGGATGACGCCGACGAGCCGCAATGGTACCAGATCGGCGACTGGCCGCAGCGCGCGGGGACACCAGATGGCACCCCGCAGTTCAAATGGAACCGCCGAACTTCCCTGTATTTTCGCTGGTACGGCCAGCATGTCATGCATGTCGTCGACTGGCTCATCTACGCCGACCGCATTGGTGCGCCATGGCTACAAAATCTCGACGGGCATGGGCGGCCGAAGAAGCTTCTGAAGTGCGTGGACCTGCAGCAGCTCGTCCATGAGGCCGACAAGGGCCTTCGATATCGCGCTCGAAACTACGATCCGGGTGGCGCAAACCCGGAAGTCTTACCCGCGCTTGTCGTGCACGACGAAGTCGAGGTCGCCGATCTCGGGGTCGGTCACGTTCTCGTCCGCCTCCAGACACCGAACGCGCTGTTCATCGAGGGCCGGCGCATGCATCACTGCATCGGCCATGGACGCTACGATCATTATCTTTCCAATCCTCACTACCGGTTCTTTTCTGTCCGCGATCCCGAGGGGCAGCCGTTGGCAACGCTCGAGATCGCGGCAGGCGTTGTGCTTCAGTTTCGAGGACCGGAGAATGCCGATCCGGCGCGCGCTGTTGTCGATCTGCTATCTGCCCATGCGGCGGAACAAAAATGGCTCTGTTACGAGAACGCGGCTGCGGGAGGATACCTCGCATACGGTTTCGACGACATCGATGGAGGCGGCGCGGTGGTGATCGATGACATCCCTGCAGGCGACGGCCCGCTCCCAGTTCGTCCCCGGCCGGCGGGATAGTTTGACCGGCCACGCCGGGATGCCGCCCGCCGCAATGGCCGACCGGTACAGGCGACCGGGAGGTGTGACCCCTTGGCCAAAACGAAAGAGGCGGCATTTCTGCCACTTCTCTCTCCGCCTCAATGGCGGTTGAAGCCCTCCCGTCAGGGAGGAAACGGCGCCGTGGAGTTTCTCTTTTGAGGGGGATGATCCTTTGCGCGGCGCCAGCGCCGCCGTATTCAGCGCGAGGCGGAATACAGCATTCCAATCCCTCAAGGGGAGCGATAACCAGGCGTCCAAGTCTTTCGACCTGTCGATTTTCCTAATCCCTCGTGGGGAACGAAAATACCGGAAGCGATGGTTTGTAGAAAAAAGAAAAGCGGCACAAAGACGACCGATATGTTATCGACGGAGTGCGTCGTGCATCAGGAAAGACTTTGGGCACCCGTCATCTGATGTGGGCTCCCAGGATTGTCCTTCAAGCATGTCGATCGCTGGAGCGTGCTGTGGCCGGGTGGATCAGGGTCCTGTCGGCCTGTCCGGTTGTGCCGCCACTATCCAATCCCGCCTCCCAATCGTTGCACCGGTCCGTCATGCGCCAACATGATCAAATCAGGCGACAACGATCCCACCAGCTACGCCGGGCGGTCGGAACGTCTTTGCGAGAAGAGTTTTACCAAACGAGGGAATGCCGGCCTTATTGGGCAAAAGCACTCGACGCGGGGAGCGTTCTTTTGCTCAGGCGTCGCAGAATTATTCCTTTCCAAATACCGTCAATAGCTTTCGTTAAAGTTTTATACGCCTGCAAATCCGGTTAACAGAATCCACGGGAATAATATTTTGAGATACTTGTTACTTTCCTATTGCCGTCCTCTGCGTATCCGGACAGCATGAATACATGAGAAATAAAACGCTCATCCTGATAGCCGGGAAAACATCAAAACCAAAGGAAACGACATGTCGAACGTATCCCCCCATGCCCATGATGCTCTCCAGGCATTCATCGGATTCATCAAACAGCATGAATACTCCGTCAGGAGAATGTTCGTGAAAGACCTCACGACCGGGCACGAAGCCGATGTCGCCGCCTGGTTCCTTGACTACGAACGCAATGCCGCCCGGGAAAAGGGTTATTGGTCCGGCCTGACGGACCAGGCCTTCGCGGCCACTTTGAAGGAGTGGGCCGGTGGGCGCGATTGCGACGTCCTGAGATACTTCCTCGACATCGACGAGTTCGACGAGGAGCAGGACACCGAGCCCAAGGCGATGAGCCTGGAAGCGGCCGCATCCGGAATCGAGATCCTCCGTGGGCAGGTTGACCAAATGGACGATTCGCTCTGCTTTTTGCTCAGCTCCGAGGCGAGTATGGCGTTCGAAGAATCCGTTTCAAACAGGATCGTCGGCGATGAGGCCATGCGCGAGTTCTCTGCCAGCCTGACCCGACTCTGCAGGGCGCTGAACGACATCCAGCGCCGTACCGGCTGTCACTGCGATATCCGACGTCCAGCAGGCCCGGGAAGCGGCCTGATAGCCGGCATACCGGCGGCTTGAAGCGCCTCCTGGCCGATCTCTGACGGGACGTCTTCGCAGTCCCGGAAGAAACCCCGTCGGCCTCCGCTTCAGCTTCACGGCCGCGCATTTGCGGCACCCACGCGATTTCGACCTGTCCAGCCGCAGCACTCGCCAGCGGTCGAGATCGCTCGCCTTTCCGTCGCCGGCCTTCACGTCGGCGACGCAGTACCTCACCCCACATCAACAGGACCAGAAGGAGCCATATGATGACCAACGCACTCGAATTCCGACCCATATTCCGCGATGACGATGACCCTGCCTATCTCCACTTCCGCAAGCTTGCCGAGTACATCGAAGGATTTGTCGAAAACATCGACAGGCAGGACGAAGACCTCAAGACAGCCCCGATGTATGACCATGACCTCGAGCTGCGGTTCGGCACCAATTATCTTAACTTCGCTCATCCGATGAGCGAACGGGATGATGACGAATATGCCGCGTGCGTCCAGTATGGCGCGACGATCATGGACGTCGCAAGTTCGGCCAGGAAAGAGCCCTGGGCACTTTTGGCGCTTCTCCTCAGCGCTTTCAACGAATCGTGGAGTGGCCATTCCCTTGATTCTTACGATTTGCTCTGGCAGGTCAGGGACCACTTCTCCGCCAGCATCGCGCGGGAAGCATTGCGACGGCTTTCTCGCGAGGAGGAGGCGAAGGAAAACGAGCGCAAACGGCTCGCCGACCCGGACGAGCAGGCACCGATCGATCCTGAGCGGGACATACCGTTCTAATCGACGTTCGGCCCCGCCCGGCACGCATGCCCGGCGGCCATGGCGACGTGGCCGGGCATGCCGATGCCGGCGATCTTCACCGAAGGAAAACATGCAGCTCGGGCGACAGGTTCATCAACGCCGTGATGCCGGACTTCATGCCGACAGGCCCGGGAGCCGGAGTCCGGGTCGAGCCGGTGATTTCCGAACATCGGCAGCCCTCGCACGGACCCACGCCAGCACCCGAAACAATATCGGAAGCGGAAATCGGCAAATCCGTTCGCAAAACATAGGTAAGCAATTATTTTCCGAAGAGTATTCGGGATATCGAGATCGGCAACATCAGGGCATTCAGAAAGACTGCGCGAAGCACCCTGACGGACCTTCGTGCGTGCCAGCCTCCTGAAATCAAGCTCGCCAAAGACACCGGTGCGCATCACCTTTCCCCTCGATTGCCGGGAACGGCTATTCCCGAATCCGTTTACCGACGCAGCGTTTTATGCGTCGGCACCACGACCTCTTTCCCATCGGTCATCGGGCTCACACCGGGTTAACCAGTCGATCGCGATATCCGCGTCGGCCGGCTTGCCGGGGAGTCCCGAGCCCGGCATACCAGTCGGCAGAAGCGACAGACGGAGGTTGCGATGGCGAATTTCGGGAACCCTGCTTACGGCGCCGCCATGGGCAACATGGCCGGCATGGCGCTGATCGCAGGCGGTGTGATGTCGCTCACCCAGGGCCTGCTCGCCGGTCTCGACGCAGCCGCCGAAGCGCGCCGTCATCGTGCATATGGCGACGCGCTGTCCGCAGCCATCTGCCACGCCGACGAAATGGAAGACCTTGCCCGCACCGCCGTCGGCCTGGTTGCCGAACTCGAGGCCGAGGTCGCCCAGCTCCGCGCCGCCTGCCAGCAGCGCCAGCAGGTGATCGATGCTTTGCGGGCGCGCGCATGAGCGACATCACGGACGCTGAATGGCAGCTCATCCGCGAGCATTTCGGGGATATGGCCTACGAGGAGCCGGACAATCACCAAGGCATGCTGAAGGTGATCAAGCGAGAAATTCTCGAGCAATATTCGCGAGGGCATCTGTCGGCGCGTGCAGCCGCCGGGAAACTCGGCTTGCAGGACTCTGCCAATCTCCTCGTCGCACTCGGCGATGCGGGGCTGCCGATGCCGCAGCCGCCCGAGGAGGAGGTGAGGGAGCAGGCGAGCATCTTTGCGACCCTGTTCCGCGAAAACCGGGAGGCGCGCGCCGAGGCAGCGGATGTCGCCGAAGGCCTCGCGCAACTGGACCGCGGCGAGAGCGTCGAGATCGATGTCGTCGTCGCGAAAGCCCTGGCGATCCTCGACCGTGTTCCAGGCATGCCACCCGACCCCGGCGACGAACTGCCGGGATAAACACACCGGCCGGACGATTGTCCGGCCGGCCTCGTCTCTCACCACACCTGTCCGGCTTCCAGGGTTGCAAAACACCGGCACGACCCTGCGCGCATACGCGCGCCCGGAATCTTCACATCGCAAAGGAGCCTGATCGATGCAGCCCAAAGTTATCGCTCTTGTCACGGCCTTCGCCACCGCCGTGCCGCTTGCAGGCTGGCTGACCGGTAACGTCGGAACAGAATGCGCGCCCGGCGGACCTTGCCTCCTGCCGGTCGGCTTCGGCCTCGATGCCCCCAGCGGTGCCTTTGTCCTCGGTGCGTCGTTTGTGCTGCTGGATGCCGTTCACGAGGTTGGCGGCTCAAGAGCTGGACACCTCGATTTACCCCGATTTCCTGCATTGACGGGGCGATGTGAGCCTACCGCCGCTCTCGGTGGTGATATTTGAACTGTCTGTATTGGCATTCCCGCCCCTTGCGGGGCGGCCGTCGTCATGCGGCGGCATGGCGACCTTCGTGGAAGACGTATCGGAGCATGTTGTAGGCGATATTGGCCATGCCAATCTTCACCTTGGCCCTTCCAATCCCGATGGTCCTGATGAAGAGCTTCATCTTATCCTTCTGCCTTGCAAAGACATGCTCGACAGCGGACCTGATCTTGGATCGTCGCCCGTTGGCCCGCGACGTCGTTTCCGGCATTGGCTTGCCCTTCGGCTTTCGCTGATGAATGTCCGACTTCAGGCCATTCCTTACCAGCCACTCCTCGTTCGTCTTGGATCGGTAGGCGCTGTCGGCCCAGACCGTTGAGGCGGTATTGTCCTTGGTCACGACATTCCGGAGTTGGGCACCGTCATGGGCGCTCGCACTTGTCACCGTCCATCCCCGTATGAAGCCATGTGCCCGGTCGATGCCCGCGTGATTTTTGTAACCAAACATCGGAATGGCGATGTCATGGGTCTTCGTTGGCGCTGATGTCGGCGTTTCCCTCGGCTGCTTCGCCTTGGAATACTTCACCGTCCAACGCGCATCGCGATCCTTCTGGGCAAGCTTGGCGGGCTTCTCCTTCCAGTCCTGCGGTATCCCGCCGGCTTTGATCGCGTCTTTCTCTTCCTGATTATTGCGCTGCCTCGGAGCCTGGATGATTGTCGCATCGACGATCTGCCCGCCCTTGGCCAGATACCCGGACCGCGAGAGATGTTTGTCGAAGCGAGCGAACAGATTATCGATGGCACCGGCTCGCACGAGACTTTCGCGAAACAGCCAGATCGTCTTGGCGTCCGGCACCTTGTCGGAAAGGCCGAGCCCCAGGAACCGCATAAACGAAAGCCGGTCCTGGATGACGAACTCGGCCTGGTCGTCGGAGAGATTATAGAGCGCCTGGAGCACCAGGATCTTGAACATCAGCACCGCCGGAAACGGCGGACGCCCGCCCTTTGATCCATCCGATCGCTTCAGCGCCTTGGCCAGCGGCTTCTCGAACACAGGCCACGGGATGATGGCATTCAGCTTCTCGAGCGGATCGCCCACGGCGCTCAGCCGTTCATAACGCTCGTCCAGATCAAAGAAACCAGGCTGTCCCCGCATCATCTGCTCCCGCCAAATCACGCATGTCGGATTGAATCACGATTTGCCGAAAAGGGGGGGTTTTTAGAGGGGTCCAGTTGCCCTTGTCGCCATTGCCATCGGCGGCGTCTTGTCGGCCATCTTCGCCGCGCCGGCACTCGTCGTCGCATCCGTGGTCGCCTTCGTCCTGGCTGAACTGGCGGACTTTGCGGCCTACGCACCGCTGCGCAAACGCAGCCTGATGCCGGCTGTCTTTCTCAGCGGACTGGCCGGCTCGATCGTGCACAGCGTTATCTTCCTATGGCTGGCTTTCGGCTCGCTGGACTTCATTGAAGGTCAAGTGATCGGCAAGGCTTGGGTGAGCCTGCTGGTGCTCGCCTTCCTTCCCTTCAATCGACGGATGGCCGGATAGCCCTTCCACCCGATCCGGCGCTGCCCGCGATCAGGCCGCATGGCGATAGACGCCGAGACTATCCAGCGTTTCCGCGAGCATGTCTTCGTAGTCCTCCCTGATGTCGGGCTTCTCGCCGAAATCATCGAGTTCGCGAAGGCGGAACGAAAGCATCATGAGATTGGTGCGCAGCGTCACCTCGTCATGGAGAAGCCGCGCCTTCACGGCGGCCCCGGTCCAGCCCTCCATCCCGCCAAGAAGAACGATGTCGCGAATGAAAGGGGAGGGCGAGACGCGGTCGAACTCGTCCTGGTCACCGAGGATGAACCGGCGGTGAGAGAGCGACAGGGCAGGGCGACGATATGTCCGCGAATCCAGCTCTCCGGCGTGGAGGCCGTCGACGAAGTCCTCGACGGCCTTCTCAACCGTTTTCATGACGTCGATTGCATATATCGCATCTCTCAGGCTGGGTTTCCCCTTGGCGGACAAGACAAGTTTTACCGTCGTGCCTTCTTTTGATTGGTGGGCGTACATGCGCTTCTCCTGGTGCAAAATATAATTCAACAAAGAAAGTGTTCCGCTAATTTCCATCATCGGCAAGAGGAAAAAGCATTGCTGTAAACAAAAATTTCAAAATAATATTATTACATTTCCGTCGCGGCGATCGTTTCATTGCTGATCCGTGAACTGCACCCAGGCCGCCACACACAAGCAAGCGGCCGTTATACTAAAAAGTTCCATTCCAGTATAACTCGCGGCTTCCTCCTCGCCTGCGACAATCGGGACAGACGAGAAGGATGAAGCCGGCTAGACAATGTCCGACCGGCTTCATCCTTGTTCAAGGCCGTGACTGCGGCATCAGCCGACCTTGAATTGGCTTTCGACAGCGCCGCGCAGGCGCGCCTCGTCGTCCCAACGTCGACGATCCGGCGACGATCTCGGCGACCTCGCATCAATCGGGTTCGGCTGATGCACCCCGATTATAGGGACCCCGTGAATACCGTGCTGCTTGCCCAGGCAGAATTTGCGGATCGCCGGCTCGCTTGCCCTGGACAGGGCATTGAGCTCATCTTCGCCCATGGTCAGCAGAAAGGCCATTGCACCGGTATCGACACCCCGAAGGTTCATCGTGGCCCGTTCGGCTTTCGGCGCGGCGCAGAATTTTCGGACGGTGGCGACGATATCCCGTCCGAGAACCTCCACGGCCGCGGCCTGGCGTGCCTTCCTGAACTCGTCAACGACGTCCGCCCGTGTTAAGTTCGGCTCATAGGCAGGCAGCGGCGATCCGCCGCCGAACAGCAGGGAAAACGGCCAGCGGACGATGTCGTCCAACCATTTCCCCGCCGACGGCAAGGAGTTCCACGCTCCCTTCCCGATCGTACCAACGAACCTCGCTATCGCAGCAGCCATCCTCAAAAGCATAACAGTCTCCCTTGCGTTACAAGCAGACTGTCGCTTCACCGGCCGCAACCGACAAATCCGCGCTCGGGCTTTTGCCGGCAAGCCGGGAGAACGAGGGGGAAGCAGAGGACAGCGATGGCTACGCCGCCGCCTGTGGCTTCCATCTGATCCTTGCGATCAGCTCATCCGTCGCCGGAAGCCGGCGACCGGTTGTGTTGTATCCGCAATTGTAATCACCCCACGAAGCACCGTCCGAGGAATTATGCGTGACCGACCAGAGATATCCGTCGGTGGTCAGAAGGATTTTTCGGGTATAGCCGACGGCGTCATGATGAAGGTCCTCCCACAAGATTTCTCCCTCCGGTTCCCGACCGAGCTGCGGCAGGTCCGCGGATTTCTCGACTTCGGCGATGGCCGCCGCGCGACTCCGATATCCCTGCTGCCGCACAGCCGGAGCAGCCTCGCTTGATCGAAAACGCGGATATTTTTCTTCTGGCACTCGCGCGTTATGGCGACCGTTCCTTCGGTTTGTTGCAAGTAAGAAGGTCAGCCGGCACCCACTACCTAAGAACAATCGAAGTCGGATCAAGATACTCAAGGTCAACAGCAGGAAAATAGTTTTTGAGGTATGTGCTCAAAAAACAATTCACCATAACGTCACAACAAAAAACACACCGGCGTTTGAAAAAAGTTGGATACTCACTCTCTTCTCGGACACCCTCATGAACATCCCGGATTTTCAACATGTCGGCGCGCAAGAAAAACCAGATTAAGTCGCCGACTCTCGCCGAAACCCAAGTACTTTCGTCAAAATTCGACATCTCGAACGTCTGCAGCCGCTTGACGTGGATTGCGAGCCACGACAGCTTTTTCATATCGAACACGATGGACGAAAGGAAAACCGAATGAGCCGCAAGATTCCCGGCATCGACAGCATCTACCGCATGGAGCGCGCAGCTCTGAGCAGTCCGATCCCCGAAATGACCGAGGGCCTGATCGCGAAACATATCACGCCGGTGACCGAACCCGGCATTCTGCGGATGCACTATCCCAAGACCAGGACCTCGGAAAGCGATGTAGTCGCGTGCATGAGACATGCCTGCCGCGCCTACACCAGGACTATCGGCTCGGTTCTGGTCGTCACGGATCATCTCGAGACCCTCGCGTTCGGCACGGCGGAGGATCTCGGTCTCGACCTGGACACGCGTGAGATGCAACCGGCCCTCAAAGCGCTCATCAACAGCATTGATCCGGATCATCTCGCGACAACGAGAGCAGCAAGGAATGCCGAGGGGTCCAGCAAGGTGGAATACCCCATCTATGCAATGCCTGCTTACCCCTACGCCGCTCAGGACGGGAAGCTGGTTGCAACATATGGCACTTATCTGGCCAGCTTCCGGCTATGAGGTCGCGTCGAACACCCCGCCCCGTAGAATGTCCGCCACTCGCGCGGGATTTTCCCCAGTCGCCAGTCCATCTGAACCGCACATGGGGAACCTGCCGGGTGGGGCACGCCAACCGGCGGACCAACAGAACACAGCCTCTCGAAGGCTCCAACTCCGAATTAAGGAACTCAGAAATATGGCTGAAGCAATGACACCCGCGTTGTACAAGCGCGGTGCTGAATCGCAGGGGAACCAATTAATCATCGACCTGCCGAAAGCCAGAGCTACGGTCGAGGAACGGGGTGGCGCAAATGGATAATATCTGGATCAGGCAACCCATCCAGGAGTGGTTGCCCGTCAAGTGGTATGCTGGGTTCCTTCCCGGTCTGCCCGACCTGTGCGTCGGCAGGATGCCGGCAGTGCTCGGCCTCTCGGGGCCGCAGGCCTGGAAAGTCTGGTATGTCGAGACGCCCGAGGAGAACCGCGCGCGTCGGGAAGCGCTCGCGAAGCCCATTCCGCTGCGCGACGGCGGTCTCGATTTCGAGCGCGGGCCGGACGCTACAACCAGCAAAGTCAATCGAAACAAGGACTACGGAGAACCCGTCGTGGCTCTTTATGCTCCGAATGCGGACGACAAAGGCTGGCCATGGTTTACGGTCTTCCGATTGTCGTCAGTGAAGGCCGCCGGGCCGCACGCATGCGAACTCGGTCGAGGCGTATACTCCTACGAGATCGACATGTCCGAACAGGACGCGATGCAGCGCATCGCGCAGATGGGGAGCCTGACAGCGGCGGCCGGAGTTATTTCGGAGATCGTCTATCCAGACCATGCGGGTGCGATGTGACCAGCGCGCCCGCACAGGACAATGCGATACCGGCTGTCGGCGCCGCCCGGGCCTCTTGCCCTGGCCAGAAGCTCGGTCCGGCCAATAAAGAGCAGTCGCACCAAAATCGCAGGTCCTTCGTTACGATCTGAAGTGGCCTGGCGCCGGTTCGCCGCACCGGCCATCCGAAGACCCTTCAGCCTTCCCAGACGCCAAACGACCGAGCCGGAAGCGCACCCGCCTCCGGAGCGGACCACTATCGCAGTCTGGCAGAAGCCAGCTCTTGCTCAACACCCGCCGCATCAAGGGGCAATCAGGAGAACGATCAATGAAAAGAGGCTACATTATCATCGACAACGGTTCCGGCCGGATTCTGCGAAGTCAAAACGAGGTTCAGGCCATGACGTATTTGTTCGCTCACAATACGAACGGCGCGGAGATCGAACGCCGGGTGGTGGAACTCACCTCCATGGACCGTATCGGTGACAAGGTCTTCCACGACGTCATTCAGGAGTGGTGCGACGACATGCCCGCGCACACCGCGCTCTATCGCGAAACGGCCTATCTGCACCTCGTCGCCCAGAACGAAGCCATGCTGCCGAATACCGTCGTTCACGCGCTCGATGTTCTCTCGAAGACAGATTGCGGTGACACCGCGCTCGACGCATGCGCCGGAGATGATTTCCTCGAGGACGTTCTGCGGGCATGCCCTGAGTTTCGTGCCCTTCCATATGCTGGGACGGACGATTGTGACGGATTTCATGACGATGACGACGTCATGGCGGCGCTTGATGGCATTGCGTTTCTCTTCGCGGCCGAAGCCGGCCAGACAGAGATCGCCGACGAACTGGCGAAAACCGTCTTTCGTGATCATCCTCTATAGACTGACACCCCGAGTTGAGGACAACGGTTCACAGCGATGCCATCGAAGCAAGCTGCCGTGTGCTACCCTTCACTCCTGTTTTGTCAGATACAGGGAGAGCATGTATGCCATTGTGAGCCCGCCAAATCGGCGGGCCCTTATGTTCGACAGGCCTGGCCCAGCTATCTGGACGTGGTTCTGTCACGAGCGATGTGATCGTCAGGCCGTCGGTAGCGGGGCAGGGGTACCAATACCGGGCACGTCCGTGATTCCGTGCGCCTTTCCATCGATGAACCTCCTGATCGACCAATCTCTGGCCTGAGACAATGCCTTGAACGCTTTCTTGTCCATTGTCGCCAGCACTGTTCTCGTCTCCTCGGGAAGCTCGCTGATATCCATGGCGGCACGTTTGGGCCGCGACGCCTTGCAGTACTGCCTCACGAGCTTAATCCCGGACTTGTCGATCAACTGCTCGAATACTTCGAGCTCTTCGGGCCTCTCGCGGCCGATGAGCCTCGGTACGAGCGCTGAAGCAAACTCGTGAAGACTCAGATCGGCCGCATCGCCGAGAGGAAGATCCAGCTCCCTTGCCTTCGCCTCCGCTTCGGAACCTGGGCGCTTCATTTTCCCAACAGCCGAAATCCGGGATTGCGACAGCTCGACCTCGTAGTTCGCCGGCTTCCCGGTCAAGGCTTCCCGGATGGCAAGACCAATGGCGCAGGCCATGATCGGCGGGAACGCATTCGCGATCTGCCGGCGCTGCTCGCGCGAATTCCCCTCGAAGACCCAGGCGTCCGGGAAACCTTGCAGCCTCGCCCCCATACGCAAAGTCAGGCCCGGCGTATGTTTGAGAGGTGTATCGGGTCCCGGCGCATCAGGTGCAATGCGTTTCGCATCGATATGCCGAGCCGCCCAATCGTCAAGCTGGAGACCCGAGGAAAAGCCCTGGTTCCCGCTCTTTTCCGAGCCGCCGACAAGCGTCGGGCCACGCTCGTTCGCGCACTCTGCCCATGCATCGGCTCCAGGCCAGCCGTTCGCCGCCATCAGGTCATGCAGTGCTTCGCCCAGAGTTACCGGCTCCGCCGTCAGCACCGGCGGCTTCTTGAAGCGGCTCATGAGGCCGTCGCGCATCGCGACAAGAATGAGCCGGGGCCGTGCTTGCGCCAGCCCATACTCATCGGCGCTGATCGCGAAAAGTTCTGCATCGTAGCCAGCTTCGAACAAATCAGCAAAGATTTTGGCTCGGTAGGCATGAGCCTGCCGCTGACCAAACCCAAGGACGTTTTCGAGCATTACCGCGCGCGGCTTGACTTCGCGGATAATATCGATCGCTCTGCCAAAGAGGTCGCGTTCATCGTTCTCTCCCGCCTGCCTGCCCAACACGGAGTGGGGTTGGCACGGTACACCGCCGGCAAAGAGATCGACCTTGCCGACGTAGGGTGCGAAGTCCTTGTGGCGAACATCCGCAAGGAAGATCGGGCCGAGCCGGGGGTTGGCCATGAGCGTTCGAACAGCAAAGTTGTTGCGTTCCATCAGACCGACCGATTCAAAGCCTGCGGCATGAAGACCAATCGCTGCGCCACCGGCACCGCTGCAGATTTCCAGCGAGGTCAGATGTGTCGGTTCGTCAGGGGAATGGTATCCCGCCCACTCTTCCTCCCAGGCTTTTTCGCGATCGGCATCGCCCGGCCACTCTGTCGGAAGATGAGAAACGTCGACATCAGCCAGCCAGGCAAGCGCCCAGATGAGGTTGATATTGATCGGCCCCCAATCGTTGTAGGTGAATTCGGCCAGTAGAAAGTCGCCCTGGCTCATCCGCTCAAAGCCGAACCGCGCCCTGGCGAGATGACCGGCACAATCTTCCGGCTCGATATCATACCAATCCTTGATATCGGGCAGATCAACCGGGAACAGGGCATCGAACTCTCGAAGAAGAAGGCTGGCAGAACTCATGGCTGCCTTTCGAAGGAATTCCGCCCGCCGCTCGTGACGGTCGCAATCCATGAGATAGCCTCGCGCAAGGAGATGCACCATTCGCTGCAGACGCGTCTTGAAGGTGCTCAAGTGGCCCGCGCCGATCTTGGCCATCAGCGCTCGCAACTTCCTGCTCTGCATCGCACGACGCGCGGCGGGATTGACCGCGTCACGGCGCTTGCGCATCCGCGCAAGGTCGGTCGTATGCAGCACGCGGCCGGCCCCGATCAGCAGATGGGCTTCTTCGCGAACAGTCGGCGCCGACTTTTGAAGTGCAACAATCATCTCCGGCGTCACACAGGCTTCCGTATAAAACGCCTTGGCTTCGTCCGACAGATGCCGCAAACGCAGGAGCCGGTGTGCTTCGGCGCGCGACATTCGCCAATCGCTCGTCATCATCGCGATCTGCTCGCGCTTTTCGGGCACCTTGGCGCAAAGTTGCTGCACGCGCGTCAACAGGCCGAGAAAGGCCGTCGTCTGATCCTCGCGGGATTTGAGGGCAGCCTTGCGCAGTTTTTCCAGAAGAATGTCACGTTCGCGCACTTCGGCGAGCATGGCGACCGCGGGATCGAGAGGTGGAACTTCCATTTGCTGAAGCGCCGCGCCGATATCGGCCTCCGCCTCGATTTCCGCATCCAGACCTGCCTCGGCACCGAAAGCATCATTCCGTTCAAGTTCAATCTGGATATCGGTATCGGGCATGAGGCACTCCATTTCGTTGCCTTCCTCCATGCCGTGAAAATCTTTATGTCAGGTGCCCCAAAAGGGAACAATTGTAACGATCCATGACATCTCCACATGACGATGATGCTGAAAACGCTATTCAATCCTGGAGCAGGGAAAGACTGCGCGTCGGAAAATCCGTTCAGAAATGGAAAACACCACGGGTGAGACCCAGTTTTGACACGAATTGAGTCCGCTGATAGCTGCCAGACGCTATTCGAACGGAGAGACCGATGACCGAAACCCACCCTGATTCCGTAAGTACCAATCTTCTTGTCGAGCTCACCGCCGACATCGTCGCCGCCTATGTCGGTAATCATGTCGTGCCGGTTTCGGAACTCTCGGGCCTGATCGCCGATGTACATGCCGCGCTCAACAATACGACGCAGCCTTCAGCCGCGATGGAGCCGCCGGTCGTCACCGAGAAGCCGAAGCCACCGGTCCCGGTGAAGAAGTCCGTGCAGAACGACTACATAATCTGTCTGGAAGACGGTCAGAAGTTCAAATCGTTGAAGCGCCACCTGATGACCCACTACGGCATGACCCCGGAAGAATACCGCACGAAGTGGGACTTGCCCGCCGACTACCCGATGGTCGCCCCGGCCTATGCCGAAGCTCGTTCGCGTCTCGCCAGGGAAATGGGGCTCGGGCAGCGCCGTAAAAAGTGAATAGGCGAGCTCGACAGATGCGTGCCGACCGTCAGGGTCAGGCGCAAAAGTGCCCGCCAGCCTTCAAATATTCTGATGACAATCGCTTTATACCCCTGCGTTCTCGCTAGCGGTAGTGAACCGGCCCGAGCTTAGGTTCAAATCACGGATATGCATCCATTGCCGCCTTGACTTCCGATAACATTCATTATCGGAATCCAGTCGAGATGAGAAACGAGAACCTAGTCAACTAAGCGCATAGTCTCGGACGAGTCCCTTGTTAAAGGCGCCCAAAAAGTATGTTTACACATACATTGATGCGCCTAATGCCTTTCTTGGGATATTCCGAATACCGCACATTTGCAATGCGCTGCCTAGAGGGTGTATATGCTACAATACGCATAATCACCAATCAGGTATGCCATGGCAGACAAGACCAAGCCATTTGCAGCACTGACCCTCGGCAGCCGCTCGGCGCTGAAGCTGCTCGCCGCCGAGATCCAGGCAGCGTGCAAGGCGAGAGGCTGGACGGAGGCCGACCTCGCTGAGCGCGCCGGGTGCTCGCGGCGGTGGCGTCGCCTTAACCTGACGTAGGACGCAATCATTTCTTTGTCCTGAATTTCAGGCTTGGATCGGCAACGCGATCTCACGCCAGGTGGCGCTGGCGAGGGCGCGGAGTTGGCGATGATCAGCGGCATTCAGGTGTTTTCGATGAAGTTGGAAAAGATTGGCAATTTGGCCGTGGGTTGAGACGAAACGTTGGCATTGACCTGCCGACTTGAACCGCATCATGCGTCGCTCTCGTCGTCGAACGGGAAGGTGAGAATTTTCTGCGAGGGTGTTGAGCCCTTTGTGCGAACGGTGTTCGATCCCCAGCATGATCTCTCGCTTTGCGGCGGAATAAGAACGCAGCTTGTCTGTCACCATCACGCGCGGCGCAACAACTTGGCTCTTCAACAATTTGCGCATCAGCCGAAGAGCGGCTCCCTTGTTTCGACATAGGGCGTGGTCGCAGATCGGTGTGTGTGTTGCCGAAAGGCCATTAATTGGGGCAATAAATCAATGGGTTAGTTCCATAAGGTATCTTATGCGATATGATATAACGTTACGATATTCGCCTTAAAGGCGGTATCGGTAATTGATCCGCCACCCGCATTACTCTATGTTTTTCATCGAAAATGGAATTCGGAGAAGCGATATGACCGAAGCGACCAAAGACCTCCCGCGCGCACCCAGGTTCTGGTGGGAAAAGACCCTCTTCGCGTTGGTCATCCTTCTGCCTTCGACGATCTATCCTTTCGCGACCGCGTTCAATTCCTCGATAACCCCCATCGGCACGTCGCTGGTTGTCGCGGGCACCCTGATCGTCCTCCTCCTGCTTTCGATTTTTGGGATATCGGGCCGACCTTCGTCGAAAAGGCCGAGGCTAGGTTCCAGAACCGTTACGCGGCGGACATCTATTCGATCCCGGTGACCTTCGACGCGAAGCCGACACTCGTGCCGGGCTTCTCCCGGCTGACAGCAATACGCGCTGACAATAGCCAGGCCATCGGCGCCTGGGCGTTGAGGTTCAACCACGGACGCCAGGTGGCATGAGACCTCGTCATGGGCGACGAACCGCCGCCCGCTTTGACGATCCGGTAGAGCCGATTTCCTGAAGTTTCTGATCGACAAGTGATTCACACGGCGCTCATGGCCGTGGCGCAGAACCGTGGCCATGTGCGTTTTCGTGTGGACTGGATGGGGTTGATCGGCAAGACCGACTGAGATTTTATGCGGCGCAAATTAGGATTCGGATACTGGTTTCCAAATTGGGAATTTTGAGCTTGTTTCCAGATTGGGAACGCGATATATAGGAGCCAACGTGAACGTTATCGCTAAGTCCGCGTTGGTCAATTTCTGGAGCGACCTGCCGAAAGGAGCGCCAAGAGAGACTGCTGAAGCGGCGATGACGGAATGGTATGCCACCGCATCAAAGGCAAGCTGGAGCAACTTCAGTGAGCTGAAGAAAACTTTCAACTCGGCCGACATCGTCGCGGGCAACAAAGTGATTTTCGATGTGGGTGGCAACAAATATCGCGTTGTGGGTTTGGTCGCATTTCGGACGAAGCGGATTTTCGTTCTGTTTGTCGGGACGCATGCCCAGTATGACGCGATTGACGTCGCAAAACTCTGATGTGAGGAAGTCGACATGCTGAATTTGAAAGCTTTCCGAACCCTTCAGAGCGAAGACGAGTACAATGCCGCACTGAAGGAAGTTCGGCCGTATTTCGAGAACGAACCTGAAGAAGGCACTGAAGAAGCGGCTCATTTTGACGCGCTCGTTCTTCTGATCGAACAGTATGAAGGCAAAAACTATCCAATCCCGGCTGCGAGCCCGGTCGAGGTGGTCAAGTCGGTGATGGCCGCTAACAACTACACTCGTGCGGATCTGGTAGCCGTTATCGGCTCTAAAGCGCGGGCTGCCGATCTTCTGAACGGCAAACGCGAAATCAATCTCGAACAGATCCGAAAGCTCAGCAAGGAATGGAATATTCCAGCTGGGTCGCTGATTGGTGACGTCGCTGCCTAGTAGGTAAGACCTACAAGGCTCCTCGGCGTCAGCTGCAACTGCGCTCGATTCGATCCGCAATGGTCGGCTCGAGGTGGCAACTAATGAAAGTTCCGGCTCTTGACCTTTAGTCGATCGATCAAAAGGTCGGGTACTTATCCCGAGCCTGACACTATGCCGAACCCGTTCCCGAAAGCCCGAGATTTCAAGTAGGTCAGGATCGGAGGCTCGGCATAGATGCAGGTCTCAGAGAAGCTCAGGCGCAACACTTCGAACTGGCTGTCGCCGGCCCGCAGCAGGAACCTGCTGCCGTTGCTTGGTCAGCCAGCCAGCGCTCACGCGGTTTGCAGCTCGACGGCCGAGCAGCCAGCGCCACCTCGAACCGATCCCCAGCCAATCGCGGCGACGACGCGCAATACAGCGCCATCGGCCGACTTCCGTCACTGACCTCGAAGGTGAGCTTGGCAGCCGGATCGAGCCGGACGTGATCCGAAACCTTGCGGATGATCGCGGAGAACTTCCCCGCCGGCATGTGGTTCCTGCCGTCCTCGTCTATATCCCAGAGCTGGACGAACATCTCCGACCAGGCTTCTGGGTTGGCGCCGCAATCGAGCGCCGAGAATGCACCCGCTTTGACCTCGGTGACATGATAGCCCGCCTTCACCGGCTGCCCCTCGTAGAGAAACACGAGCGGCGCCTCGGGCGCAGCCGCCAGCCCGTCGAGAAGCTGGCCAAGCGTGATATCGGAGGAAACAGCCTTGTCGATCGCATTCATGTGCGCTACTCCTATCATTCAATGATTCAAGGATTATTGAAATATGGATGAACGTCAAGCCCTCACGTCATTTGCGGCCCTGTCGCAGGAAACCCGCCTCGCTATCGTCCGAACGCTGGTCGTCGCCGGACCGGACGGGTTGGCCGCCGGCCTGATCGCCGAGCGCATGGGCGTCTCGCCCTCGAATGTATCCTTCCACCTGAAGGAGTTGGAGCGCTCTGGCCTCATCGCGCAGCGACGGGAATCCCGCTCGATCGTCTACAGTGCCAGCTACGATGCGCTGGCCGATCTCGTGAAATTCCTCATGGAGGACTGCTGCGCCGGCCACCCGATGGTCCGCGAGGGCGTGGAGCGATCCGAGGGATGCTGCAAGACGGATGCTGACCAGAGCGAGGGCGACGTCGTTGCGTAATCCGAACGTTCCCGTTGGCATCGTCGCCGCGCTCGGCCTGACCCAGATTATCGGCTACGGCACCCTCTACTATAGCTTCAGCATCCTGGCGCCCGGCATGGCGGCGGATCTTGGTATTACCGTCGCACAGGTCTTTGCCGTCTTCTCGGCCTCGCTGTTCGTTGGCGGGCTGTCAGCGCCGTACATAGGGCGGCAGATGGATCGCATTGGCGCGGCATCGGTAATGGCGATCGGCTCGGCGTTGTCCGCGCTGACCTTGATCTTGTGCGCCTGGTCGCCGTCGGTGGCAGTCTTCGCGTTGGCCATTGTCCTGTTAGAGATATCGTCCGGCATGGTCCAGTATCAGGCCGCGTTCGCGGCACTGGTGGAAGCCGATCCCCGCTCCGCATCACGGAGCATCACCTATCTCACGCTGATCGCAGGATTCGCCTCAACGATCTTCTGGCCGATTGCCACGGCACTGCTCGGCTATCTGTCCTGGCGGGAAATCTACCTCGTCTATGCCGGGCTTAACCTTCTTGTCTGCATGCCGTTCCACCTCTGGATCGTGCGAAAGGGAAAGGTCGCAGCCGCCGGCGGAATGAGGCCGATGCGCGAGCCCGTCGTTGGGGCCATTCCTCGCGAGCGCCGCCGCGGCGCTGTCCTTGCCGTCTCGGCAGCATTCGCGCTGCTCGGCTTCACGCTTGGAGCCATGCTCGCCCATATGGTGCCGATGCTCGGTGCGCTTGGATTCGGAAGCGCCGCCGTCGTCATCGGCTCGCTGTTCGGCCCGGCGCAGGTTCTCAGCCGACTGATCAACATGATCTTCGGCACGCGGCTCGCGCCGCCCGGTCTTGCGGTTCTCTCCGCCGTCTTCATGGTGCTGAGCGTCGTCATCTTGGCGCTGTCCGGCAACTGGCTCCCCGGTGCGGTTGCCTTCTCGATTTGCCTCGGCCTTGGGTCGGGCATCAACAGCATCGCGCAGGGCAGCTTGCCGCTCTACCTGTTCGGTTCGGACGGATACGGTGCGCTCACCGGCAAGATGGCCGCCTCACGACTGGCCGCCGGCGCGGCTGCGCCGTTCACCTTCGCGGCGACGATGGAGCAGTTCGGCATAGGCGCGTCACTCGTCTTGAGCGCCGCGCTCGGCTCGATCGGCGTTGCGGCGTTTGTCGCGGTGGCGATGGCGACGAAGCGGAGCCTCGTCGCCACACCGAGCCCGTCAATTTGACCGCAACCAACGGGCATCGTCGATGCCTGGCCGCGTCACGGCTTTTGTCGAGCAATACTCCTTTTGTCGACCTCGGATGCTTGTTTCCGAGTCAGTCCGATATCATCAAGTTGGTGTTCGTCGAGCATCGACAGGGGGTGGGATCGTTGCGAGGCACCCATGCTTTGGGCTTCCTCGATAGGAAGTTCATCCGCATCCCGCCGCAGAACCACCATCGCCACGCCGATGATCAGCGCGGCTCCCAACCATTGCAGGGTGATGAGGCGCTCGCCCAGGAAAAGGAACGACCCGATGATCCCGAACACCGGAATGAGGTTGAAGAAGCTGCCGGCAACGCTCGCCCGCATCGACCGGAGCGCGTACAGATAGAGCCAATAGGCAAGCGCATAGTAGAGCAGTCCCGAGAGAATGATCGTAGCGATGTCCTGGACCGGTACGGCGGCTGCGCCCGATAGATCGACCCGGGACAGTTCAAGCGGCCAGATTGCGAGCATCCAGCCGAGAGCCACGGTCTGCTGGACGGCGACCGTGTAGAGCGGATCGGCGATGAGATTGCGCGCGAGGACCGTGTAAATCGCGCAGCAAAGCACGCCCGCCAGAATCAGAGCTGTCCCCAGCTTCACGGCTGAAGACGGCTCGCCACTCCAGACGCCGCTGACCAGCAAAATCCCGCACGTCGCTAGAGCCACGAGGCCGACGAGTTGGCGATCAATTCGTTCCCTGAGAAATATCCAGGCAAGGCCGAGGATGAGAATAGGCTCGAAGGCCCAGAGCAAGGCCGTGACACTCGCACTCGTCTGGGAAAGGCCGAACATGCTGAATGTGTAGGCCCATCCGGGATTGAGAAGGCCGAGCAAGCCGATAGGCAACAACAAACGGGTGGCTGGAATATCCGGCTTGGTGAAAGCAACCGCCAGCCAAAGTGCGATGACGCTCGGCACGAGCTGAAAAAGAAGAATTGTGACAGGTGGAAACGACGAGAGGAGTGTCTTGCTGAGAATCGTACCAAGAGCCCAGCACAGACACGCCCCTACAATCGCCACACGAGGCGAAAGCGAGGACATGACTATCTCCAAAGAAGGTTCAAACGAAGGTGGTGGACCGCCGAAAGCTAGGCGTCGTCGTCACACCGATCGTATGAAGGCAGTCTTTGGGGACGCTTGCTCATATCGCCTTGGATACCCGTCGTTGTTGCATGCCCAGCGGGTGGAATTTAATCGACCCGGTTCCCGCTTATATCACGCTGCCCTGTGCTCGAACACCACGCGGCGATGGCTGCGTTGACGTTTCCCTTATCCCAGAGAGCGCGTCATATAGACCGATGGCTCCCGACCACGGATCGCTACGAACAGTCTTGGTTCATTCAACACTGTCGTTGGCGACGGGACGGCCGAAGGCCGGGCTAGATCGACCTTAGCGATACCCGCTTCTCAAGCTCGGCCGCCTGTTCCTTGCGCTCACTGTAGCGGTCGGTGAGATAGGCGGAAGCATCGCGCGTGAGGAGGGTGAACTTCACCAGCTCCTCGCAGACGTCGACCACACGGTCGTAATAGGAGGAAGGCTTCATCCGACCGTCGGTGTCGAATTCCTGATAGGCCTTGGCGACCGAGGACTGGTTCGGAATGGTGATCATCCGCATCCAGCGGCCGAGGATGCGCATCTGGTTCACCGCGTTGAAGGACTGACTCCCGCCCGAGACCTCCATGACGGCGAGCGTCTTGCCCTGCGTCGGCCGAACCGATCCGACCGAGAGCGGAATCCAGTCGATCTGGGACTTCATGATGCCGGTCATCGCGCCATGACGTTCCGGGCTCACCCAGACCTGGCCTTCCGACCATTGCGAAAGCTCGCGCAGCTCCTGCACCTTCGGATGGCTCACCGGCGCTTCGTCAGGCAGCGGCAGGCCCTTCGGGTCAAAGATACGAACCTCGCATCCAAGGCGTTCGAGCAGCCGGCGGACCTCGAACGCGAGCAGGCGGCTATATGACACCTCGCGTAGGGAGCCGTAGAGGATCAGGATGCGGGGCTTGTGCGTCGAGTACGAAGGGCGCAGGGCATCGACGTCGGTCGTGCGCAGGTGCTGATCCTGCAAAGCGGGGAACGTGTCAGGCAATGCGCTTTCCTTCCTGGTCGAGAACCTGTTCGCCATCCTCCTTGAAGAACGGCCCCTTGAAGGTATCGGGCAGGATGTCGAGCACGGCCTCGGACGGGCGGGCCAGCCTCGTGCCGAGCGGGGTCACAACGAAGGGACGGTTGATGAGGATCGGCGTCGCGACCATCGCATCGAGCAACTGGTCATCGGTCAGGCCCGGGTTGTCGAGACCGAGATCCACATAGGGCGTGCCCTTCTCGCGGATGGCTTCCCGAACCGTCAATCCAGCGTCTGCGATCATGGTCGCAAGCTGCTCGCGCGTCGGCGGATTCTGCAGATACTCGATGACAACAGGCTTGATCCCGGCCGCGCGGACCAGCGCCAGTGTGTTGCGTGACGTCCCGCAGGCGGGGTTATGGTAGATGGTGGCGTCCATGGTCAGTGCCTTTCGGTAACGGTGGTTCGGGAAACGGCGGGGGCAGCCTCGTACCAATCCTTCGAGCGGTTCACGATCCACACGACCGACAGCATCACTGGAACCTCGATCAGCACGCCGACGACGGTTGCGAGTGCCGCGCCGGACTGGAAGCCGAACAGGCTGATGGCGGCGGCAACCGCGAGTTCGAAGAAATTGCTGGCGCCGATCAGAGCCGATGGCCCGGCAACGCAATGCCGCTCGCCGGTCATTCGGTTCAAGAGATAGGCAAGCCCGGAGTTGAAATAGACCTGGATCAGGATCGGGATGGCGAGCAAGCCGATGACGGCGGGCTGGGCGATGATCTGCTCGCCCTGGAAGGCGAAGAGCAGAACCAGCGTCGCGAGGAGCGCCAACAGCGAGACCGGCTGGAGCTTTGCGAGCATGCCATCGAGTGCGCGCATCGTTCCGTCTGCGGTGAGCCGCCGGCGGATGAGCTGCGCGATGATGACGGGTACGACGATATAGAGGGCGACGGAGAGAACGAGCGTGTCCCACGGCACGGTGATGGCGGAGAGGCCTAGCAGCAGGCCGACGATCGGGGCGAAGGCGACGACCATGATCGCGTCATTCAGCGCGACCTGCGAGAGGGTGAACAGCGGCTCGCCGCGCGTCAGGTTGCTCCAGACGAATACCATGGCCGTGCAGGGCGCGGCGGCCAGGATGATGAGCCCGGCGATGTAGGAATCGATCTGGTCGGCAGGCAAATAGGGTCGGAACAGCCAACCGATGAACAGCCAGCCGAGCAGCGCCATCGAGAACGGCTTGACCGCCCAGTTGATGAACAGGGTCACGCCGATGCCGCGCCAGTAAGTGCCGACCTGCGCCAGCGACCGGAAATCGATCTTCAGCAGCATCGGGATGATCATCAGCCAGATCAGGATCGCCACGGGGATGTTCACCTTGGCGACCTCGGCCGCGCCGATAATCTGGAAGAGACCGGGCATTAAATGGCCAAGGGCCACGCCGACGATGATGCAAAGGAAGACCCAGATGGTGAGATAGCGTTCGAAGGTGGACATCAGGCGGACTTTCCTTCGGGGCTGGTCGTACCCTCCATCGCACCGATCTGGCGGAGCCTGGTCTCCAGCGCCATGCGATCGATCGAGGCAAGCGGGAGGTTGATGAAGGCCGTGATGCGGTTCTTGAGGAAGCGTGCGGCCTGGGCGAAAGCACGCTGGATCTCGACGTCCGATCCGACGGCGGCTGCCGGGTCCTCGACGCCCCAATGGGCCGTCATCGGATGGCCGATCCAGACCGGACAAGCTTCGCCGGCGGCGCTGTCGCAGACCGTGAAGATGAAATCCATCTGTGGAGCACCGGGCTCCGCGAACACATCCCAGCTCTTCGACGAGAAGCCCGTCGATGGATAGCCGAGTGCCTCCAGTTCCTTCAGGGCATGCGGGTTGACCTCGCCCTTCGGCTGGCTGCCGGCTGAGAAGGCTTTGAATTGTCCGCCACCTTCCTTGTTGAGGATGGATTCGGCGAGAATAGAGCGAGCGGAATTGCCCGTGCAGAGGAACAGCACGTTGTAGGTCTTGTCGGTCATGGTCGTGGTCCGTGGTTAGGTCGGCGGCCTTGTGAGCCTCATGATGGTCGCCGATGATGGGCAGATGGAGGAAAGCTGGCGTGTTGCCAGCACCGCAGCAGGCACGCTGTCCCGCTGCACTTCAGAGAATCCGATGCTCGCGAAGAAGGAAGCCGCGCTCGTCGTTGCGAGGAAGACGCCGCCGCCAGGGTCGAGACTCGCCACAGTCACCTCGACGACGGCTTTGCCGAGGCCGGTTCCGCGTCGATCCGGATGCACGACGACGGAACGGAGGAGGTAGTCGCCATCGCAGCGCTCGACGCCGGAGAAACCCAGAACTCGGCCATCCGATGACAGCGCCTTGAAGAAGGTGCGGCCGTCATCCTCGATGTCGTCGGTGGGCAGACGGGCGTCCGTCAACGCCGCCTTGAGGTCAGCATCGCTGCCTGTGATCTGCTCCAGCCTGATCGTGCTCATGACACCTTCGCCTCCGGGCTGCAGCAAGGCCCCAATTCGGCGATCAGCGGGGCGCAAAGCTCCGTCGATCCGCCGCAGCAGTCCTTCAGCAGGAATAGCGTCAGCTCACGCAGGCCGTTGAGGTCGGCGCGATAAATGATCGATCGGCTCTGCCGCTCGCTCGTGACCAGGCCTGCCCGCGAAAGCGTCGCGAGATGCGCCGACATCGTGTTCTGCGGCACGTCGATGAGGCGGGCCAGTTCGCCGGCCGGGATGCCGTCGGGCTCGTGCCGAACGAGAAGCCGGAAGGTCTCCAGCCGCGTGGTCTGGGCCAAGGCGCCAAGCGCCGCGATTGCAGTGTTACTATCCATATATCCAGAATATCGGATATGTTGCCGATGTCAATGCGGCTGGCGATGAATTGATGCCGCGGCTTATGCCACGACATCATTCGGATCAGATGTTCAGAGCTGGTCGAGGAACGACAGCAGAGTGTCATCCGCCTTGAACCGGCGGTAAGCTGTCCCTTCGAACGGCTGTACCTTTGCGAGCGCCGCTTCCTTGATGGCAAGATGGGCATGAAGATATGGCTGGGTCGAGCGCGTAGACTCGTGTCCAAGCCACAACGATATCACCGTCGTATCGACGCCTGCGCCCAATAGTTCCATGGCGGCGCTATGTCGGAGGACGTGCGGGGAAATGCGCTTGGCTCGTAGCGAAGGGCACCGCTCCGCTGCTTTCGCCACGTACTTCGCCAAGAGATACTGCACTGCATCAGCGCTCATCCGAGCACCATGCACGGTCGGAAAGAGTACGTCGCTGTTCGTCCTTTGCGATTCCTCCATCCAATTTTTGAGCGCGCCGTTCAAAAGCTTGGTGATTGGCGTAATGCGCTCTTTCCGCCCCTTCCCGAAACATCGGATTCGACCGCCAGCGCCAAGTGTGACGGCGCTGCGGTCAAGGCCCACAAGTTCGGAGAGCCGCAACCCGGTTTGCACGGCTGTTAGCAGCAGGGCGTGATCGCGGCGGCCGATCCATGAACGACGGTCGGGAGCCGCAAGGATGGCTTCGATCTCGGTTCGGACCAGATATTGAACTTCCCGCTTCGAGCCGATCTTGCCGGGGATGGCGAGAACCCGTTGGATCTGTCCACCATAGGTTGGCTCTTCAAATGCCAGGAAGCGGAAAAATGCCCGGATGGCGGTGAGCCTGAGATTATGGGTCGTGGGGCTGGCGCGACGCTCCAAATCGAGATCGTCAAGGAAGGCGACCACGAGGTCGGCATCGAACGCATCGAGGCGAAGGTCCGAAGGGGCAACGCCGGTCCGGCGATGCGCAAACTTCAAGAAAAGCTTGAAGGTGTCGCGATAGGAGGCGATCGTATGCGGGCTGGCGTTCCGCTGGCGCGTAAGGCGCTGGGTGAAGAAGCGTTCGATCAGGCGGGGAAGAGGATTGGTCATGCAGTCGCCTCCCAGCTTGCTTCGAGCAGCAGCTTCGCGTGATTGAGCAGAGCCGGATGGGCCGACAAATACCAATAGGTATCCCGAACATGCGTGTGTCCCAGATACGTCGAAAGCTCGGGCAACCTCCGCGCGACATCTTCCCCCTGTTCATACCAGTTCAACAGGGCGCGCACCGCGAAGGTATGCCGAAGATCGTGAATCCGTGGCCCCTGCCGCGAGTCCGGCGCACGCAATCCGGCCTTCCGCGTCCAGGTGACAAAGGCATCACAGGTATTCCAATGGTTAAGGGCGCGGCCATAAACACCTGTAAAGAAGAGCCTGCCAGCCCGCCGCGCTGGGCTGACATCACGTTCCGTCGCGTAGCGGGCGAGAACTTCCGTCGTGGTCGGGTGCAGAGGCACTATTCGGCTCTTTCCGAACTTGGTCTGCCGGATCGTCAAAATGCCGGCATTGAGATCCACATCGTCTCGCTCAAGCAGGAAGGCCTCCGAAAAACGCAGACCGGATGATGCGATCAAACCGAAGAAGCAGTGGAGGGTTCGACCTCGCAAGCTCTTCGGATGCAAGACGAGCATCGTCGCGAGAAGGTCGGAAATCTGGTCGTCCGAATAGATATAGGGACGCGGTCGACGCTGAGGCGGGAAAATCCCGGATGGTGGAACTTCCGTCCTTGGCTCGACCACCGCGACGTGGCGCGCAAAGGAACGGATCGTTGACAGGCGCGAAGACCAGCTTGCCGGGCCGCATTGATGACCTGCCCATTCCACCGCAAGCTTCGATGTAATGTATGGTTCGCCGCACACCTGAGCATATTCGACAAAGTTGCGAAGGCGCCTCTCCTGGGTCGTCAAATGGTATCCGAGAGAGCGTCGCAAGGACAGGTATTGTTCAAGGGCGTTCTTCAGATCTGTCATAGCAGTGTCCCCATCCAAGGCCGCGACAGGGAACGAAGCCCCTCCATATCTACCTTTGCGTAAATCCGCGTCGTGTCGGGTTCTTTGTGGCGAAGCACTTGGCTGACTTCCGTCAGGCTGGCTCCTGATCGTATCGCGATGGTCGCGAATGTGTGCCTGAACACATGCGCATAGCGTGATCGCAATCCCGAAATCCCAGCGCGCTTCAGCGCCCGCCCAGCGATAAGGGATACCGTCGAGGCGGACCGGAAAGGGGTATTTGGCGTCTCAACCCTATGAAAGATGGTTCGGCTGCCCGACGACGGGCGTCCGCGCAGAATGTAGTCGGAGATCGCCTCTCCAACATCCTGCGGGAGGGGCATGGATGCGATCCTCCCGCCCTTTCCCTTCACGCGGAGCAACCCCGCTCGCCAATCAATGTCGTCCAGTGTGAGTAATGCCGCCTCGCCGGCGCGGAGTCCAAGACGAGCAAGCAATAACAGGATTGCATAATCCCGACGGCCGGCAACGGTCGATCGATCACACGTCAGCAAGACGTGCTCCAGCTGATCGGGTGTCATGAATGTCGGCAGCGTTCTCAGGCGGAGGTCCCTCACGCTAGGAATGGCAGAGGCGAGATCTTCCTGTATAAGTCCAACCGTTTGCAGAAACCGAAGTAGGCCGCGCAACCGCGAGCACATTATGTTCGCCGTCGCGCTACTATAGCCATCGAAACGATCGGCAAGGTACTTGCGAACGTCATTGTGCGTGATTTGAGAAATGCCAGCGTGCTTCTCCCAGGTTGATTCTAGGAACTGGCGGCCGAACCAGATATGCGATGCGATCGATCGCATCGCATAGCCCCTGCGGCGTAGGCTTCCCGCATATGAGGCTAACGTGTCGCCGATTGGATCATCCGGCACGGGAGGCCGAGATAGAACGCCAGCATTCAGCAAGTCATTCTGCAAGCGTCGGAGGGCACGACGCTCGCCGTTCCGCAGCGTGCCTGCAGCAGCACTCTCGTCGACGAACTTATCGATATCGTGATAGTCGAGGCGCTGCGGATCGCTTTCGCCACCGCCGTTCTTCCAGACGAGAAATGCGCTGATCACCCTTAGCGTCGAGCATATGCTTCTGGCAGCATATCCCTCGGTCTTCATCACCTCGATCAGGGACGCGACGCACGCTCGATGCGACCAGTCTTCGATCGGCCATCTAAGGGTAACCGGCTTCAGTTGAGTGGTAGTCATGGATGCCTCCGCTAGTTTGCTGTGCGGGGGCGATGTTAATATGCCGAGCCTCCGATCCTGACCTACTTGAAATCTCGGGCTTTCGGGAACGGGTTCGGCATAGTGTCAGGCTCGGGATAAGTACCATTATGCCGAGCTCGGCATAATGGTACATAGATGTCGCGCGCGGGCGCCGCCGCTTTTGGCCGCTCGCGCGGGTCCGGTGCGCCATTGCCACGCGCGAATTCGTCACCCCGGCCATGCGGCAAGGGAAATTGTTCGTCCCGCTCGCCCAGTCGGCCGAGATCGTCCGACAGATCGAATAGCCGTTGCGCGACAAGGTGAACGACGTCCCCTTCCCGCTGGATTTTTCCGTTAATCGCCATCATCGAAGCGGAGAGAAGAACGCGGCGCTGGCGCTCGAACAGCGTCGGCCAGACCACCGCATTGACGATGCCGGTCTCGTCTTCGAGCGTCAGAAACATCACGCCCTTGGCCGAGCCCGGCCGCTGGCGCACCAGCACCAGGCCGCCGGTCATCAACCAGCGGCCGTCGCGCTCGGCCATCGCTTCGGCGCATGTCACCATCCCCTTCTGGCGAAGGTCTTTGCGGAGGAAGGCGATCGGGTGCTGGCGGAGGGTGAGGCCGGTGTGGGCGTAATCTTCGACGACCTCGTGCCCTGCCCTCATCGAGGGCAAGACGACCGAGGGCTCCTGCACTTCCGAGACTTGGCGCGCTTCGCGCTCGGCGGTCGCGGCCCAAAGCTCAAGCGGCTCGTCGCGCAGCGCCTTGATCGCCCATAGCGCATCACGGCGTTGGAGCTGCAGTGACGGCAGGAACGCATCGGCCTCGGCCAGTTTCACCAGCGCGGCCGTCGGCACGCCGGACCGCCGCCAGAGATCGTCGGCGGAGGCGAAGGGGTCTTCGGCGCGCGCCGTGACGATGCGGGCGGCATCCACCGTCGAGAGCCCCTTCACCATGCGCAAGCCGAGGCGGACCGCGCAATGACGGCTTCCATCGACTTGCTCGAGTGTGCAGTCCCAGCGCGATGCGTTGACGCAGAGGGGCCTGATCTCGACACCATGCTGCACGGCGTCCTTCACGATCTGGGCCGGCGCATAAAAACCCATCGGCTGTGAATTGAGGAGCGCGGCACAGAACGCGTCCGGGTGGTGGCATTTGACCCAGCTCGACGCATAGGCAATCAATGCAAAGCTGGCAGCATGGCTCTCGGGAAAGCCGTAGCTGCCGAACCCTTCCAACTGAGAAAATGTGTTCTCGGCGAACTCGGCCGAATATCCGTTCTTGACCATGCCGGCGATCAGCTTGTCCTTGAACTTCGAGACGCCGCCGGAGAACTTGAACGTCGCCATGGATTTCCGCAACTGGTCCGCCTCCCCGCCGGTAAACCCGGCGCAGACCATGGCGACTTTCATGGCCGACTCTTGGAACAAAGGCACACCGAGGGTTTTCGAGAGCACCGCCTCCAGTTCGGGTGTCGGATAGACGACCGGCTCCTTGCCTTCGCGCCGGCGGAGATAGGGATGCACCATGTCGCCCTGGATCGGCCCGGGTCTAACAATCGCCACCTGCACGACCAGATCATAAAATGTGCGCGGTTTCAGGCGCGGCAGCATCGACATCTGCGCCCGGCTTTCGATCTGGAAGGTGCCGAGCGTGTCGGCCTTGCGGATCATGGCATAGGTGCGCGGATCCTCGGCTGGGATCGAGGCGAGGTCGCGGACATCACCCTTGTGCCCGGCCATCAGGGCGAAGGCCTTGGCCATGCAGGTCAGCATGCCCAATGCCAACACGTCGACCTTCATGAATTTCAGCGCCTCTATATCGTCCTTGTCCCACTCGATGACCTGGCGATCGTCCATGCGCGCCGGTTCGATCGGCACGAGATCGTCGAGCCGGTCATTGGTCAGGACGAAGCCACCGGGATGCTGGCCGAGATGGCGCGGCGTGCCCATCAGCTGCTGCGCCAGTTCCAGCGTCAGCTTCAGCCGGTAGTCGGCCGCGTTGAGATTGTTCTCCCGGATCTGCCGTTCCGAGACCCCTTCCGACCAGCCCCAGACGCCCGACGATAGCTGGCTGATCATGTCTTCCGGCAGACCGAGCGCCTTGCCAACATCACGCAGCGCCCCCTTGGCCCTGTATCGCGTTACCGTCGAACAAAGCGCGGCCTTGCTGCGACCGTAGGTGTTGTAGATCCACTGGATGACCTCCTCCCTCCTCTCATGCTCAAAATCGACGTCGATGTCCGGCGGCTCGTCCCGCTCCTGGCTAATGAAGCGTTCGAACAGCAGGTCGTTGGTATCAGGGTCGATGGAGGTGACGCCGAGACAATAGCAGACGGCCGAGTTGGCGGCGGAGCCCCTGCCCTGGCAAAGAATCCCCTTCGACCGGGCGAACCGGACGATCGAGAACACCGTCAGAAAATAGGGCGCATAGTTCATGACCCGGATCAGCTCCAGCTCGTCGCGCAAGGATTTTTGGACCTTGTCAGGCACGCCCTCGGGATAGCGATTGGCGGCTCCCTCCCAGGTGAACTTGACCAGCGACTGCTGCGGATCGAGACCGGGGACGATCGCCTCTTCCGGATACTGGTATTGCAGCTCCTTCAAGTCGAACTTGCAGCGTTCGACGATTTCGCGACTGCGCGCCAGAGCTTCCGGGTATTCGGCAAACAGCCGGTGCATTTCCTCAGGCGCCTTGAGAAAGCGGTCGGCATGACGCTCACGGTCGAAACCGACCTCATCGATGGTCGTTCGCGTCCGGATGCAGGTCACGACGTCCTGCAGCTGCCGGCGGCTCGGCCCATGAAACAGCACGTCGTTGGTGACGACGGTGCGAACCTTGAAGCGGGCGGCCATGGCTGCGATGCCGTACAGGCGCATCCGGTCGTTCGGCCGGCGGCGCAGGCAGAGGCTCACATAGGCGCGATCGCCGAACAACTCACCCATCTTGCGAAGCTGGACGGCGCAGGTCTCGTCGGCTTCATCCGGGACTAGCACTCCGATCATGCCAGCCGCGTGCTCGGCCACATCAGTAAAATCGATCAGGCAGTTTCCCTTGCCGCCGTGGCTTTTGCCGAGCGACAGCAGCCGCGTCAGCCGCGAATAGGCCGAGCGATCCATGGGATAGACGAGGATCGACATGCCGTCGGTGAGATCGAGCCGGCATCCGACGACGAGCCGAACGCCGGTGGCTTTGGCAGCTTCCCAGGCGCGCACGATGCCGGCAAGGCTGTTGCGATCAACGACACCGATCGCGTCGATGCCAAGCGCGGCCGCCGTGGCGAACAGTTCATCGGCGCTGGACGCCCCGCGCAGAAACGAAAAATGCGTCGTAACCTGAAGCTCGGCATAGGGTGTCATCCGAACACCCCATGCACGAACCAGAGGTGCGAGCCGGTTTCGGGATCGATGCCGTCGCCGGCGCGATAGACCCAGTAACGCTCGCCAAGCTCGTCCTCGACCACGAAATAGTCCCTGACCGCCTGGAACTCGCGCGGCCTGCGCCACCATTCGCCGAAGATGCGTTCCGGACCGTCGGCGCGCATGACCTTCCGCCGCTTGCCGCGCCACGTGAATACCGCCGGCGGCTGGTCCGGCAGCAGAGCGATGACCTCGATGCGCTCCGGGTTTGCGAAGAGCCGCG
The DNA here is from genome assembly GCF_021401195.1 of Shinella sp. NM-101. Taxonomy (NCBI): domain Bacteria; kingdom Pseudomonadati; phylum Pseudomonadota; class Alphaproteobacteria; order Hyphomicrobiales; family Rhizobiaceae; genus Shinella; species Shinella sp. NM-101. Next base: position 23,013 of record NZ_JACBFT010000021.1, on the reverse strand, counting down.
TCGGCCGCGGCCATTTTACCGCCCAGGCTTCGCCGATATCAGGCGCGGTTGCAGCTATCCGCCGGACCGAACGCTCGGGTACGTCGGAGGCGACGGGCGCGACGCGAAACAGCCGGTGGCCGCGATTGCCGAGGATATCGACCAGCGGCGTGATGTCGGCAATCTCCTCTTCGATCAGCGCGGAAGCGACCTGCCGCTCCTCCAGCGGCTCGGCGAAGACGGCGACCAGCACCAGCTTCTCGATGCCGAAACCGGGATCGATGGTCTCGATGCGGTCACAGAGAAGCTTCGACAGCCGAGCCGGATCGCGGACGGGTTTGGCAAGACCGGCGCGGAGATGCTGGCGCGTGTTGTCGACGCGATGCACGAAAAGGTCGCAGCGCCGCGCGCCGAGGCCGTCTTCGGCAAGGCGAGCCGAGAGCTGGCCGACCAGCCGGCGCACATATTTGGCGATGGTCTCAGGTGCGCCGATCGGCTCGGCAAAATTCTTCGCGACCTCCACCAGCTCCGGCGTGCGGATCGGTTCGATCGGTTCGGCGATGCGGCCAAACATCTGATCCAGCCGGCGCGCGGGCTCCGGCCCGAACCGCAACGTCAGAGGTGCTCGTGGCATGGCCGAGAGCTGGCCGACCGTGTCGATGCCGAGAACACGCAGGCCCTGGACGATCTCCGCCGGTAGCCGCAGCGCGACGATCGGCAGGTCGATGACCGCTTTCGGCACGTCGCCCGCCGGCACCACCGTCGTTTCCGCCGCCAGCAGCCGGGCGAGCGCATGCGCGGCGCCCCATGTATCGGCGACAGCGGCTCGCGCCGTGAGCCCGCGGCCGCGCAGCATGTTGACGAGGCCCGACACGAGCAGCGCTTCGCCGCCGTGCAGGTGATCGGCGCCTTCCGTATCGATGACGAGACCGTCGGCACCATCGACCGCAACGACTGGGCTATATTGCCGAAGCGTCCAGAGCGCCAGCCGTTCCAGCGCAGCCGCGTCCTCGACCGGGGCCGCATCCACCATGAGAAGATCGGCGACCATGGCCTGCGCCTTGCTGGCGGCCATGCCGATGCGCAGGCCAAGCTTCATGGCTATCGGATCGGCGGCAGAGATCCAGCGTTTCGAACCGCGGCGGGCAATAACGACCAGCGGCTTGTCAGCCGGCAAGGCTTCGCCAGCGTGCCGTCTGATCCTCTCCGTCGCGAGCTGTGGGAAGTAGATCGATACGACCTTGGGCATCGGGGGCTCCAATTTCAAATTCGGCGCATTGGCCGGCTTTCACGCGCATCAGTTCTGCGAGCCAGCGCGCCCTCCCGACGCCGGCAACAGGTAGTCTTTCCGACGGCAGGGTGCTGATGCGCCACCGTGTCGTCGAGGCGGTCGGCTGCCCATAGTCCGAGGCCTCGTTTTGCCTTCGCCATCGCCGCAGCACGATGCCCATGGCCCCCGTCTTCTCGGCGGCGAGTTGCAGGCGCCGCGAGGCGGTCATCGGCAAACGGACAAGCTCGCCGACCACGGCGGCAAGTCCGCCGAAGGACAAGCCCTCCTCCATCGCCGACAGCGCCTCCTCTTCCCGATCGCTTTCGCAAAAGACCACACGGTCCGGATGGAGCCCGGCCTGGGCGACGGCAGGGAAAAACAGGTCGGGGCGCGTCATGCACCACAGAACCTTGCCACGGGATCGGGCGGCGATGCCGGCAACGAACAGCGCCGCCGCAGCGCCATCGACTGTCCCTCCCCCGCCGCCGGCGATCTCGTGCAACGCCCCGAAGGCGAGCCCTCCTCCCGGCAGTGCCCGATCAACCTCGGAGACGCCGAAAGGCAGCACTTGCCTTGCGCGCATCGAGCCGCCTTCAAGCTGGCCGATGCGCTCGCGAAGCTCCGCCAGCACGGGGTGGAGGGCATGGTTTGCCACGGCAGAATTGTTACTCCTTCAGGGTTTTCAGCGGTTCTTTAAGCTGATATGTTCATTATTTGTTCCGATTGCCCAACTGAGTCAATCGGGCCTCCGCTCCGGAAGTACCCCTCGGCTAAGTCGTTGAAACGAATCCCTTAGCTTCATCAAGGAGATATCCATCGATCGGAGGGGTAGGAAATTTTTCTTAGGCATGCTGGGGACAAATGGCGGCTGCGCATCTCGAAAAACTCAACGATCGGCAGCGCGAAGCTGTTGAACATGGCGTTGGTCTGCCGGACGGAAAGATTGGCGGCCCGCTGCTGATCATTGCCGGCGCGGGCAGCGGCAAGACCAACACGCTGGCACACCGCGTCGCGCACCTGATCGTCAACGGCGCCGATCCGCGGCGCATTCTGCTCATGACCTTTTCCCGTCGTGCGGCCTCGGAAATGGCGCGCCGCGTCCAACGCATCTGCCGGCAGGTGCTCGGCGACAACGCCGCCATCATGACCGACGCACTGGCCTGGGCCGGCACCTTCCATGGCATTGGTGCCCGGCTCCTGCGCATGTATGCCGAGCAGATCGGTCTCAGCGTCGACTTCACCATCCATGACCGGGAAGACAGCGCCGACCTGATGAACCTCGTCCGGCATGACCTTGGTTTTTCCGCCAAGCAGAGCCGGTTCCCCACCAAGAGCACCTGCATCGCTATCTATTCCCGCGTCGTTAATTCGCAGGCTTCGATCAAGGAGATCCTGAAATCCTCCTATCCCTGGGTATTGGAATGGGAGGAAGAGTTGAAGCGGCATCGTAAAGTTAACTTCAGCGAAGCAAAAGCGTGACGCCCGCCACGTGCACTGCTCATGTGCGAGCGATCTTCGCCCATAGGTTCATCGCCGCTGTGCGCAGTTCGCGATGATGGCTGGAGGGAATGTCGTGGCGCGGGATGTGGAAGAGGTTGGCAATCGGATCATGGATGGAAACGAAGAGTTGCAGATGTCGCTTTGACTTGAAGCGCTTCATGATCCGCTCTCGCCGTCGGATCGGCTGGTGGGAATTCTCCGCCCGATTGTTCAGGCCTTTATGGGAGCGGTGCTCGACACCGGGCATGATTTCCTGCTTTGCGGCGCCATAGGAGCGAAGCTTGTCGGTGATCATCACGCGCGGCGATCGTCCCTGGCCTTTCAAAAGCTTGCGCATCAGGCGCTTGGCCGCCTTGGCGTCGCGGCGGCTTTGCACCAGAACCTCCAGGACAAAACCGTCCTGATCCACGGCGCGCCATAGCCAATGCTTCTTGCCCCGGATCGAAATAACGACCTCATCGAGATGCCATTTATCGCCGAGTCGGCCGCGCGAACGTTGACGGATTTGGTTGGCGAAAGTTCGTCCGAATTTCTCTGCCCACAGCCGGATCGTTTGATGCGAGACAATGATGCCGCGAGCGGCCAGCATGTCTTCGACCATCCGCAGGCTCAGGGGAAAACGGAAATAGAGCCACACCGCGTGGGCAATGATTTCAGGGGGAAAGCGGTGACGACGGTAGAGCGGATCACGGTCTGTCATGCCTCTTCATCGCCTATCAAGCCCCAAGTTCCGTTAACTTTACGATGCAGCGCAAGGTCATCGCCGCTTTCGGCCGTCACCCGCACCGCAATCAGGTCCTCGGCCGAGAATCGACGCAGGCGGAAGACGCTTACATCGCTGGAGGGGATTTCCCGCACGAGAGGGCGTTTCAGGCGTGACGCCTGGAGGCGAAACGCATCGAGGGTTGATGCTTTCGTCGGCTGCTCGGGTAGATTACGGTTGTTGCGTATTCGTATTCTCTGGAAGGAAAACATCATGGCTGACACTTGGCTTCCCTCACTCAAGACAGCAACCCCGCAGGAGGGGTTCGACCTTGCCACCAAAATGGCGCGGGTCGGCGTCAAGGTGACCCAGCCGTCCGCAGAAATTCGCGACAAGCTGCGCGCGGCCTACGATCAGGACACCGCGCAGCTGATCGCCTCCTCACAGGTGATCGCCATCCATTTCCAGACGGTGGCAGCCGCCAACAATTATTGGCGCGACTGACGCCCGGTCAATCATAGGCGAGGGCGTCAGTCGCACCGGCGTTTCAGTCAAAGTTTCAGCCCTCGCAATCGCAGCGCATTGGCGATGACGCTGACCGACGACAACGACATGGCGGCCGCCGCGATGATCGGTGAAAGGAGGAGGCCGAAAGAAGGGTAAAGCACGCCCGCGGCAATCGGGATGCCGGCGGCATTGTAGATGAAGGCGAAGAACAGATTCTGGCGGATATTCGCCATCGTCGCCTGCGACAGACGCCGCGCCTTCACGATCCCCATCAGATCACCCTTGAGCAGGGTGACACCGGCGCTTTCGATGGCGACATCGGTGCCCGAGCCCATGGCGATCCCGACATCGGCAGCCGCCAGCGCCGGCGCATCATTGACGCCGTCGCCCGCCATGGCGACCACACGGCCTTCCGCCTTGAGACGGCTCACCACGGCGCTCTTTGCATCCGGCAGCACGTCGGCCTCGACCTCATCGATGCCCAGTTGACGTGCGACAGCTTCGGCTGTGGTTTTATTGTCCCCGGTCAGCATGACGATGCGGATACCCTCGCCATGTAAGGCTTTCAACGCTTTCTGCGTCGTTGCCTTGACCGGATCGGCAATGGCGAAAATGCCGCCGGCCCTGCCCTCAATGCCGATATAGATCGCCGTCGCGCCATCGTGGCGCAAGGCGTCCGCCCGTTCGGCAAGGGCCGACGCATCGACACCATGCTCCTTGAGGAACGCCGCATTGCCGAGCACGATCGCCTTGCCCTCGACGGTGCCGAGCGCGCCCTTGCCGAGAGGAGAGTCGAAGTCCACCACGGGCGGGACCTCGATGCCCTTCTTCTCTGCCGCCTCCACGATCGCCAGAGCAAGCGGATGTTCCGACGCCTTCTCGACGCCAGCGGCAAGCCGCAGGATTTCCGTTTCATCGAAGCCGTTTGCCGCAACGACCGCCGTCACCGACGGCTTGCCCTCGGTGAGCGTGCCGGTCTTGTCGACGACGAGCGTGTCGACCTTCTCCATATGTTCGAGCGCCTCGGCGTTCTTGATCAGGACGCCGGCGCTCGCACCCTTGCCGACGCCGACCATGATCGACATCGGCGTCGCCAGCCCCAATGCGCAGGGACAGGCGATGATCAGCACCGAAACGGCCACGACCAGCCCATAGGCAAAGCGCGGCTCCGGCCCCCAGATGCCCCAGACGATGAAGGCGAGAATTGCAATGACAATGACCAGCGGCACGAACCAGCCCGAGACCTGGTCGGCCATGCGCTGGATCGGCGCCCGCGACCGCTGCGCGTCGGCCACCATCTGGACGATGCGCGACAGCATGGTATCGCGGCCGACCTTTTCCGCACGGATCACCAGCGCCCCGGTCTGGTTCAGCGTGCCGCCGATGACCTGATCGCCTACAGTGCGGGTGACGGGCATGGATTCGCCGGTCACCATCGCCTCGTCGAGCGAAGAGCGGCCGTCCTCGACCACGCCATCGACGGGCACTGTCTCGCCGGGCCGCACGCGCAGCCTGTCACCGAGCACGACATGCTCGACCGGCACGTCTTCCTCCATGCCGTCGTCACTGACGCGCCGCGCCGTCTTCGGCGCCAGATCGAGAAGCGCCCTGATCGCGCCTGATGTCTGCTCGCGGGCGCGCAGTTCCAGCACCTGGCCGAGCAGCACCAGAACGGTGATGACCGCCGCCGCTTCGAAGTAGACCGCGACCGTGCCATCTTCCGCGCGAAAGGCGGCGGGGAAAATGCCCGGCGCAAGGACGGCGACGATACTGTAGGCCCAGGCGACGCCCGTGCCCATGGCGATCAGGGTGAACATGTTGAGGCTGCGATTGACCAGCGACGCCCAGGCGCGCTCAAAGAACGGCCATCCGCACCACAAAACCACCGGCGTTGCCAGAACGAGCTGAATCCAGATCGATATCCGCATCGGCACCAGATGATGCAACGCGGGCACGAGGTGGCTGCCCATTTCGAGCACGAACACCGGAGCGGCGAGGACCAGCCCGATCCAGAAGCGCCGCGTCATGTCGGCGAGTTCCGGGCTGGGGCCGCTGTCGGCGGTCACCATCAACGGCTCCAGCGCCATGCCGCAGATCGGGCAGCTTCCCGGCCCATCCTGCCGGATCTCGGGATGCATCGGACAGGTCCAGATCGCTCCCTCGGGCGCGTCCGGAGCGGGCGCCGCGTCTCCTGCAAGATAACGGGCCGGGTCCGCCTTGAATTTCGCCTTGCATGAAGCCGAGCAGAAATAATGGGTGTGGCCCTCATGGGTCAGGTGATGTTCCGCTGTCTGCGGATCGACCTCCATGCCGCAGACGGGGTCCTTCACAAGATGCCCGTCACCCGAATGGGCGTGACCATGCGAATGGTGCTGATGCTCACCGTGTCCGTTCATTCTCTAACCCGCCGCCTCACCTGAACCTGGAAAACTCATCGTTTCGCTACATTGCCAAACAGCGCGTTCAGCCCCTCGGCCATTGTCGGATGCGCAAGAACCGCATCGCGCAGGACACTGTAGGACAGACCGCCAAGCATGGCCGCCTGCGCCACGGCCATCACTTCTCCGGCCTCCGAACCGATCATCGCAAAGCCTGCGATCCGGTCCTGTGGATCGATCAGCGCCTTCATGAAGCCCGAGGTTTGCGAGGTCGTCCGCGTCCGCAGCACCGCCTTCATTGGCAGTTTCGCGACGCGCAAATCCATTCCATTGGCCCGCGCTTGCGCTTCGCTCATGCCGATGCGGGCAAGGGGCGGGTCGATGAACATGCAATAGGGCATCAGCCGCCCGGTGGTCGTTCTGTCTCCACCGTCAAGATTGTCCCGGATAATTCGGAAATCATCGAGCGATGCGTGGGTGAATTGCGGACTTCCCGCGCATTCTCCGATGGCCCAGACGTCCCTTGCAGTTGTCTCCAGTCGATCGTTCACCTTGATGTAACCGCGATCCGTCAGCGCAATGCCTGCCTCTTCGAGACCGATCCCTCGCGTGTTGGGCGTGCGGCCGGCAGCGACCAGAATGTCCGTGCCCTCGATCGTTCTTAAACCGCCCGGCGTCCGAATGGTGGCGCGCACGCTTTCGCACGACCGGCCCTCCACCTTCTCGACTTCGGCCGACAAAAGCACCTCCATGCCTTCCGCCTCCAGAATCCGCCGAACTTCTTCGGACACATCTTCATCCTCGCGCTTCAGCAGCCGTGGCCCACGGTCCACAATGGTGACGCGGCTGCCGAAACGCCGATAGGCCTGCGCGAGTTCAAGGCCGACATAGCCGGCGCCGAGCACGATCAGATGTGCCGGCAACCGGTCCAGTTCGAGCGCCTCGATATGGGTGAGCGGCCTGGCTTCGGCCAGACCGGGGACGGGTGGAATGGTTGCATGTGTTCCAAGATTGAGAAACAGCTTGTCCGTGGCGAGCAGTCGCGTCCCGCCGTCGTTCAAGGCAACTTCGATCGTTTCTGGTCCGATGAGGCGGGCGTTGCCCATGATGAGTTCCGCGCCCGTCGCCTCGTAGCGTTCGAGATGAAACGCAACCAGACCCTCGACCATGGCGCGCTTGCGCGCCACGACCGTCTTCATGTCGACCGAGACAGGGCCGGATGCAACGCCGTACTCCGCGGCGTGGGCAACGGCATGAGCAATACCCGCGCTCCATATCTCGTTCTTGCTGGGCAGGCAGTTGATGTTGGGGCACGAGCCGCCGATCCAGCGCCGCTCGATGACAGCTACCTTCTGGCCGGCTTGCGCCATATGCCAGGCGAGGTATTTCCCGCCCTCGCCACTGCCGATCACGACAGCGTCGTAGCGTTCCGCTTCCATCATCAACTATGCATCCTTCTGCAACAGCGACCCTATCCGCGCGATGAAAATATGGCGCTCGGCCATATATGCGGGATCATGTCATACTCTTGCGGTGTCGAACAATCACTGTTGCTTTTGAGGGAGGCCCCTTGAGGTGGCCTTACTGCCAGTTTCGGCGCCGTCGCATCATTTCCGGGCCACGGCCTTTAAATGGACCGGAATCATCGAGTGTAGTCGGTTCTGCTCCGGCTGTATTGCCCGAAAGGGAACATCCTGGCTGCACAGGATTGGCCAACTTTCTGTAGGAGAAAATCATGTCGTTGAATGGCAAAGTCATTTTGGTAACCGGCGCTGGCCAGGGGATCGGACGCGGCATTGCGCTGCGGCTTGCAAAGGAAGGCGCCGACCTCGCGCTGGCCGATGTCAAGGCTGACAAGCTCGACTCCGTTCGCAAGGAAGTCGAAGCGCTCGGACGCAAGGCCACCACCGTCATCGCCGATGTCAGCAAGCGCGACGACGTCTACGCCGCTATCGACCATGCGGAAAAGCAACTCGGCGGATTCGACGTCATCGTCAACAATGCCGGCATCGCCCAGGTCAAGCCGATCGCCGACGTCACGCCCGAGGACATGGACCTGATCTTCCGGATCAATGTCGACGGCGTGCTCTGGGGTATCCAGGCGGCTGCGAAGAAATTCAAGGATCGCGGACAGAAAGGCAAGATCATCAATGCCTGCTCGATTGCCGGACATGACGGCTTCGCCATGCTTGGCGTCTATTCGGCGACCAAGTTCGCCGTGCGTGCGCTGACGCAAGCCGCCGCCAAGGAATATGCCAGCGCGGGCATCACGGTGAACGCCTACTGCCCCGGCATCGTCGGCACCGACATGTGGGTGGAGATCGACGAGCGCTTTTCCGAGATCACCGGAACGCCGAAGGGCGAAACTTACAAGAAGTATGTCGAAGGCATCGCTTTGGGTCGCGCGCAGACGCCGGAGGACGTGGCAGCGTTGGTCGCCTTCCTCGCGGGCGCCGATTCCGACTACATAACGGGACAGTCGATCCTGACCGATGGCGGTATCGTCTACCGATAAGGCCGCCTGCCAAATCGCGAAAGTTCAGAAGCGTCCGCACCGGGAAACGGGCTTGTGAAAATTTCTCCCTCCAGCGGAATGGTTCCGTCTGGAAGAGCCGCCTTTGTCGAGAGAATTGTCCTCTTGTTGCTTGGCATGGCCATCGCCGCCTTCGGCCGCCATTCGTACCACAGGTTCTTGACCGGCATTCGACGCCTACTGAAGAGCGGTCGGTTCCTCATCTACGCGGGTTTCGGGCGGGATTGCCGTCATCCGGTCAAACCCCTGACTGGTATGAAGGCTCTACAGGGCCGGCGTCGGGTTGGCGTCGCAGTGAGGTCGCACTGCGCCCCCGGATCGGGTCGGCGAGCAGCCTGAGGCCGTTCAGCACCACCAGCACCGTGCCGCCTTCGTGTCCGACGACCGCGAGCGGCAGCGGCAGGGCGAAGAACAGGCTCGAGGCGACCAGAAGCAGCATCATGCCGATGGCGAAAATCAGATTCTGACGAATGATCCGTCGGGTACGGCGCGCCAACCGATGCGCGGCGGCAAGGCGGGCCATGTCCTCCGACAACAGCGCGACATCGGCTGCCTGCAAGGCGACGTCGCTGCCCGCTGCGCCCATGGCGATGCCGACATCGGCCCGCGCCAGCGCGGCGGCGTCGTTCACCCCGTCGCCGACAAAGGCCACCTTTCCATTCTTCGCCAGTTCGCCCACCAGCCGGACCTTGTCTTCAGGCAGAAGATCGGCATGGACATCCTTTGCCTCCAGTCCGAGTTCCGCGGCGATCCGCAAGCCGACAGGGCGCCGGTCGCCGGTCATCATGGCGATAGTGCCCACCCCAGCCGTCCTGAGCGCAGCCAGTCCGGCGGCCGAGGTCTCGCGCGGGCGGTCGGCGACGGTGAGCGCACCATAGACCCGATCTCCCCGCCCCAGCCACACCACGGTCTGGCTGCCGTCCGTCAGCTGCGCAAATTCGGGTGCGTCGAGCGATGCGCCCATGCGCGCGGCCATGCGCGGATTGCCGGCCCAGAGCGAGCCCACGGCATCCTCCCCCGTAATCCCCTCACTGGGCACGGTTTCCACATCGCGCACCTCGGCGGCGATTATGCCTTTTTCGTCGATGTGGCGGCGGATCGCATCGGCAATTGGATGTTCGGAATGCGCCTCGAGACCGGCGATCAATGACAGGAACCGCTCTTCGGCCTGTGCTCCCGATTCCGACGCCATCACCTGCGTCACCTCGGCCTTGCCTGTGGTCAGCGTACCGGTCTTGTCGAAGGCGAAGATATCGACATCTGCCAGCGTCTCCAGCGCCGCGCCACCCTTGAACAGCACGCCGCCGCGCGCGGCCGCCGCCAATGCCGAGAGGATCGCGGCCGGGACCGATATCACCACCGCGCAGGGGCTGGCCGCGACCAGCAGCGTCGCGGCGCGATAAAGCGCATCCTGCATTGTCCAGCCGAGTGCGAGGAATATAACGAGAGCCATTATCGCGCCGGCCAGCACCGCGATGGTATAGCGCTGGCCGAACCAGGCGCTGAACCGTTCGGAAGGAGCGCGCTCGGCCTGAGCCTCGGTCACCAGTTCGATCATTCGCGCCACGGTGCTTTCCGCGACCGGGCGGGTGACGCGCACCACCAGCACGGCGTTGAGGTTCACCGTGGCCTCAAACACCTTAGCACCGCGACTTTTGCCGACCGGCATCGATTCGCCGGTGATCGTCGCCTCATCGAGCGAGCCTTCCCCTTCCGCCACCTCGCCATCGGCCGGCACACGCGCACCGGGGCGCAGCACCACCAGGTCGCCGGCCACGAGATCGCCCACCGAAACTTCCGTGATGGTGCCGTCAGGAGCGCGCCTGAGCGCGGTGTCGGGACGCAGCGCCATCAGCGCCTCGACGGCATGGCGTGCCCGGCCCATCGCCCGCTGCTCCAACGTGGTCGAGAGGCTGAACAGCGTCAGCAGCACCGCCCCTTCGAGCGCAGCACCCACCGCGGCGGCGGCAAGGGCGGCCACGATCATCAGAAGATCGATGTCGAGAATCCGCTCGCGCCAGAGCGACATCAGGGCCCGGACCCCGGTCGGCACACCACCGGCCAGATAGACCAGCACGAGACCGACCGGTCCCCAAAGACCGGGGATCAAGAAGGCATCGACAGTCGCAAGCGCCATCCCGGCAAGCGTGATGCCGGTCAATGCTGTCATGAAGCGGTCGGAAGAAAGGTCGATTTGCAATTTGTGTTCCTGGCTGTGCCGCGACGGCGGCAGTGGCTGGGGGAGACCGGCGATGATGCGCCGGATGGGCTGGCGTTACATTCCCGGTCGATCAGGCTCCTGGTCGCTATTCTTTTTCCATTACGACATCGAGCTTACCTCCAGGATCGCGCCGCCGGCAGCCGCAATCAACACCACGAGCGATGGCGGGAATTTCCAGCTCATCAGGGCCACGAAGCAGGTCAGCGCCAGCGCAAAGTCACGGGGCGAACCGACCGAGCTGGTCCAGAGCGGATCGTAGAGCGCGGCGCCCAGAATGCCGACCACCGCGGCATTGGCCCCTGCCATCGGCGCCCGCACGCCGGAGCGTGCGCGCAGCGTGTTCCAGAACGGCAGCGCGCCGACAAGCAGCAGGAAGCCCGGCAGGAAGATCGCAAAAAGGGCAAGCGTCGCGCCGGCGATCCCGTTCGGGCCGGGTTCGAGCAGCATGCCGAGATAGCCGGCGAAGGTGAAGAGCGGCCCCGGCACCGCCTGGGCCGCGCCATAGCCGGCCAGGAACGCATCGGGCGTGACCCAGCCCGGGCGAACCACTTCGGCTTCCAGCAAAGGCAAGACCACATGGCCGCCGCCAAATACCAGCGCACCAGCGCGATAGAAGGCGTCGATCACCGCTAGGCCCTGCGCGGGAAATAGCATCACAGCTAGCGGCAGGCCGAAGATCAGGATGAAGAACAGGGCCAGCGCGATTGTTCCCGCCTGCCGCGAAACCGGGAAATGCAGCGCTTCACCCGGCGCTCCCGCCGTGTCCCGGCAAAGCCAGAGCCCGGCGAGCCCACCGAGCAGGATTGCACCCAGCTGACCCGTGGCTCCCCCGATCAGCACCGCCATCAATACGGCGGCGAGCGCGATCGTCTGGCGTGAGCGGTCGGGACAAAGCGTGCGCGCCATCCCGCAGACCGCCTGCGCCACGATGGCCACCGCGACCAGTTTCAACCCGTGCAGCACCCCGATGCCGAGCGGGCCTGAAAACGCCCCCGCTCCGAGCGCGAACAGCATCAACAGCAGGGCGGAAGGCAAGGTAAAACCAAGCCAAGCGGCCAGCGCACCCGCCGGCCCGGCACGCTGCAGACCTAGAGCGAAGCCGACCTGGCTGGATGCTGGCCCAGGAAGGAACTGGCACAGCGCGACCAGGTCGGCGTAGCCACGATCGTCGATCCAGCCGCGCCGGGCAACGAATTCCTCGCGGAAATAGCCCAGATGCGCGATCGGTCCACCGAAGGAGGTCAGGCCCAGTTTCAGGAAGGCGGCCAGAACCTCGCCGGGGGTTCCTTGTCGTCGGCTTTGGGCCACGGCATTCAGCGTGTCATTGGCGGGCATGATCTCTCCGTGATGCTCGCGATTTCCGGGACTCACCAGACGCCCTGAAAGGGCGCATGCGATCATTGTCCCTGTAATGGGGCAATGGAACAGACCGGTGACTGCCGAAGCGCGCGCCTCGTCTTCCATCAGCATCGCAAGCGGTGTCCACAGGACCGCACCCCGCAAGAGAGATAACGGATGACTCATGCCGTGGTTGTCCGGGGAAGACCAGCCTGCGGACGACGGCCCTCCAGAAGGTCGGCGTCGGTGGCGAGCGCATCAGCCATGAAATCCATGAATGCACGGATACGGGCGGTGTTGCGCAGGTCCTCATGGGTCAGCAGCCACAGATCGAGCCGGAAATCTTGCGGAAACAGGGCGATCCGGACAAGATCGGGGGTACGGTCGGCTACGGCGCAGGGCAGCGGCGCAAGGCCGATTCCGGCCCTTGCCGCGGCAATCGCGGCCGAGATCGAGTTGGTGCGATAGATTGGCCGCATTTTCGGCAGCCAACCCGCCAACTGATGACCGATCGCTCCATGTGACCGGCCGAAGCCGATCCAGTCGCTGCCGGCAAGATCGTCATCAAGCCCCTGAGCGGCGCGTTCTGCCGAGGCATAGACCCCGAAGGCCAGCCGGCCGACACGCCGGCCGACCAATGTTTCCTGCGGCGTGTTGCCGATGCGCAGTGCGACATCGGCCTCGCGTCGGGTCAGGTCCAGGGGAGTGTCCGAAACGATCACTTCCAATTCGATCCCTGGCTGCGCTGCATGGAAGGCCGCCAGATGCGGTGGCAATAACCCGATCGCCAGCATATCGATGGCTGTGATGCGGATAAGCCCGCTCAGGCGCTGGTCCTGTCCGGTCACCTGACGCGACAGGGCGATAATTTCCTCGTCGATCCGGATGGCGGTCTCCTGCATGGCCTCTCCGGCGCCCGTCAGCGCATAGCCGTCCGGCAACCGCTCGAAGAGCCGAACGCCCAGACGTTCCTCGAAGGCGCTGAGACGGCGAAACACGGTCGAGTGCGTTACGCCAAGGCTGCGCGCTGCGCCAGACAGCGTGCCCGCCCGGGCCACAGCGAGAAAGAAGCGCAGATCGTCCCAGTTCTGGTTCTGTGCATCCATGAAGGATCACCCCTTCCAAGCCTGCTCCCATTGCCGGCAGCTTGTCGCCATCTTGCCGGCAACACCGCGCGTTCGCTTTGCTCCGTCAGAAAAGCTTGACCACGATCATTGCTCCACTTAAGTATGTGATTGCTCACTTACTAGGTACTTTATGCGAAAATCCGCGGAATTGCGCAAGGCCGAAATCGTCGCGGCCGTCCTCGACCTGGCCGATCGGATCGGGCCGGATCGGGTGACGACAGGTGCTGCCGCAGCGGCCGTGGGCGTCAGTCAGGCGGCCCTGTTCCGGCATTTCCCCACCAAGGCCGAGATGTGGCTTGCCGTGGCGGATCATGTGGCCGGGGAACTGGCAATAGCCTGGCAACGGGCCATGACTGGGACTGATGGCCCCATCGACCGGGTCACGGCGCTGGTGGGCGCGCAACTGGGGCAGATTGTTTCCACACCGGCGCTGCCGATGCTGCTGTTCTCGCGCGAGCTGAATGTCGGCAATGAGGATTTGCGCGCGGCCTTTCGAGGTCTGCTGATGAAGTTTCAGGGGCTGATCGTGACCGAACTGGCGCGCGGTCAAACAGCCGGTTCCCTGCGCCGCGAAGTCGCCCCAGAGGATGCCGCCGTTCTGCTGACGTCGCTGGTGCAGGGCATGGCGATCCGCTGGTCGCTCGGCGCGCGCAACTTTTCCCTGATCGGGGAAGGCAAGCGGGTCCTTGAAATACAACTTCGGCTTTTGACCGGGAAGGAGGATTAGGCCATGCGGCGTCGGTGGATGTTAGGTGCGGCGGCGGGTCTGGTGCTGGGCGCGGGTGTGCTGTTCCTCACCGAGCGACCGCTCACGGTCAGCGTGGTGCAACCAGAGCAGGATGTGGCCCTGCGCATCTATGGCCTTGGCTCGGTCGAGGCGCGGATCCTCAGCCGGGTCGGGTTCGAGGTTGGAGCTGCCCTGACCGGGCTGGCCGCCGACGTCGGGGACCGGGTAGTCAGAGGGCAGGAACTGGCGACCCTCGATCCAGCCGAGCAGGAGGCGCGCACCGCCCGCGCCCGCGCTGCGGTCGAGGCCAATGTCGCCGCCCTCGCCCGCGCCGAGGCCACGGTGGCGCGTGCCCGCAGCGTACTGGCGCAGCGCCAGGCGGCAAATCAGCGTCAGCAGGGATTGGCACAGCGCGATGTGTCCTCGATCCAGCGCGCCGAGGAAGCGCAGCGCGACGAGGACGTGGCCCGTGCCGATCTTGCGGTCGCCCAGGCGGATGTGGCGGTGATCCGTTCTCAGGGCGCGGATGCGGCGGCAGCCCTGCAACAGGAGAAGGTCCTTCTCGCCCGTCATCGGCTGAGCGCACCCTATGACGCGGTGATCGTCACGCGCAATGCCGAAGCGGGAACGGTGGTACGGGCCGGCGACCCGATCTTCACCCTGATCGCTCCCGAAACGGTCTGGATCCAGGCCTATGTCGATGAGGAGCGCGCCGGCCAGCTTGCGCTTGGCCAGCCCGGCACGATCCGGCTGCGCTCGCAGCCCCAGGCTGAATTCCATGGCACCATCGCCCGCATCGGGCTTGAAAGCGACCGGGTGAATGAGGAACGCCGGATCTGGCTGACCTGCACGGACTGCCCCCAGCCGATGTATCTCGGCGAGCAGGCAGAGGTGCGCATCACCACCGGTAACCGCGACAGTGCGCTGATGGTGCCCGAGGTGGCGATCACCGGTTTCGACGGCCATCGCGGGCGGGTCTGGCTGGTACGGGACGGACGATTGGAGCAGGTCGAACTGACCTTCGGCGCGCGCGACGATCGTGGTCGGGTCGAAGTCACGGGCAGTCTGCCGGACGATGCCGCCATCGTCGCCCGGATGCCGCAAGGCGCGACCGAGGGGCGGCGGGCGCGGACCAGGACCACGCCATGAACCTTGCTCTCAAGGATATACGCCACGGACTGTTCCGCTTCGTCCTCACCTGTTTCGGGCTGGGGCTCTTGATGACGGTCGTGCTGTCGATGATCGGCATCTATAACGGCCTTGTCGCCGATGCGCTGGCGGTCGTGAAGGCGCCGGCGGCAGATGTCTGGGTGGTCGAGAGCGGCACCCAGGGGCCGTTTGCCGAAGCCTCGAACATCCCGCTGACCACGCGCGACGCCGTGGCGCGGATGCCCGGCGTGGCCGAAGCCGGCGCGATCAATTTCCAGAACATCGAGGCTGCCCATGCCGGCGCTTCGCTCCGGCTCTACGTCATCGGCTATGAGCCGGGACATCCCGGCGGGCCGCAGCGCATCGCCGAAGGGCGCGGCATCGGCACAAGCCATTTCGAACTGGTGGCAGACCGCAAGACCGGTCTTCTGACCGGTGAGACGATCCGTCTCGGGCGCAACCGTTTCACCGTGGTCGGGCTGGTCGAAGGAGCAATGAACGCGGGCGGCGATCCAGCGGTCTATATCACGCTGTCCGACGCGATGGCATTGCAAACCGAGCTTGACCCCGCAGCCCAGCGCGTTCAGGCGGCGCGGGGCGCCGTTTCGGTCAAGTCCGCTTCGGTCGCGGCCGTGATCGCACGGGTAGCGCCGGGCGCGGATGTCGAATTGCTGACAGCGACCGTGCGGCAATGGAAACATCTGGCGGCGCTGACGCAAGCCGAGCAGGAGGACATTCTGGTCTCCTCGGTGGTCGATCTGGCGCGGCGGCAAATCGGCCTGTTTCTCGGTATCCTGCTCAGTGTTTCGGCGGTAGTGATCGCGCTCATCATCTACACGATGACGATGGAGAAGCTGAAGCAGATCGCCACGCTGAAGCTGATCGGCGCGCCCGACCGCACCATCATCGGGCTGATCGTGCAGCAGGCGCTGATCCTCGGTGCTTCAGGCTGGGGGATCGGACTCGTGCTGATCCTGACGGTAAAGGACTATTTCCCGCGCCGGGTGGTGCTGGAGCCGTTCAACGTGATGGTGCTGGCCGGGATCATCTTCGCCGTCTGCATCGCCGCCTCGGGCCTTGGCGTACGGGCGGCGATGAAGGTCGATCCCGCTACGGCTCTGGGGAGCTGACATGGCGGACGGCGAAATCCTCATCGACGTGAAAGGTGTGGCCAAGCATTTCGGCGAGGGCGAAACCCGTGTCGATGCACTGCGCGACGTCGACCTTCAGGTCCGGGCCGGAGAGGTGATCGCGCTTCTTGGCCCCTCCGGCTCGGGCAAGACCACACTGCTCAACGTCATCGGCTGCATCCTGGCGCCATCGGCGGGCAAGGTGACGCTGGACGGCGAGACGGTGTTTGAGGGGCAATGGCTGCGGCGCGACCTGCGGCGGCTCAGGCTGGACAAGATCGGCTTCATCTTCCAGACGCACAACCTTCTGCCCTTCCTGACCGCCGAAGAAAACGTTGCCGTGGTCCTCGACCTCGCCGGCTGGTCGGTTGAGAAGGGTCGGGCGCGAGTACGCGAACTGCTCGATTATCTTGAAGTCGGTCGCCGCGCCGCGGCCAAGCCGGCGCTCCTGTCAGGTGGCGAGGCGCAGCGGGTGGCCATTGCGCGGGCGCTGGCCAACCGTCCCCGCATCATCCTGGCCGACGAACCGACCGCCGCGCTCGACGGCAAGCGCGCCGGACTGGTGATGGACCTGTTGCGCAAGCTTGCCGTCGAGCAGGAAGCCTGCATCGTCACCGTCACCCACGACGAGAAGATATTCGACCGCTTCGATCGCCTGATCCACCTGCGTGACGGCAGGCTGGCCGACGCCTGATATCTGAGGACACCATGACCGCAAGACCTCTCTCGCAATCCATCATCGCTGGCGTGGCGGTCGTGTTTGGCCTGGCTACCGTCATTTCGGGCGGCCGCGCGCTCTTCGGCGGGGCCGACATGGGAGCGGTGGTTCCCGTCGTGTTGTGGTTCAACTTCATGACCGGCTTCGCCTATCTGCTGGCAGGGATCGGACTTTGGCGCGGCACGGCCTGGGCGCCTGCCCTGTCCATCGGTATCGCGACGGCAACGGCCATGGTCCTTGCTTTCTTCCTTTGGCACGTCTGGCGCGGCGGGGCCTACGAGAGCCGCACGATGGCCGCGATGGTCCTGCGGCTCGGCATCTGGGTTGCTATTTCGACAGTTGCGGTAAAGATCCGATGGCCACGATAGTGGCTCGCGACGACTGCGCTGGCGAGTCGACAGGCATTCGCTTTGTCCCGTGTCGCGATATCGCGAAGTTGTTGGATTGGATATTAACTGAATTTGGCGCCGACCAGCTCATGCAAATGCTCAAGGTATGCGGCCAAAAATTCTTCAGAACCCATAATCATCAATCCGGTATATTTGATCTTACGCAAAATGTAATCTGCGGGTTCTTTTGGGACATCTCGTTATGTAATTATAGCTTTTCTCGGAGCGCTTCATACAGCGTTTTTCCATTGAACGCGCCGTGAGGCCTGGCAAAGTTGTAGAAGCGCTCCCATTCGTCGAGTTTGGCCTCCAGATCGACGTCGCCTTTGTAGCTGAGGAGCTGGTAGAATTCCTGTTGATCCGATCGGTGCGAACGTTCAACCTTGCCGTTCAGTTGCGGCGTGCCGCGCTTGATGTATGCATGGCGGATGCCCTGGTCCTCGACGTGCCAGTGGAACTTCGCCTGGAATTCATGGCCATAGCACCTACGGAAGGAACGAGCGGAGGCAGTTGAGACAGCGGTGCGCGCAGCTTTTCGCTGCAGGCGCGCACCGTTCGAGGCGGCCATGGCCAGTCAAGGTTTCTCTAGAATGTGAGTGTTCACAACCCATTCGGAGAGACCGACCATGACCAGCGCAAATATTATACCCGCCGATGCGGTGTTGGTAGCCATCGACATTGCCAAGATTCGCAACGAAGTTCTGATCGAAGACCCAGGCCACAAACGTCGCCGCCGGCTGCAGGTCCTCAACAGTCGTGCGGAGCATGATCGACTGATCGAAGTTCTGCAGACGTATGGCCGACCGGTGGTCTGCGGCTTTGAGGCGACGGGCAATTATCACCGGCCCATCGCGTGGCGCCTGGCCGAAGCAGGCTTCGAGGTGCGGCTGGTGTCGTCGCTGGCGCTCGCCCGAACCCGCGAGGCCTTGCACAACAGCTGGGACAAGAACGATCCCAAGGATGCGCAGGTGATGCTGCACATGCTGAAGATCCAGGCGACGCAAGTCTACCATGATCCACTGCGCGCCGGCATCAACGACGTGCAGGAACTGTCGAAGACGCATGAGGCGATCGCCAGGGCCAAGACCGAGATCCAGCATCGCATCCTGACGCATTACCTGCCGCTGTATTTTCCCGAGATCGATCGCTTCCGGGGAAACAGCCGCAGCGATTGGTTCTTCGCTTTCCTCGATGCCTTTCCGGCGCCGGCAAGTATTGTGGCGTTGACGAAGGAGGAGTTCGTTAAAGCTGCATGGAACGTCGTCGGTCGCAAAGTCAGCAAGACACAGATTTTGATGGATATTTACGAGACGGCGCGCACATCGATCGGACTGCCGCTACCGCTCGAGGCCCCTGCCATTCGTATGTTCCGGATGGTCATTGCCGAAGCGCGCAGCCTGATCCGGCAACGCAATGAGATCGAGGAACAGGCCGACGAACTGCTGCGGTGCAGTCAGGATTACCAGCTCCTGCGCCAGATCCCCGGCATCGGGCCGATCAACGCGTTGACGATCATTGCCGAGGCGGGAGATCTCCGGCGCTTTCACCATCACCGTCAGTTTCTCAAATTCTGCGGGCTGGATCTCTCGACCCAGCAGTCAGGCCAATATCGCGGCCAGACCCGCCTTTCCAAATTCGGCAATGCTCGGTTGCGCCGCACCCTGTGGATCGCCGGGCAAGTCGCCATCCGTCAGCGTGAGAATGGCTTTCGGCACAAGTTTGAACGCTACATCGCAAGAGATCGCGACAATCCAGACCTGCGCCGCAAGGTGATGACCGCAATCACCGCCAAGATGGCCCGCGTCGTGCACGCCGTCGTCAAAAGCGGTTCAGACTACCGGCCCTTCGTTGAAGGGCGGGTACCGGGTGGAAGGACCTCTGTCAGTTAGGGCCGTGAGGGTGTTGATTGCCACTGAGAACTGATGGAGTGGATGCCCCCTCCCGACGGCATCGCAATGTGCCAGAGTGATGTTCGCCAGAACGTCACTTAGAGGAGAGAGCGTCCATGAATGAAGTTAGCATCGTCGGCCTGGACCTTGCAAAGCGGGTGTTTCAGGTTCATGCCGCCGGAAGCGATGGCGGTGTGGTCTTGCGCAGGAAACTGTCTCGCGGCCAAGTGATCACCTTCTTTACGGAACTGCCCAAATGCACGGTCGCGATGGAAGCTTGTGCCACCGCGCATTACTGGGCGCGTGAGATCGGCAAGCTTGGCCACGAGGTTCGATTGATCCCGCCGGCTTACGTGAAGCCTTTCGTCAAACGACAGAAGAATGATGCTGCCGACGCGGAAGCGATCGTGGAAGCAGCGACCCGGCCGTCGATGCGCTTTGTCGTTCCGAAGTCTGAACCGCAGCAGGCCTGCTCCATGCTCTTCCGGACGCGGGACCTCTTCGTCCGTCAGCGAACACAGCTTATCAATGCCCTTCGCGCACATCTGGCCGAGCATGGTGTCATTGCACCTCAAGGCGTTGCGAACCTGGCCCTGTTGGCGGAGATTATTGAAGATCACGAGGCCGGCCTCGAACTTATCGTTGTAGAGACCGGGCGACTGTATCTGGACCAAATCGACGCGCTGTCCTCTCGGATCGCATCGCTGGAAAAGGCACTCAGATCGGAAGCGAAGCGTTCGCAGAGTACCGCTCGCCTCATGTCCATGCCCGGCATGGGACCGATTACCGCCATGGCAGTTGAGGCCTTCGCGCCCACGATGGCTACTTTCCGCAGGGGGCGAGACTTTGCGGCCTGGCTCGGCTTGGTGCCAAAGCAGCATTCGAGTGGAGGAAAGCAGGTTCTCGGCCGAACATCGAAGATGGGACAACGCGACATCCGCCGGCTTCTTATCATTGGCGCGATGACCGTCATTCGATGGGCATGCCGGAAGGCTCCACCCGAGAACTCGTGGCTGGCACGAATGCTGGCGCGCAAACCTCGCATGCTCGTCGCGATCGCCCTCGCCAACAAAATGGCTCGATCCATCTGGGCAATGATGACCAAGAACGAAGATTACAAGGATTCCGTTCTGCCTGCAGTGTAGGCAAGTGCTGAGCTAAGGTCAGGACGGATCGTCGGCGTGTGAGGAGGTCAGCGAACGGTAAGGACAAAGATCGGTGAGAGTGGGTCTGGGAATGCATCCGGGTCAGTGAGCCACGAGCTCGTAGAACTGTTTTTGCACCAGGTCCGCGTAGCTCCATACCGGCCAGCGGTCGTATTCGGGCCGCACAATAGGCCTGATACATGACCGCACCCGATCACACGTTCAAAGCCGCTCGAAGAACTGCTTGCATGAACGGGGGCATCCATACATGACCCGGCGTGGCCTGATATTTCCATTGAGAATTGACCCATGTTCCAACCTTCCCTCGCATGTTTTCAGCGGGGGCTATGGAGTGATCGACATGGCGTTATTGAGCGTGATCCGACGCTGGCATTTTCGAGAAGAACTATCGATCCGGGAGATTTGCCGCAGGACCGGCCTGTCCCGGAATACCATCCGCAAATACCTGCGCCTGGACGGCGTGGAGCCGAAGTTCAAAGTCCCGGAGCGGCCAAGCAAGCTTGATCCTTTTGCTGATCGGTTGTCTGCCTGGCTGAAGAGCGAATCCAAGAAGAACCGCAAACAGAAGCGGACGATGAAGCAGTTGCATGCCGATCTTATGAGCCTTGGCTACGAGGGCTCCTACAATCGGGTTGCGGCATTTGCTCGGGAATGGCGTGATGATCGGCAGAGAGAATTGCAGACGACGGGCCGCGGGACATATGTGCCCCTGGCGTTTGACCCCGGCGAAGCCTTCCAGTTCGACTGGTCGGAAGACTGGGCCATCATCGGCAATGAGCGCACCAAACTGCAGGTGGCGCACACGAAGCTGAGCTACAGCCGCGCCTTCATCGTTCGGGCCTATCTCCTGCAGACGCACGAGATGCTGTTCGATGCCCACAATCATGCATTCCGCGTGTTCGGAGGCATCCCCGGCCGTGGCATCTACGACAACATGCGTACCGCGATCGACAAGGTCGGCCGTGGCAAAGAGCGTGACGTTAACGTCCGTTTCCAGGCGATGGCCAGCCACTATCTGTTCGAACCCGAGTTCTGCAATCCGGCTTCAGGCTGGGAGAAGGGACAGGTCGAGAAGAACGTTCAGGACGCGCGTCATCGTCTTTGGCAGCCCACGCCGCGCTTTCCCTCGTTGGATGCTCTGAACGACTGGCTCGAGCAGCGCTGCAAGGAATTCTGGGCACAGACCCCACATGGGCAGATGCGCGGCACCATTGCCGACATCTGGGCGGAGGAAGCTACCGCGCTTATGCCTGTTTCCCGACCATTCGATGGGTTTGTCGAATATACCAAGCGTGTCTCTCCAACCTGCCTCGTGCATCTGGAGCGCAATCGCTACAGCGTCCCGGCATCCTTCGCCAATCGACCGGTGAGCCTGCGGGTCTATCCGGATCGTGTCGTGGTCGCTGCGGAGGGCCAGATCGTCTGCGAGCATCGTCGCGTCATCGATCGCTCTCATGACCGACCGGGGCAGACGATCTACGATTGGCGGCACTATCTGGCGGTCGTGCAGCGCAAGCCAGGTGCGCTTCGCAATGGCGCACCGTTCGCCGAACTCCCCGATGTATTCCGGGCCTTGCAGCAATACCTGCTGAAGAAGCCGGGCGGCGACCGGGAGATGGTCGATATCCTAGCGCTGGTTCTTCAGCACGATGAGCAGGCCGTCCTGTCGGCGGTCGACATGGCGCTGAAGTCTGGCGTTCCGACCAAGACGCATGTGCTGAACCTGCTGCATCGCCTTGTCGACGGCAAATCCTTCACACCGCCGACCATTGATGCGCCGCAAGCCCTGACGCTCGTCAACGAGCCCAAGGCCAATGTCGAACGATACGATGCCCTGAGAAAGACGGAGGCCCGCCATGCGTCATAATCCAGCAAGCGGCGCGATCGTCATCATGCTGCGGCAGTTGAAGATGCATGGCATGGCCCAGGCCGTTGGCGAGCTCACCGAACAAGGATCGCCGGCGTTCGAGGCCGCCATCCCGATCTTGTCACAGCTTCTCAAGGCGGAGACCGCGGAACGGGAAGTGCGATCGACGGCCTACCAGCTCAAGACCGCACGCTTTCCCGCCTATCGTGATCTGAATGGCTTCGATTTTACCAGCAGCGAGATCAACGAGGCACTCGTCCGCCAACTTCATCGCTGCGAGTTCCTCGACGACGCCAACAACATCTGAATAGCCCCTAGATTTGTAGACGCCTTCTCCCCTAAATCTGAGGCAGGAGGCCTACATGGGCAAAGGCAATTTCACGGAAGAGTTCAAGCGCGACGCGGTGCGTCAGATCACCGAG
>NZ_JACBFT010000020.1:0-83420 GCF_021401195.1 Shinella sp. NM-101 | reverse complement strand
GACCGGGCGGCGGCGGGGCGGGCGCGCGCGCGGCGGCGGGGCCGGCGGCGGCGCGCTTGTCGGCCGTCAGCGCCACCATGGCGGCGGTGATGCCGGGGATATCCTTGACGACGCGCTCGGCGGCCGCGCGCATGGGATCGAGCTCGCGGGCGCGCTCGGCCGGGACGGTGATCGAGAAATAGGCCTTGCCGTCGGAGATGAAGACATCAGAGACGAGGCCGAGGTCGACGATATTGCCGTCCATGTCCGGGCCGCGCACCGTGCGCAGCCGTTCCAGAACCTGTTCCTTGCTTACATCAGTCATGAAACCCTCGATCGATCCCGTCGCGGCCTGCGGCCGCTTTGCCTGCCGTAGATAGTGCACGCAAGGGCCGCCGCCAAACGAATTTGACTGCGACGGCGGCGCGCGGCTTTGCGGCAGGTTGCCTCAGGGCCAATCAGGCGATCAGCCCGCGGCGGATGGCCTTGACCACGGCCTGGGTGCGGTTGACCGCCTCCAGCTTGCGCGTGACCTGGTTGAGGTAGTGGTTCACCGTATGCTCGGAAAGGCCGAGGATCTCGGCGATCTCCAGGCTGGTCTTGCCCGCCGCCGTCCAGCTCAGGCACTGGATTTCGCGCTCCGTGAGCACGACCTGGCCGGATTTCCAGGCCGAGCCGATCTCGGCCAGCCGGTTGAAGATGTGGACGGAGATCATCTGCAGCATCAGCCGCTCGTCGCGGCCGAGCGTGGCGCTCTCGCCGCCCCACACGACGGCGCCGCGGTTGCCGAGCGCGTCGTGCACGGGGAAGAAATGGCCGGTCAGCATGCGATGGGCGGTCATCGTCTCGAGCAGCTCGGTGAAATCCATCTGCTCGGAGGATTCGCCGATCCATTCGCGCATGTCGTAGGTGAACGGCACCGTGGTGAGCCGCAGCTTGCGGATGCCCGCGCTGTGGCGGACCATGCGCATGGCGTCGTACTTGGCGAGAATCTCCTGCGGCCAGTTGCTGACGATGGAATAGGCCGAGAGCTTCTCCGCCTCGAAACCCGGCAGGTTGAAGACGATGAAATACTTGAGGCCGTATTCCTCGCACTTGCGGCGCATGTAGCGAACGATGTCGAACTGCGTCTCGAGGCCGGCGATCTCGGCGCCTTCGTCCTGTCCCTGGTTTTCGCTGCTTCTGGTTTCGTCAGCCGTCATGGTGCCCCGCAATCGTTGTTGCTCGCCTTGGGCAATTGGAGCGGGGCCGCACGCATTCCAGAAAGTCGCAAGGTTTTTTATGCATCAGTTCAAAAGTCCGGCGCGGATCGCCTTGGCGACCGCTTGAACCCGGTTGACAGCGTCGAGCTTGCGCGTCGCGCGGTTCAGGTAATGATTGACCGTATATTCCGAAAGTCCGAGGATTTCGGACATTTCGACGCTGGTCTTGCCGGCAGAGGCCCAGGACAGGCACTCGATCTCGCGGCGCGACAGCGAAACGTTCTGCCGGCGGCCGGCGCGCAGCTCGACCACCTCGGTGAAGATATGGTTGGCCAGCGCGTTGAGTTCGGCCATCTCGCGCGGCGTCACCGCCTCGCGCGTGCCGCCGAAGGCCAGCGCGCCGCGCAGGCCCGCCGAATTGTGCGCCGGGAAATAGGCCCCGCGCGACAGGCCGTGCCGCTCGAAGAGATCCGCCGCGATCGCCGCCTTGCCGTCGCCGCGGCGACGGTTGGTGCGCTCCGCATCGTAGGCGAAGGGATTGGTGCTCTGGCGCAGGCGCTCGACAACGGGGCTGCCGAAGATGAGGCCCGCATGGTCGTAGGTCTTCAGCATCTCGTCCGGCCAGGACGTCAGCAGCACGTTGGAGGAGAAGTCCGGCGAGGTTTCCGAGGGGACGTTGATCAGGAGATAACCGCGGAAACCGTAGCGCGCGGCGATGCCGTCGAGCATCTCGGCGACGTCCTCCTCCGAACCCATGGCCGAAAGATTCCCGCCCCAGCGGCTCTGGAACTGCGCAGAAGATGTCGTGTGGAATCGATCCGCCATGTCCATTTTCCTTCAGCAATGCAGACGATTGCGCGGCAGGCCCTGCCACACATACGCTTGCTTGCCTCAGGAACCCCCGTATCCCAATGCAAGTATGTCTCGAGAGCCGCACCTCAAGTCCGCGGCGAGCGACGCAACCCGATCGTTGCTTGTCAGGGAAGCTAATGGCGACCCCAATCCACGTCCAGCGCGATTTTCTAATTTACCGTAAAATGGGGCCATAAGACAACTCTGCGACCGGTAACGCACATCGTGATCCACTTATCGTTGCGGACCGAGCCGCGCCGAAAGCTCGTCCATGATGGCGCGAGCCGCATGGCGCACGCGCGGCGCCCAGTCGTCGAGCTGCGCCTGCCCCACCCGATAGGCCGGGCCCGTCACCGAAACCCCGGCCACGAGCGCCCGGCCGGGATCGACGAGCGGCGCGGCGACGCAGCGGATGCCCGGCTCGTGCTCCTCCCGGTCGAAGGCGATGCCGCTCGCCCGGATCTGCGCGAGCTCGGCCATCAGCGTCGCGCGGTCGGTGATCGTCTGCGGCGTGAAACGGCGCAATTCCAGCCCGCAGAGGATAGCGTCGAGCGCCGGGGCATCGAGCGTGGAAAGCGCCGCCTTGCCGACGCCCGTGCAATAGGCGGGCGACGCGTTGCCGATCTGCGAATTCATGCGCACGGCCTGCCGGCTTTCCACCTTGTCGAGATAGATGATCTCGTGCCCGCGCAGCACGCCGAGATGCACGGTCTCCCCCGTCTGCCCGTGCAGCGCCTCCAGGAAGGGCGCGGCGACGGCGCGGAACTCGTTGCGCGCCCAGGAGGCGGAGGCAAGCTTCAGCAGGCGCAGGCCCGGCACATAGGCATGGTCGGGCCTGAGCTCCAGAAGCCCTTCCTGCACCAGATGGGAAAGCTGGCGGTGCAGCGTGCCGCGCGGCTGGCCACTGACGGCGAGCACCTCGGTGAAGCGCATCGGCCGATCGGCAAGCGCAACCGTTTCCAGGACGGCGACCGCCTTGCCGAGCGTGCCCGTGCCGCTTTCCCCATCCCGTTCCATCACCATTGCCGCAACCCTCTCCGGTCTCTTGACAGGGCGGCATGGTAGCGGAATAATTCCGAATAATCAAACTCAGTTCCACATAGTGGAATTCACGGAGACAGCGATGGCGGGACGGCATCCGGACCTGAGAGGACAGGGCGTCATCGTCACCGGCGGCGGTTCCGGCATCGGCGCGGCGCTGGTCGCGGGTTTCGCCGCCGAGGGCGCACGGGTCGCCTTCCTCGACGTGGCGGAAGCGGAAAGCCGGTCGCTCGTCTCCAGCCTGGAAGGCACGGTCGAGCACCTGCCGCATTATATAAGAGCGGACCTTCGCGACATCGACGTGTTGCGGGCGGCCGTCGCGGAGGCGGCGGCAAGGCTCGGCGGCATCCGCGTGCTCGTCAACAATGCTGCGCGCGACGACCGGCACGATCTCGACACCGTCGAGCCTGACTACTGGGACGAGAACCAGGCGGTGAACCTGCGCCATCACTTCTTCGCCGCGCAGGCCGTCGCGCCGCACATGCGCCGGGGCGGCGGCGGGGCGATCGTCAACTTCTCCTCCATCGCCTTCCTGCTCAACATGGGAGAGCTGCCTGCCTATGCGACGGCCAAGGCCGGCATCGTCGGCCTCACCAAGTCGCTCGCCGGCAAGCTCGGCCCGGACAATATCCGCGTCAACGCCATCCTGCCCGGCATGGTGCTGACCGAGCGGCAGAAGCGCCTGTGGATCGACGATGCCGCCATTGCCGGCGGCATCGAACGCCAGTGCCTGAAGCGCTCCCTCGTCGCCGCCGACATGGTCGGTCCCTGCCTCTTCCTGGCGTCGGAGGCCTCCGCCGCCATCACCGCCCAATCCCTCATCGTCGACGGAGGCATGCTCTGATGACCGGAACCATCGCGCGATCCGAACCCGCCTATGCCGCGGTGGACTGGGGAACCTCCAGCTTCCGCCTCTGGCTGGTGGGCCGGGACGGCGGCGTCATCGCCGAGCGGCGCAGCGGCGAGGGCATGACGGCGGCGGCCCGCACCGGCTTTGCCGCGGTGCTCGAAAGCCACCTTGCCGCCGTTTGCGCCCCGACAGGCCTGCCGGTCCTCGTCTGCGGCATGGCGGGCGCACGGCAGGGCTGGATCGAGGCCGGCTATCTCGATACGCCCGCGGCCCTCGCCGACATTCCGACCGCCGCCGTGCGCATTCCCGGCATCGAGGCGGATATCCGCATCCTGCCCGGCCTTGCCCAGCGCGATGCCATGGCGCCCGACGTCATGCGCGGCGAGGAGACGCAGCTTCTCGGCGCGGCCGGCGCGCTCGGCGGCGGCGACCATCTCGTCTGCATGCCCGGAACGCACAGCAAGTGGGTCCGCCTTTCCGGCGGAAGGGTCGAAGGCTTTTCCTCCTTCATGACCGGCGAGCTGTTCGAGGCCATCGCCGGGCACACCATCCTCAGCCACGCCATCGCCGATGCCGGCGCCGTTTCCGGCGACAATGCCGCCTTCCGCTCCGCCGTCGCCCGCATGGTCGAACGGCCGGCGCTCGCCACCAGCCAGTTCTTCTCCGTGCGGGCCGGCTCGCTGATCGCCGGGCTTTCGCCTGACGACGCCAAGGCGCGGCTTTCCGGCACGCTGATCGGGCTGGAGATCGCCGGCGCGCTTTCGCTGGTCGCAGAAGGCACGCCGGTCGCGCTCGTCGTCTCCGGCGGACTCGGCGCGCTTTATACCGCAGCGCTCGCCGCCGCCGGCATCGCGCCCACCCTGATCGATGCCGACACCGCCGTGCGCAACGGCCTTGCCGCGGGCGCCAGGGCGCTCTGGTCCCTTTGAAGAAAGCTGGAAAACAATGAGCCGCACTCCCTTCCCCCCGATGAGACGCCCGCTGATCGCCATCCTGCGCGGCCTGAAGCCGAACGAGACCGAGGATGTCGTCGGCGCGCTGATCGAGACCGGCTTCACCGCCATCGAGATCCCGCTGAACTCGCCGGAACCGTTCCGGTCCATCGAGATCGCCGTGAAGATGGCGCCCGAGGGCTGCCTGATCGGCGCCGGCACCGTGCTGACGGTCGCGGACGTCGAGCGCCTCGCCGATGTCGGCGGACGGCTGATGGTGAGCCCGAATGTCGAGCCCGACGTCATCGCCGCCGCCGCCGCCAGGGGCATGGTGACGATGCCCGGCGTCTTCACCCCCACCGAGGCGCTCGCCGCCGCGCGCGCCGGCGCGACGGGACTGAAGTTCTTCCCCGCGAGCGTGCTCGGCCCGTCCGGCATCCAGGCGATCCGCGCCATCCTGCCGCCGGAGCTGGAGATCGCCGCCGTCGGCGGCGTATCGGACAGGAATTTCGCCGACTATGCGGCCATCGGCATCCGCAGCTTCGGCCTCGGCTCCAGCCTCTACAAGCCCGGCATGGACGGCGCCGAGGTGCACGTGCGCGCCGAAGCCACCATCGAAGCCTATGACACCGTCTATGGAGGAACCCGATGACCGAGACCCATTCCTTCACCGGCCGCATCCTTTGCGAGACCGCCTGCCATCTCGGCGAGGGACCGACCTACGATCCGGCGACGGACAAGGCCTTCTGGTTCGACATTCGCGGCCGCAAGCTGCATGAACTCCACCTCGCCACCATGGCGAAGGCGGTGCACGACCTTCCCTTTCTCGGCAGCGTGCTGGCGGTGGTCGATGCGGAACGCCAGCTCATCATCTCCGACCAGGGCCTCTTCATCCGCACCGTCGCGGACGGCCGGCTGGCGCCCTTCGCGAGGCTAGAGGACAAGGCCGCCAACCGCTCCAACGACGGGCGCGTGCATCCGTCCGGCGCGCTCTGGGCAAGCACGATGGGCCGCAGCGCCGAAAAGCAGTCCGGCGCGATCTACCATGTCGCGGGCGAGCGCGTGACGAAGCTCTTTTCCAACCTCACCATCCCGAACAGCATCTGCTTTTCCCCGGACGGCGGCACCGGCTATTTCACCGACACGGACGTCAACCACCTCATGAAGGTGTCGCTCGATCCGAAGACGGGGCTGCCGACCGGCGAGCCGGAACTGCTCAGCGACGAGAGCGGTACACCGGGCGGTGTCGACGGCTCGGTCTGCGATGCGGACGGGCTGATCTGGAACGCCCGCTGGGGCGAAAACGCCGTGGACGTCTACAAGCCCGACGGCACGAAGGTGGCGCGCCATCTCGTTCCCGCCTCGCAGACGAGCTGCCCGGCCTTCATCGGCGCGAAGGCCGACCGGGTGCTCGTGACGTCGGCATGGCAGGACATGGACGCGGCGGCGCGCCTGGCAGATCCCCATGCCGGCCAGACCTTCGAACTCGGCGTCGTGGCGAGGGGGCGCCTGGAGCCGAACTTCAGGCTGTGACACCCGTCATTCCATGCAGGAACCTGCGCGGCCCCGCCGGTTTATCCGGCCGGGGCCGTCGCTTTTGCATGGCTGCAATCAAAAAGAAGGCAATTTTCATCGGAACCAAAACGGGGGGGCGCCGTTCCTTGTCCATCAGCCGGTGCGGACGGACACTCGAAACCGCCGCCGCGCCTTGATGCCAACGAGACGAAAGGCAGGTTCACAATGACCAACAAACTTCTTACCTCCGTTGCCGCTGGTGCACTCTTCCTGGGCGCGGCTCTTGCTCCGGCAGCTTATGCACAGGATACCAATCAGCCGGCAGCCGGCCAGACCCAGCCCATGGAGCAGCCCGCCATGACCGGCGATGCCGCGACGGGCACGACCCCTGACGACACCGCCGCCACCCCGGGCGCGGCGCCGACCGAAGACACGGCGCAGACGCCGGCAACCGGAACCACGACCGAAGATACCGCCCAGACCCCGGCAACGCCGAGCGAGGACACCGCCCAGGCTCCGGCAACCGCCGGTGGCGATTACCTGACGGCACAGTCGGACGAGCAGATCAGCGCCAATACCTATATCGGCCAGGCTGTCTACAACAGCGCCGATGAGAGCATCGGCAAGATCTCCGACCTGATCATGGAAAAGAGCGGCGGCATCGATGCCGCGGTGATCGGTGTCGGCGGCTTCCTGGGCATCGGCGAGAAGTGGGTCGCCGTCCCGTTCGAGAAGATCTCGATCACGCAGGTCCCGGATTCCGACGATGTCAAGCTGACGACCACGGAAACGGCCGAAAGCCTGCAGGCCGCGCCGGAATTCAAGACCAAGGCGCAGCAGGTCGCCGAACGTCAGGCCAATACCCCGGTCGATTCCTCGACGACTTCGTCGACGACGGGTACGGCCCCGGCTCCGGCTCCGGCCACGACGCCGCCGGCCGAATAAGCCGGAACGTTCCCCTGACCTCCAGCCCGGTGGCACTCCCTGCGCCACCGGGTTTTTTTGTGCTCTTTGCTAGAACAGGACACCGTAGCGCATGGCATCGTAGATGCCGGCATGGATGTTGCGGCTGTGGACGGCATCGCCGATGCGGAAGAGATCGAAGGTGCCCTCGGGATTGCGGGACCGGATCGGGTTCTCCTGGCGCATGAGCGCCTTGTAGTCGACGGCACCGAGATTGCGCGACAGCGGCTTCAGCTCGAAATAGAGATCGGCCATCGGCATGGTGCCGTGCTCGACGACGACCTGCGCGACGCGCCGCTCGGCGGCGGCCGTCGGCGAGAAATCCGAGCCGAGGGTGGCCACCAGCGCGTTGCCGTCGCGGCGCACCGCCTTGAGGCGGGTGTTGATCGTCACGCGGACGTTCCTTTCCGCAAAGGCCTTCGCATAGGGAACGTGGTTCATGCCGCCGATCTCGGGGGCGAAGAACCGCTCCGGCGAGACGAGTTCGATCTCCACGCCGGCTTTCGCGATCAGCTCCGCCGCCGTCATGCCGGTATGCGCGCCGTTGTCGTCGTAAAGCAGGACCGGGCCTTCCGGCTTCACCGCGCCGGCAATGATGTCCCAGCTCGATATGACGAGATCGTCGCCGGCTTCCAGTTCCGGGTTCTGCGCGATGCCGCCGGTCGCGACCACGACGAGGTCGGGCTCAAGCGCGAGCACGTCGTCGCCGCCGGCAAAGACGTTGTAGCGGATCGGCACGCCGAGGCGTTCGAGCTCGGCAAGGCGCCAGTCGACGATGCCGACGAGTTCCCTGCGGCGCGGGTTGCGGGCGGCAAGCAGGATCTGCCCCCCGGCCTCGCCCATGGCCTCCAGCACCTCCACCGCGTGGCCGCGCTCGGCAAGCACGCGTGCGGCCTCCAAGCCTGCCGGGCCGGCACCGACAACCACCGCCTTGCGGCGAGGTCCCGAGGATTTCGAGATGACATGCGGGATGGTCGCCTCGCGGCCGGTCGCCGCATTGTGGATACAGAGCGCGCCGCCGCCTTCATAGATGCGGTCGAGACAGTAGGTGGCTCCGACGCAGGGGCGGATCTGCGCCTCCCTGCCCTCCTCGATCTTCCGGACGATATGCGGATCGGCGATATGGGCGCGGGTCATGCCCACCATGTCGAGCTTGCCTTCGGCGATCGCGTGGCGGGCCGTCGCCACGTCGGCGATGCGGGCGGCGTGGAAGACCGGGAATTTCGTCGCCGCGCGCACCTCGCCGGCAAAGTCGAGATGGGGCGAGGCCGCCATGCCCTGGATCGGGATGACGTTGGTCAGATGCGCGTCGTGGTCGATATGGCCGCGGATGATGTTGAGGAAATCCACCTTGCCGGACCCGGCGAGACGCCGGGCGATCTCGACGCCCTCCTGCCTGGAAAGCCCGGCCTCCCAGTCCTCGTCGGCCACCATGCGGATGCCGACGATGAAATCCGGGCCGACGGCCTTGCGGACGGCGTCGAGCACCATGTCGGAAAAGCGCAGGCGATTGTCGAGCGAGCCGCCATACTCGTCCTCGCGCCGGTTGGTGGCGGGGGACCAGAAGCTGTCCATCAGGTGGCCGTAGGCCTCGAACTCGATGCCGTCGAGGCCGGCGGCCTGCATGCGCTGGGCCGCGGCGGCGTAATCGCCGACGATGCGCTCGATGTCCCAGTCCTCGATCTCCTTGGGGAAGGCGCGGTGCGCGGGCTCGCGCACCGGCGAGGCGGAGAGGACCGGCAGCCAGTCGCCCTTGTTCCAGCCCGTCCGCCGGCCGAGATGGGTGAGCTGGATCATGACGGCGCAATCATGCTCGTGACAGTCGTCGGCGATCTTCTTCAGCCAGGGCACGATCTCGTCGCAATAGGCGTGGAGATTGCCGAAGGCGGGCGGGGAATCCTCCGAGACGATCGCCGAGCCCGCCGTCATGGTCAGGGCCATGCCGCCCTTCGCCTTTTCCAGATGATAGAGCCGGTAGCGGTCCTTCGGCATGCCGTCTTCCGAATAGGCCGGCTCGTGCGAGGTCGACATGATCCGGTTCTTCAGCGTCAGGTGCTTCAGCCGGTAGGGCTGGAGCAGCGGGTCCTTCGATTGCGTCATTCCAACAGTCCTGGGGTTTCAATACCATGCATCGGC
Source organism: Shinella sp. NM-101 (assembly GCF_021401195.1). Lineage (NCBI taxonomy): Bacteria > Pseudomonadati > Pseudomonadota > Alphaproteobacteria > Hyphomicrobiales > Rhizobiaceae > Shinella > Shinella sp. NM-101. The sequence goes on along the minus strand of NZ_JACBFT010000020.1, from coordinate 73,950 downwards.
CATGGCGGCCTTCTTGCGGTCCATATAGTCGCAGAGCGCCTCGTCGATCGCGATGTCCAGCGGCGGCGCCTCGTATTCGGCGAGCGTCTTCTTCCACTGGCGGTTGGCGCGGGTGGCCATGTCCGTCGCGCCGCCCTCACCGCTCCATTTCTCGAAGGGCTCGTTGTCCGACAGCGTCGAATCCCAGAAGGCGCTCTGATAGTTGCGCATCGTGTGGGCCGAGCCGAGGAAGTGGCTGCCCGGGCCGACCTCCAGGAAGGCGTCCATGGCGAGCGTGTTGTCGTCCACGGTGACGCCGGCGAGGTAGGAATGCAGCGCGCCGCAGAGATCCGCATCCATCACGAACTTCTCGTAGGACATGGACAGCAGGCCATCGAGGAAGCCGGCCGAATGCAGGATGAAGTTCGCGCCGCAATGGACGGCCGACAGCATGGACATCAGCCCTTCCTGCATGGCCTGCCCGTCCGGCAGCTTGGAATTGGAGAAGTTGCCGGCACAGCGCAGCGGCAGCCCGAGCCGGCGCGCGAGCTGGCCGACCACCATGGAGCCGATGGCGGGCTCCGGCGTGCCGAAGGTGGGCGAGCCGGAGCGCAGCGACATGGAGGAAAGGAAATTGCCGAAGATGACCGGCGCGCCCCTGCGCTCAAGCTGGGTCAACGCGCAGCCGGCCAGCGTCTCGGCATAGGACTGGGCGATGGCCCCGGCATTCGTCACCGGGCCCATCGCGCCGCCGAGAATGAAGGGCACGATGACGGCGGCCTGGTTGGCGCGGGCATAGGCGCGCAGCGAGCGCGTCATGGTGCCGTCCCAGACGAGCGGCGAGTTGACGTTGACATTGCCGAGGATGACGCAGTTGCGGTCGACGAAGTCGGCGCCGAACAGGATGCGCGCCATGTCGATGGAATCCTCGGCGCGCTCCTCGGCGGTTATCGAGCCCATGAAGGGACGATCCGAATAGCGGATATGGCTGTAGACCATGTCGAGGTGGCGCTTGTTGACGGGAACATCGACCGGCTCGCAGATCGTGCCGCCGGAATGGTGCAGCCAGGGGCTCGCCTGGGCGAGCCTGACGAAGTTCCTGAAATCCTCCAGCGTGCCGTAGCGGCGGCCCCGGTCGAGGTCCATGACGAAGGGCGAGCCGTAGGCCGGCGAGAAGACGACGGCGCTGCCGCCGATCTCGACATTGTTCGCCGGGTTGCGGGCATGTTGTGTGAAGGTGGAAGGCGCGGAGGAGACGATCTCGCGCAGCATGCCGGGCTCGAAGCGCACCAGCACGCCCTCCACCGTCGCGCCGGCGCGCTTCCAGTGGTCGAGGGCGGCGGGGTCGTCGCGGAACTCGATGCCGACCTCGGCGAGGATGCGGTCGGCGGCCCGCTCGATCTTCCCGAGGTTCTCCTCCGACAGGACGTCGTAGGTCGGGATGCCGCGCAGGATATAGGGCACGCCGAGGGGCTTTGCCGCAGCGTCGCGCCGCGTGCCCCTGCCCCGCCGTGCCGGCGCTTCGATCGCCGCTGCCTCAACCATTGCCGCCTCCATAATCCGGTATGAGGCTAGGCGGGAAAAACCGCTTTGTAACGCTGGAAAAAATTTACCGAAGCTATAAGCTGGATTTATGGAAACCCTGCGCCGCCTGATCCCTTCCGCCTCCAGCCTCATCGTCTTCGAGGCCGCCGGCCGGCACCAGAATTTCACCCGTGCCGCAGGCGAGCTCGGCATGACGCAGGCGGCCGTCTCCTATGCGGTGCGCAATCTGGAGGACCAGCTCGGCGTCGCGCTCTTCCACCGCGCCCACCGCGCGGTAGAGCTGACGGATGCCGGCGAGCGCTTCCATGCGGACGTGACGCTCGGGCTCTCGCGCATCCAGAAATCGGCGGAGGACATCCGCGCCAAGGGACGCGAGACAAATGTGACGCTCGCCGCCTCCACCGCCTTCGCCTCGATGTGGATGCTGCCGCGGCTCGCCAAGCTGAGGGCCGACCTGCCCGACATCGACCTTCGCATCCAGACCAGCGTGCGCGACCTCGACCTCGACGAGGAGCCGATCCCGCTCGCCATCCGCGGCGGCGACCCGGCGAAATGGCCGCGCTACCATTCCGCGCTGCTCGCGCCCGAGGTCATCACGGCGGTGGCGAGCCCGGCCTTCGTGGAAAGCCGCGGCCATCCGCGGACGCCGGAAGAATTGCTGAAGCTGCCGCTCATCCACCTGGAGGAGCCGGTGCGGGCGACCTGCGACTGGCCGGAATGGTTCGCAAGCGCGGGCGTGCGCTATCCCGCGCAGGCGCGGCGGCTCGCCATCAACGACTATGTCCTGGTGATCCAGGCGGTGCTTTCGGGCGAAGGCGTCGCGCTCGGCTGGCGGCATCTCATCGAGGGGCAGGTGCGCTCGGGCGCGCTCGTGCCCGTCGGCGGCCATGTGCTGAAGACGGACGACGCCTTCTACATCGTCTGGCCGCGCTCGCGCGAGCTCAACGGGCCGGCGCGGCGCGTGCGCGACTGGCTGCAGGAGGAAGGCCGGCAAAGCCGGGCGATGGAGGCCTGAGCGTCAGCGGCGCAGGACCGGCTGCACCTCCTCGTGGAAGAAGCGGAAATAGGAGGTGATCTGCGCCAGCGCGTTGGTCGAGAGCTTGTACTGGATGCCGAGCCGGCCGTTGCTGAGCCAGCGGACCGTGCCGCTGAGGCGGCCGAGTTCCTCGCTCTCGATGGTCACGAGCTGACCCGGCAGGACCTGGAGCGGCTTTTCCAGGTCAAGCGCCATGCCCGTCGGCGACAGGTCCACGACCCGGCCCCGGCACCGCTGGTGCATGACCCGGACATCGGCGAAAATGCGGACCCTGGAACGATTGGTCGCCCTGACAGGCATATCCTTGATGTTTGTCATCCGTGGCTCCCTTCACGAATTCGTGTCTGGAAGGGAGCATAGGACGGATCATTTTCGGCGCCGCTAAACAAAAGCGTACAATTTTAGCGAACTGGCCTATTTGGGCACACCACGCTTGTCAGGAAGCGGCGCGGCCTTCGACGCTGACATAGCGGTCGGCGAGAAAGCGCATGGTGGCGACGGCGTCCGCGGGCTTGCCGTAGAAATAGCCCTGCCCCATGCCGCAGCCGAGCGCCTTCAGTTTCAGCGCCTCGGAGAAATCCTCGATGCCCTCGGCGACGACGGCGAGGTCGAGGCCCTCGCACATGGCGACGATGGCCTTGATGATGTGCTCCGACGCCTTGTCGTTGGAGATGCGGGAGACGAAGGCGCGGTCGATCTTCACCTTGTCGAAGGTGAAGTCGCGCAGCCGCCCGAGGCTCGACTGGCCGGTGCCGAAATCGTCAAGCGAGACGCGCACGCCCGCCGCGCGCAGTTCCCCGACGATCTTCTGCGCCGTGTCGGCATCCGTCATGACGGCCGTTTCGGTGATCTCCAGCTCCAGCCGGCGCGGATCGAGGCCGACGCGGTTGAGGATCGCCAGCGTGTTGAACGCGGTCTTCGGGTCCATGAGCTGGGCGGAGGAAAGGTTGAAGGAGAGGAAGAGCTCCTTCGGCCAGGACAGCGCCGCCTCCGCCGCCTTGCGCAGCAGCGTGTCGGAGAGGGCATCGATGAAACCGCGTTCCTCGGCGAGCGGCACGAAGACGGCCGGCGAGACATAGCCGAGGTCTGCATCGCACCAGCGCGCCAGCGCCTCGAAGCCGACGACGGTGTCGTCGCGCAGGCTGACGATCGGCTGGAAATGCACGTCCACCTCGTTGGCGATGATCGCGTTGCGCAGCGCCTGCTCGAGCTGCGTCGCGCGCTTCATCTCCTGGGCGATCTCCTGCGAATAGACGGTGATCTGGCCGCGCCCGCGCCGTTTCGAACGGTAGAGCGCGGTGTCGGCGCTTTTCAGGAGCTCGGTGAAGTCCTCGCCGGCGAAGGGATAGATGGCAAAGCCGAAGGAGGCGGAGAGCCGCACGTTGCGGTCGCCGAGGTCGAAGGGGGCCGACAGCACCTCGCGCAGCATCTGGCCGATCTTCTCGGCGCCCTTGCGCTCGAAGACCAGCGGCAGGACGAAGGCGAACTCGTCGCCGCCGTGGCGGGTGACGGTCGCCCCGTCGGGGATGCAGGCCTTGAGGCGGTGCGCCACCTGGCAGAGGATCTCGTCGCCGGCGCGCGGGCCGAAGAGATCGTTGATGGGCTTGAAGCCGTCGAGATTGGCGATGCCGATGGCGAAGGGCGCCGGGTCCTCCTCGCGCTCCTTGGCGATCTGGCGCACCTTGTCGCGCAGGCGGTAGAGATTGCCGAGCCCCGTCAGGGGGTCGGTATAGGCCATGGCATGAAGATCAGTCTGGGAAACATCCAGCGCCGCATGATCAGCAGACTTCATCAATGATTTCCCGCACTTGCACCTGACCTCCGAAGACCGCCATACGATGCGGCATGACCGTTAACAAATGCATAGCAAGCGATCGTCAGACCTTCCCACCGGCCTCCCGATTTCTGGGGGGTTGACCGCCTGTTTTCAACCCAGGGATCTGCCGGGGTCAGGCGACGGATTTTTCCGGCCTCGTCGCGGCGTAGCGCCGGTAGATGGCCTCGATCATATCAGGGCTCACCGGCTTGGTGATGTAGTCGTCCATGCCGGCATCCATGCAGTTCTGCATGTCGACATTGAGCGCCTGGGCGGTGACGGCGACGATGGGCGTGTGGGTGCCGGTCAGCTTCTCCGCCTCGCGGATCTCCATGGCCGCGTCGATGCCGTTCATCACGGGCATGGAAATGTCCATCAGCACGAGGCGCGGCTGGTGCTTGCGCCAGAGCATGACCGCCTCCTCGCCGTTCTCGGCGATGCGGTGCGAGATGCCCATGCCCTCGAGGATCTGCGAGAAGACGAACTGGTTGATCTGGTTGTCCTCGGCGACCAGCACCTCCACGTCGCCGATGGCGGCGGGCAGCATGGTCGCGATGTCGGTGGCGATGTACCAGTCGTCCGACAGCGAGACGGGCGTGACGATGTCGCCGAGGGGCGATTCGTTTTCCGACAGCAGTTCGTGCTCCTCCACGAGGACGCGCATGAAATCCGAGCCGATGCCGTCGGGCACAATCAGCCGCGTGGCGATGCCATGGCCGTTGGCGACGATCTCGCCGTGGTCCGGCACGTTGTCGTCGACGACCACCAGATCGACCGAAAGCGCGTGCCGGATCGCAAGGTCAAGGAAGGCCTCGTATTCGCGCAGGCCGGTCACCGCGCAGCAATCGGCGCCGCGCGCCTTGAACTCGCCGACGAGGATGTCCTCGATGCGCGGATTGGGCGTGACGACGAGGACGCGCCTGCCGGCCATCGCGCCGAGGTCCTCGGGGTTGAGCTGGGTGAGCAGCAGCCGGCGCTCCGCATCGCGCACGGGATCGAAGCAGTTCTGCGCCTCCACGAAGCCGCCCGGCACGCGCAGGAGCGCGTCGTCCCCGTCCGCCACGGCCCTTTCGCCGGTAACGAAGGCCGACAGGTCCTCCATGACCGTCACGACGGCATGGTGGCCCGGTGCGCCGATGCGATACTTGCGGGTGACGACATAGAGATCGGAGCCGTCGGCGCGGATGATGTGCTCGGCGAGCGTGAAGGGTTCGCCCGTTTCCAGCACCGCGCGGTCGCTCGCCTCGATGCGCCCGGCGCTCTCCGCATCGGCCAGCGCCCAGATCGTGCGGCCGAGAACGCTTTCGGCACTGGTGTCGTAGATCGCGCAGAATGCCTTGTTGACGGCGATATAGGTGAGGTTGCGGTCCTTGATGACCATCGGCGACGGCAGGGTCTCAAGGATCTCCTCGGTGAGCGCGATGCGCTCCAGGTCGAGGCGCCACTGCTCTTCCTGCTTCTTCTGCTCGGAAACGTCGACGAGGGTCGTGACATTGTAGCCGTTCGGCAGGCGGCGCTTGCGGAAATGGATCCAGCGGTCGCGGCCGAGCCGCTCGACGGTCTCGTGCTGCTCGCGCCAATGGGCGGAAATGCGGGTGGAGATCCACTCCTCGCGGTTGATGGCCTTGTGGCGCTGGTCGGGCGCGATGCCGTAGCGCACGCCGCTGTCGAAGATCGCGCCGAGCACGTCGCGCAGGCGCGTGCCCGGTGTCAGCGTATCGGGAGGGATCGGGAAGTAGCGCAGGACCTGGCGGCTGGCGAAGACGAGGCAATCGTTCTTGTCATAGACGATCACGGCGGCGGCGAGGATATCGCACGCGGCCTCGAACATTCCGAGCCGGATGTGCGCGTCTGACGGCGCTACATCATTCATTATGGCAGTCCTCGCCTGTCTGGCATTCCCGGAAACATGCTGATCGGCGCTCGCGCGCCTTGGGACATCGGGAAAGTCAGCGGCCAGCGTCGCTGAAATCGTCCGCCGGGAGGCCCCGGCCGGCTTGTTCTCATACAAGCGCCAGGGCACGTTGGCAGCATTGTATTAAAGCCTGATTAAACTCTTAACGGCACCCGGCGCGCATGGGCCGGGAAAAGCCAAGATGCCGCTGGCGGGCGGCGGGCGAATCCGCGAAAATGGCGCCATGACCATCAGGCAGCTTTCCGAGACCCTCATCAACCAGATCGCGGCCGGCGAAGTGATCGAGCGCCCGGCCAGCGCCGCCAAGGAGCTGATCGAGAACGCGCTGGACGCCGGCGCCACCCGCATCGAGATCGCCACGGCCGGCGGCGGCAAGACGCTGCTGCGCGTCACCGACAACGGCTGCGGCATGGCGCCCGCCGATCTGGAGATGGCGATCCGCCGGCATTGCACCTCCAAGCTCGAAACCGACCTTATCGACATCCGCACGCTCGGCTTCCGCGGCGAGGCGCTGCCCTCCATCGGCTCGGTGGCGAAGCTCTCGCTGCTCAGCCGCACGGCCGAGGCGCGCGAAGGGGCGGAGATCAGCGTGACCGGCGGCAAGGTCGTGCCGGTGCGCCCGGCCGCCGCCAACCGCGGCACCGTGGTGGAGGTGCGCGACCTGTTCTTCGCCACGCCCGCGCGCCTGAAATTCCTCAAGAGCGAGAAGGCCGAGGCTTCCGCCATCTCCGACGTCGTGCGGCGCATGGCGATCGCCTTCCCGCATGTGCGCTTCGTGCTGTCGGGCTCCGACCGCACGACGCTGGAATTTCCCGCGACCGGCACGGACCGGCTCGCCCGCATCGCGCAGGTGCTCGGCCGCGATTTCCGCGACAATGCGATAGAGATCGATGCGGCGCGCGAGGACGTGCGGCTCACCGGCTTTGCCGGCGTGCCGACCTTCAACCGCGGCAACAGCCTCAACCAGTTCGCCTTCGTCAACGGCAGGCCGGTGCAGGACAAGCTGATCTGGTCGGCGCTGCGCGCGGCCTATGCCGAGACGATCCCGCACGGGCGCTACCCGGTCGCCGTGCTTGCCATCGACATCGACCCGGCGCTGGTCGACGTCAACGTGCATCCGGCGAAATCGGACGTGCGCTTCCGCGATCCCGGCCTCGTGCGCGGCCTCATCATCGGCGCGATCCGCGAGGCGCTCGCCCGCGAGGGCGACCGGGCGTCGACGACAGGCGCGAGCGGCCTGATGCGCGCGTTCCGGCCCGAAGCGCCGCGCCCCGCCACGCCCTGGACCCCGTCCGCCTCGCCCTACCGGCCGTTCGAGGCCGCGATGGCTGCGCCCTTGCGCGCACAGCAGGCGGGCTTTGCGGAATTCGCCGCGCCCTCGGCGCGCAGCGAGCCGGCCTTCGCGCCGTCAGACGCCATCGGCGAGGAAATGTCGCCGCAGCGCCATCCGCTCGGCGCGGCGCGGGCGCAGCTCCACGAGAACTATATCGTTGCGCAGACCGAGGACGGCCTCGTCATCGTCGACCAGCACGCCGCGCATGAACGGCTCGTCTTCGAGGCGATGCGCGAGGCGCTGCATGCGCGCGCCGTGCCGGCGCAGGCCCTCCTCATTCCCGAGATCGTCGACCTGCCGGAGGACGATTGCGACCGGCTGGTCTGCCACGCCGAGGAGTTCGCCAAGCTCGGCCTCGGCATCGAGCGCTTCGGCCCCGGCGCCATCGCCGTGCGTGAGACGCCGGCGATGCTGGGCGAGATGGACGCGGCCGGCCTCATCCGCCAGCTTGCCGACGAGCTTGCGGAATGGGACACGGCGAGCGGCCTCAAGGCCAAGCTCGAATACCTCGCCGCGACCATGGCCTGCCACGGCTCGGTGCGCTCCGGCCGGCGCATGCGGCCGGAGGAGATGAACGCGCTGCTCCGCCAGATGGAGGCGACGCCCGGCTCCGGCCAGTGCAACCACGGGCGGCCGACCTATATCGAAATCAAGCTGTCCGACATCGAGCGGCTGTTCGGCCGAAGCTGAGAATGGCGAAAAGGCTGGAAATTTCAGCCTTGCCGCGATATGGCATGAGGCGCGTTCCTCACGCGCAGCCGCCGTGGAATTGCTCCAACATAGACGGATACCGAAATCGATGATGAACCGTTTTGAAGGCCGCGGCGGCAGCCGTGAAGCGAAGATCCGCTATCTCGACGGCGATTTCCAGATCCTGATGCCGGGCTCGCACGTCATCTGCGCGATGACCGGCGAGACGGTGCCGGTGGACGAGCTGCGCTACTGGAGCGTCGCGCGGCAGGAAGCCTATGTGAGCTGCGCCGCCTCGCTCGATGCGGAAAAGCGCGCAGGCACCCTGCCGAACCAGAAACGCTGAGCGCGCCTTTCCGGTTACTCAGGCTTTCCCCACGGCGAGCCGCTGCAGCTTGCGCCGCCGCGCATTGATGATCGCCGCATCGATGATCGCATCCGGTCCCTTGGGGTCGTCGAAGCGGATTTCCACCTCGATCACGCGGCTCTTTTCCTTCAGTTCCTCCGAACGGCCATGGCCGCCGCCGAGCCTTACGCTGTCCTTGGCGGTCGTCACGAGCTGGTAGCCGAGGCCCTCGGCATGGTCGAGGATCTCCGCCACCTCGTCGTCGCTGAGATGGTGGTGGTCGGGGAAGCTGCGCGTGACATAGAGATGCGCGCCCGTCTCGTTCACCGTGCGGAAGAACTTCTCGTTGTCGGCGATGCCCGACCAGGCCATGACGACCTTCTCCCTGAGATCCTCGGCGCCCACGGTGACGAGGGTGGCCGGATGGATCGCCTTGCCGGCGCGCGCGGCCTGGCGGATCAGCCGGTCGGCCGCATCGCCATCGCCGATCGCCAGAAGCGCGCTCGCCTGCCGCATCTGCTCGGCGATGGGCGCGCGCACCGGCCCGCCGGGCACGAGATGGCCGTTGCCGATGCCGCGGCGCGTGTCGATGACGAGCAGCGCATAGTCGAAGGTGAGGCGCGCGCTCTGGAAACCGTCGTCCATGATGATGAGGTCCGCGCCCTCCTCCACCAGCTTGCGCGCGCCCTTCACGCGCTTGCGCGAGATGACGGTCAGCGCCTCGCGGGCGAGCAGCAAAGGTTCGTCGCCGACGGCGCGGGCGCGGTGATGGTCGGGATCGACGACGGTCGTCACATCGAGCGAGCCGCCATAGCCGCGCGAGAGGAAGCCGGGCTTCAGGCCCCGCGCCTTGGCGGCGCGGGCGAGCGCGATTGCGGTCGGCGTCTTGCCGGCGCCGCCGACCGTGAAGTTGCCGACGCAGATGACGGGCACCGGCACCTCGACGCGCCGGCCCTTGCGCATGCGTCGCCCGGCGATCAGGCCGTAAAGGCGCGAGACGGGCCAGAGCGCATAGGCGCGCCAGTCCGGCTTCGTCCACCAGAAAGGCGGCGCTTCAGTTACCATGTCGTCCCCCGCGGGCGTCCCTGCCCGGTCGTTGCGCAAGGAAACGTGAAAACCTGAGGAAAATCAACTGCAAGAAATAGCGCCGGATGGCGCGGGACGGAGGGCTGCCCACGCGTCCCGCGGCCGCGACCTTCTCCCCGCAGGCGGGGAGAAGGGGAAAGAGGCGCCGGCTTGGCCAGCGAAAGAAGCATGACGGAAGCCCCTGCCGCTTGTCCCTCCCCGCTTGCGGGAAGAAGATGCCGGCAGGCGGGCGAGAGGCGAGGCGACCTGCTCACGCCGCCGGACGGGCGGTGGCCGCCGCGGGAAGCAGCGGCAGGAGTTCGGTGATGTCGTTGAGGCAATAGTCGGACGCCTCGGACAGCGACAGCCGCGAGCCGGTTCCGGTCAGCACCGCGACGGTGAGGCCGGCGCCGGCACTGCGGCCCATGTGCAGGTCGTGGTTGTTGTCGCCGACGACGGCGATCTCGTGCGGCTGAAGGCCGGTCGCCGCGCAGAAGCCGAGCACCATGCCGGGCTCGGGCTTCGTGCCGAAGCCGCTGTCGTAGCCGGCGACATAGTGCAGGTAGCCATCGAAGCCGAAGCGCCGCGCGGTCGCGCGGATGGAGGCCTCGTTGTCGCTGGAGGCGACGCCCAGCCAGTAGCCGCGCGCATGCATGGCGGCGAAGAAGGCGGCAAGGTCGGTGACGGCGACGGTGCGATCGGCGGAGCTGGCGAAGAGGCCGTCGAAATGGGTCGTCAGCGCGTCCACCGTGAAAGGCGCGCCGGCGGCGACGAAACCCTCGGCGATCTCCACCGTGTTGCCGGCGGCAAGCAGGCTGTCCGGCAGGACATGGCCGGTATCCGGGTCCATGCCCCCGGCGAGAAGCAGCCTGCGGGCAAGCGCCGCGTCATCCCCGGCGGCGATGCGGGCCAGCTCGTAGTTCACCGGCACCCAACTGCGGGCATAGTCGAGCAGCGTGCCGTCCTTATCGAAGAGGATGCCGGAGATCGTCGCCGCCTTGCTCATGCCTTGTCCTTTTCTACGAGGTCTGGCGCGGGTGGAGCCGCGCCTTCACGGTGAGCGGGTTGATATAGGGCTCCAGCCCCTTGACCGTGGCCTTCAGCGCGCCGCGCATCTCCTGCACGGTCTCCTGCCCCGCCTCGATCATCCGCCGGCGCGTCTCGTCGTTGCCGAGCAGGTAATGCACGCCCTTGGCCAGCATCTCGACGTCGCGCACCATCTTGGCGCTGCCGTTGCGCGCGAGCTGCTGGTAGGCCTCGCGGAAATTCTGCACGTTGCCGCCGGACAGAACCGCACAGCCGAGCATGGCCGGCTCCAGCGGGTTCTGCCCGCCCTCGGCGAAGAGCGAGCGGCCGACGAAGGCGATCTCGGTCATGCGCAGGTAAAGCCCCATCTCGCCGATCGTGTCGCCGAGGAAGATGTCCGTATCGGGGGTGAGCGGCTCGCCCGAGGTGCGGCGGACGACCTTGAGGCCGCGCGCGGACAGCATGTCGGCGACGGCCTCGCCCCGCTCGGGATGGCGCGGCACGATGATGGTCAGAAGGCCCGGCGTGCGATCCTTCAGCACGCGGTGCACGTTGCCGGCGGCTGCCTCCTCGCCCTCGAAGGTCGAGATCGCCGCCCAGGTGCGGCGGCCCGCGATCTGGTCGCTGTAGGATTTCAGGACGGCCGGATCGGCCGGCGGCGCATCCGTATCGACCTTGAGGTTGCCGGAGACCAGGACCGGCAGGGCGCCGAGCGTGCGGAAACGCTCGCCGTCCGTCTCCGACTGGGCGATGACGAGCGCGAAATTCTCGAACAGCGCATCGGCGATGGCATGCCGGCGCTGCCAGCGCGGAAAGGAGCGGTCCGAGATGCGGCCGTTCACCAGCACCTGCGGAATGTGGCGCGCGCCGAGCTCCAGGATGGTCATCGGCCAGATCTCCGACTCCGCCATGATCGCAAGGTCGGGATGCCAGTATTCGAGGAAGCGGCTGACGGCCGGCTTGAGGTCGAGCGGAACGTATTGATGGATGACATCGTCGCCGAGCCGGTCGTGCACGACCCTGGCGGAGGTGACGGTGCCCGTCGTGAGCAGCACGGCGATGCCGCGGCGGCGCACTTCCTTGATCAGCGGCACGATGGCATTGGTCTCGCCGACGCTGGCGGCATGGAACCAGACGAGGGGACCAGCGGGACGCGCGACGCTGGCGATGCCGTAGCGCTCGCGCCGGCGCGAGCGCTCCTCCTTGCCCTTGGCCGCACGCAGCGCAAGATAGGGCCCGACGACCGGATAGAGCGCGACGCCGCCCCAGCGGTAGAGCGACAGCGCGGCGCGGGCAACCCGTCTGCTCATGGGCAGCGCACCTTCATCTGTCCTGCCGCGTTCGCGGATGCAGGACCGCTGCCCGTCCTGGCTGGAGCTCTTCCGGCGGCTTTCCGGCTGTCGAGGATCATGGGGTCCAGTCTTTCTGCCCGGCGCGCGAGGCCGCGCGGGAACGGGAAATGCGGCTCAGCCCTGCTGCGGGTCCAGGAGACGGTGCATGTGCACGATGAAATAACGCATGTGCGCATTGTCCACGGTCTGCTGGGCCTTCGACTTCCAGGCGGTGAGCGCGCTCGCATAGTCGGGGAAGATCCCGACGATGTCGAGGTTGTTCAGGTCCCGGAACTGGAGGTCGGCGAGGGTCTTCAGCTCACCGCCGAAGACGAGATGGAGAAGCTGTTTCGGTTCGGTGGAGTCGGTCATGTCTGTCTCTTTTCCTAGGCCGATTTCGGCTGACGGTTTGCGGTATTCCGCTGGAAAGGTCAATGGCCGGAAAGGTGCCGCGCGGCCTCGACAAGCCCGGAAAGCCGGGCCGAACCCGCCGCGCAGAGCGTCTCGTGGCTGACGGTCGGCCGGTTGTAGGACAGCGGCCCGCCGTCAAGCCCGACAAGCGCGCCGCCGGCGCGGGCGAGAATGAGATCGGCCGCCGCCAGGTCCCAGTCGTGCGAGTTGCGTTTCACCAGGGTCGCATCGATGCGCCCGTCCGCCACCATCGCGAGACGATAGGCGAGCGAGGGCACATGGGCGATGCGGTGGACCCCGCCGATCATGCGCCGGTCGATGCCGTGCGCCATGTCCTCGGGGGCGGCCAGGCGGGTCGGGCGCGCGGCATCCGGGTCGGTCGCCGCGATGGGCGTGCCGTTCTTCAGCGCCGGTCCCTGCGCGGAGGCGGTGTAGAGTTCTTCGAGCAATGGGGCGAAGAGAACGCCCGCGACGGGCCGGCCGTGATGCACGACGGCGGCGCTGACGCACCAGATGTCCTTGCCGGCGATGAAGGCGCGCGTGCCGTCGATGGGGTCGATGACGAAGACGGTCTCGCAATCGAGCCGGCCGGCATCGTCGTCCGTCTCCTCCGAAAGCCAGCCGTAGTTCGGCCGGGCGGAGAGAAGTTCCTTCTTGAGGATGTCGTTGGCCGCGAAGTCCGCCGCGCTCACCGGCGAGCGGCCCTCGTTCTTCCACCACACGTCCGGCGCCTTGCGGAAGAAGTCGAGCGCCTTTGCGCCTGCCAGCCGCGCGGCACCGACGAGAAGATCGAGATCGGCGGTCCAGGCGTCGGCGGGGCTTTGCATGGTCCTACTTTCCGGCAAGCGTCATGCCTTCGATGGCAAGCGTCGGGGCGGCGACGCCGAAGCTGCGGTCGATGTCGTTCGCCGGCGTGATGCGCAGGAACATGTCGGTGAGGTTGGAGGCGATCGTCACTTCCGAGACCGGGAAGGTCAGCTCGCCGTTCTCGATCCAGTAGCCGGAGGCGCCGCGGCTGTATTCGCCGGTCACCATGTTGACGCCCTGGCCGATCAGCTCGGTGACATAGAGGCCGTTGCCGACGGAGCGGATCAGGTCCTCGGGCGAGACGTCACCGGGCTCCAGCGCGAGGTTGGTCGAGGCCGGGTTGACCGAAGTGCCGCCCCGCACGCCGCGGCCGTTGGTCCTGAGGCCGAGCTCGTTGGCCGTCGAGGTGGAGAGGAACCAATGATGCAGGATGCCGTCCTCGATCATGGCGAGGCGTCGGCCGGTGACGCCCTCGCCGTCGAACGGGCGCGACGACGGGCCGCGCACGATGAGCGGATCGTCGGTGACGGAAAGCCCCGCCTTCAGCACCTGCTTGCCCATGCGCTCGCGCAGGAAGCTGGTCTTGCGGGCGACGGAGGCACCGTTGATGGCGCCGGCGATGTGCCCGGCAATGCCGCGCGCCACGCGCGGATCGTAGACGACGGTGACGTTCTTCGCCGTCGGCACCTGGCGCGGATTGAGACGGCGGACGGCGCGGGCGGCAGCCTCGCGGCCGATCTCCTCCGCATCCCTCAGCTCGGCGAAATAAAGGCTCGAATCGAAATCGTAGTCGCGCTCCATCTTCGTGCCCTCGCCCGCGATCACGCTGACGGAGCGGCCGAAGCGGCTGGCGCTGTAGGCGCCGGAAAAGCCGTGCGAGGTGGCAAGCACGAGCCCGCCCATGCCGGCCGATGCGCCGGCGCCGCCGGAATTGGTGATGCCGGGAACGGCGAGCGCGGCGGCTTCCGCCGCAAGCGCGGCCTGCGTGAGCTGGTCGGCGGAGACTTCTGTCGGGTCGTAGAGTTCGAGGTCCGGCCAGTCCTTCGCAAGGTCCGCCTCGGCGGCGAGCGTGGCATAGGGGTCTTCTGGCGAGGCCTTGGCCATGGCGACGGCGCGCTCGGCGAGCACCGTCAGGTCGAAGCCGGGATTGGCCGAGACGGAGGCGACGCGCCTGCCGACGAAGACGCGCAGCGAGAAATCGTCGCTCTCGGAGGCATCCGTGCCCTCGACCTTGCCGAGGCGCACGCTGACGGAGGAGGAACGGCCGCGGACGACGACGGCATCGGCCGCATCCGCTCCCGCCTTTATGGCGCGGTCGATGAGTTCGCCGGCGCGCGCGAGAAGGCTTGCGGAATCGATGGTCTGTGACATGACTTGGCCTTTCTTTGCTGCCCCATTTATTGTGCGCCGGTACAGGCATCAAGGGCCACGCCCCTTTTTTGCCCCGCGACCGGTTCTCGACAAGAAAGCATCCGCATGGCCTATACCCACAGCTCGTACAACGAGGTCCTCATGATGCTCGGCGGCGCGCTGCTTGCCGCGCCCATCTTCAAGCGGCTCGGGCTCGGCACCATTCTCGGCTATCTCGCCGCCGGCGTGGTCATCGGGCCGATCCTGCACCAGATCCGCGACGGGGAGGAACTGCTGGGCGTCGCCGAGCTCGGCGTGGTCTTCCTGCTCTTCCTGATCGGGCTGGAGCTGAAGCCGTCGCGCCTTTGGGCCATGCGGCGCGACATCTTCGGCCTCGGCCTGGCGCAGGTCGGCGTGACGGGCCTCGTGCTTGCGGGACTGGTCTTCGCGTTCCGGCTGGAGGAATGGGACGGCGCGCTGATCATCGGCTTCGGCCTTGCGCTCTCCTCCACCGCCTTCGCCATGCAGATCCTCGAGGACGAGGGCGACGTCAACACCCGCTACGGCCAGCGCGCCTTTTCCATGCTGCTCCTGCAGGACCTTGCCATCGTGCCGCTTTTGGCGCTCATCCCGCTGCTGGCCGAGCAGAAGCCGGAGGACACGACCAGCGCCTTCGAGGACTTCACCATCGCGGTCGCCGCCATCGCCGCGCTGCTGGCCGCCGGCCGCTACCTGCTGAACCCTCTGTTCCAGGTCATCGCCCGCACGGGCGCGCGCGAGGCGATGATCGCGGCGGCGCTCTTCGTCGTGCTGGCCGCCGCCATGCTGCTGCAGATGGCCGGCCTCTCCATGGCCATGGGCGCGTTCCTCGCCGGCGTGCTGCTTGCCGACTCCTCCTACCGGCATGAATTGCAGGCGGATGTCGAGCCGTTCCGCGGCATCCTGCTCGGCCTGTTCTTCATGGCCGTGGGCCTGTCGCTGCATCTCGACGTCGTCTTCTCGAGCTGGCTAACGATCCTGATCGCGACGCCCGCCGTCATGCTGGTCAAGAGCCTCGTCATCTACGGGCTCTGCCGCTTCACCGGCTCGCCGCACAACGATGCGGTGCGCATCGCGCTCGTACTGCCGCAGGGCGGCGAATTCGGCTTCGTGCTGTTCACCGCGGCCTCGGCCGCCGGCATCTTCTCGGGCGGGCTCGCCTCGCTGCTGATCGCCATCGTCACGATCTCCATGGCGCTGACGCCGATCGCCGCGGCGCTCTCGCGCTTCCTGCTGGTGGAGGATCTGGAAGAGGAGATCGAGGAGGATTTCGGCGATGCGGGCGCGGACGTGCTGATGATCGGCTTTTCGCGCTTCGGCCAGATCACCGCGCAGATCCTGCTTGCCGGCGGGCGCGAGGTGACGGTCATCGACCATTCGACGGATCGCGTGCGGCAGGCGGCCAGCTTCGGCTTCCGCATCTATTTCGGCGACGGAACGCGCAAGGACGTGCTGCGCGCCGCCGGCATCGAGCGCGCCAAGATTGTCGCCATCTGCACGCAGGGCAAGGGCACGACGGACCGCATCGTCGATCTCGTGCAGTCGGAATATCCGAACGCCACGCTCTTCGTGCGCTCCTACGACCGCATCCACACCCTGGAGCTCCGGTCCAAGGGCGTGCAGCACGACGTGCGCGAGACCTTCGAATCGGCCCTCGTCTTCGGCCGCGAGACGCTGGAGGAACTCGGCGTCGAGCCGGACGACGCGCTGGCGATCAGCGACGACATCCGCCGCCGCGACCTGGCGCGGCTGGAACTGCAGGCCGTCGAGGGCATCACGGCGGGACGGCACATGCTGCATTCCAAGCCGGTGAAGCCGGAACCGCTGGTCAGGCCGAAGAAGAAGACCCAGGCCGAGATCGACGAGGAGGAGAGCGCCGCGTAGGACACTTCGGTCCAAAAAGCGGAAGTGCCCTAGATGGCGGAGAGCTTCGCGTCGAGCGCCCGCTTCAGCTCGTCGCGCATGCCGGCGGAGGCGGCGAGCACCTCGCCGGCCTTGGCGAAATCGAGCACGCGGAAGCGGCCGACATCCGGCCGCAGGAAGATATCCGGCGCGCTCCTTTCGAGCTTCAGCGTGACGATGGAGCGCATGGTGAGCTGCGTGGCGCCGTAGAGGCTGTCGACGCTGTTCGGCACCTGCGCCGTGCCGGCCGGCGGATGGCCGATGACGTCGACGCCGATGGTGACATCCGCCCTGCCGGCGAGGTGGTCGAAGGGCACGGGGTTCCACAGGCCGCCGTCGATCATCACCCGGCCATTCAGCACCACGGGGCGGAAGACGGCCGGCAGCGCGGCGGAGGCGGCGATGGCCGGTAGCAGCGGACCGCTTTCGCAGACGCATTCGCACTGGGCATAATAGTCCGACGCGATGACCTTCAGCGGAATGGACAATTCCTCGAAGGCCTCCGGCAGGCGATCGGGCAGGAAGGCCTTCAGGACGCGTTCCAGGTTGAACTGCCCGACGCGGAAGCCGCCCGCGACCATCTGGGACAACCCCGCAGGACGCAGGCTCCAGAGACGGTTCATGATCTGGCCCGGACGACCGATGGTGGCGAGCGTATGCTCGCGGATCTCGCGGCCCGTCATGCCCGCCGCCATCGCCGCGCCCATGATGGCGCCGATGGAGGCGCCCGCTATCAGCACCGGGCGGATGCCGAGCTCGTCGAGGACTTCGATGACGTGGATATGGGCGAGGCCGCGCGCGCCACCGCCGCCGAGCGCGATGGCGACGGTCGGGCCGCCCGCCGGCGGGGTATCCAGGGAAACGAGGGCGTCTGTCATCGCTCGGGTCTCCTGCGGCGGCTCAAATCAGCCGGCGCGGTAGCGATAGAAATGCATGCGCGTGTCGCCGAAGGTGCGAACCTCCAGGAGTTCGAAACCATCGACGGCGACAGGCTGAATATCGGCGCGCTCCTCCAGGATCGCAAGGGCGCCGTCGACGAGCCAGCCGCCGCGGTGCGCCGCCTCCAGCGCGCGCTCGCCGAGGCCCTTCGCATAGGGCGGGTCGGCGAAGAGGAAATGGAACGGTTCCATCGTGCCGATGCCGCCGAGGGCGGTGGCGTCGCGCCGGAAGATCTTTGCGCGCCCGATCACGCCGAGCGCCTCGATATTCGAATGCAGGAGCCCCCTGCCCTCGACGCCCTGCTCGACGAAGAGCGCCGCGCGCGCGCCGCGCGACAGGGCTTCGAGGCCGACGGCGCCGGTGCCCGCGAAGAGATCGAGCACGCGGGTGCCGTCCAGCGCCTCGGGATAGGCATGGGACAGGATGTTGAACAGGCTTTCGCGCGTGCGGTCCGTCGTCGGGCGAATGTCGTCCGACTTCGGCGTCGCGAGCGAACGGCCGCGAAACTCTCCGCCGACGATCCGCACGATGCGTTACTTCCCCTTGCCGCGCGGACGGCTGCCGCCCGCGGGACGGCCGCCACCGGGCTTGCCACCAGACGGGCGTCCGCCCGGCTTGCCGCCGAAGGACTTGCCGCCGGGTTTTCCGCCGAAGGGCTTGCCGCCGTCGCGGCGCGGCGGACGATCCGAGAAGGAACGCTCGCCTTCCGCACGCGGCTTGCGCTCGCCGAAGGGCCGGTCGCCGCGCGGCGGGCGGTCGCCGAAACCGCGCGGGGCCCGCTCGTCGCCGGCGCCGCTGCGCTTGCGGCCGAAGCCGCCTTCATCGCGGTCGCGCGCTTCCGGTTCGGAGGCGCGGATCCACTCGCCGTCCGCGTCGCGCGTCTTCAGGATGCGCGGCTTTTCGACCCTGTCGTCGCCCGGACGCCCGCGGGCGGGGCCCTTGCGGTCGGGATCGAACTTCTTCGACGAGCGGGTCGGGGCGCCCTCGGCCGTGCGGCCGTAGCGCTTGGTCTTCGGCGCGCCTTCGGGGCGTTCGCGCGGCTCCCGCTTCACGCCCTCGGCATCATCCGCCTTCTTCTCGGCAACCGGACGGGCGCCCGGCGCCATCCAGACGTTGGACCTGCGGGCGCGGGTGGCCGGCTCGCGCTTCGGCTTGCTGTCGAAGCGGCTATCGTCGCGGTCGCGAGCGCCGCCGCGCGGTTTGTCGCCGAAGCGGTCGTCACGCCTGGTGTCGAGGCGGGCGCGGGCCTTCTCGCGCCGGTCGCCGGGCTTCTCGCGGCGCTCGGCGGGTCTTTCGGCCCAGGCGGGCGCTTCGCCGGCGCTCTTCTTTACGGGCTTTTCCTCAGCATCGTCGGGTGCATGGTCGAAGAGCGGCGCGTCGAAATTGGCCTTGGCTTCCTCGATGAGGCGCGGACCGAGCTGGTCGCGCAACGTGCGGCCGCGGATTTCCTGCGCGTGGCCTTCCGGCAGCTCGCCGAGCTGGAAGGGTCCGTAGGAAATGCGGATCAGGCGGTTCACGTCGAGGCCGAGCGCGCCGAGCACGTTCTTGACCTCGCGGTTCTTGCCCTCGCGCAGGCCGAGCGTCAGCCAGACGTTGGAGCCCTGCACCTTGTCGAGCGTCGCATCGATGGCGCCGTAGAGCACGCCTTCGACGGCAATGCCTTCCTTCAGCTTGTCGAGATCGGCCTGCTCGATCTTGCCGTGGGCGCGCACGCGGTAGCGGCGCAGCCAGCCGGTGGTCGGCAGCTCCAGCATGCGCGCGAGGCCGCCGTCGTTGGTGAGCAGCAGCAGGCCTTCGGTGTTGATGTCGAGGCGGCCGATGGACATGACGCGCGGCAGGTCCTCGGGAAGGTTCTCGAAGACCGTCGGGCGTCCCTCGGGGTCGGCATTGGTCGTCACGAGGCCGGCCGGCTTGTGGTAGAGCCAGAGGCGCGTGCGCTCGATGCCGCGGATCGGCATGCCGTCGACCTCGATGCGGTCGGCGAAGGTGGCGTTGACGACGGGCGTGTCCAGCACCGTGCCGTTCACGCTGACGCGGCCTTCCATGATCATGCGCTCGATGTCGCGGCGCGAGGCGACGCCCGCGCGGGCGAGCAGCTTGGAGATGCGCTCGGGGGCGAGCTCCGCACCTGCCGCAACGCCCGGAGCGGGCCTTTCGGCACGGGCGGGCCCGGCATCGCGCGGCGCGGATTTTCCGGCGGGCGGCTTGCCGGCCGGCTTCTTGCCTGCGGGCTTGCCGGCGGCAAAGGATTTCTTGCCCGTGGCCGCCGATGCGGCGCCACGCGGCTTGGTATCGCGGCCCGGGGGCTTGCCGCCCGGCCGTTTTGGCTTGTCTTTGGATGTCATTTGTGCTGCCTGCGTTTTGCCGTGTCCTATCAGGTCAGGCGTCCGGGGTTAAGAGGAATTCGTGCCGCGCATGACAAATCGCTTCATGGAGATCGCGCTCGAGGAAGCACGGGCGGCCGGCGCGCGGGGCGAAGTGCCGGTCGGCGCGGTGCTGGTGCTGGACGGCGCGGTCGTCGCGCGGTCGGGAAACCGCACACGCGCGGAGAACGACGTGACCGCCCATGCCGAGGTCGCCGTGATCCGCGAAGCGTCCCGCACGCTCGGGCAGGAGCGGCTGGCGGGCGCCGACCTCTACGTGACGCTGGAGCCCTGCACGCTCTGCGCCGCCGCCATTTCCTTCGCCCGCATCCGCCGGCTCTACTACGGCGCCGAGGATCCGAAGGGCGGCGCGGTGGAGAACGGCGTGCGCTTCTTCGCCCAGCCGACCTGCCACCATGCGCCCGACGTCTATTCCGGTATCGGCGGCGTGGAGGCCGCGGACATCCTGAAGGATTTCTTCAAGGAAAGGCGCGAGGGCTGATGGCGCTGCTTCTCGTTTTTGCCACCCTCGCCGTCATGGCCCTCATGTCGGCCATCGGCGCGCGGCGCATCGCGCCGGGCAAGGCGCGTCTGACGATGCAGTGGGGACTGGACGGAAAGCCGAACTGGAGCCTGCCGCGGCCCCTGGCACTCGCCTTCATTCCCGCCGTCGCGGCCATCCTGCTCTTGGCCCTCGCGTTCGGCGGCGAAACCTTCGGGACGATGCTGCCGGCCTCGGCCGCCTTCATCGGCATGCATGGGCTGCACCTCGCCCTGCTGGCGCGGCGGGGCGGATAGGGCTTTCAGCCCTCGGCGAAACGCTTCAGCCGGTCGCCCGTCAGGCGGTAGCGGACCCATTCCCTGTGCGGCTCGGCGCCGATCGCCTCGTAGACCCGGATCGCCGGCTCGTTCCAGTCGAGGACGCTCCATTCGAAACGGGCGCAATCCTCCTCGACCGCGATGCGCGCGAGGTGGCGCAGCAGCATCTTGCCGACCCCGGCGCCGCGATGGGCGGGCGTCACGTAGAGGTCTTCGAGATAGAGGCCGTTCTTCGCCTGCCAGGTGGAATAGGTCTTGAACCAGACGGCGGAGCCGGCCGGCTCGCCCGCCTCGGTCTCGCAGATCGCCGCGAAGCTCACCGAGCCTTCGCCGAACAGCGAGGCCGCGACCGTCTCTTCCGTCGCGGCAACTTCGTCGAGGGCGTTTTCGTAGTCAGCCAGTTCGCGGATGAAGCGCAGGATGATCGCGGCATCCGCCACGGTCGCCGGGCGAATTCGATAGGCGGTCATCCGTCAGAAGGGCCACCAGGAGGAGCCGGACTGCTTGGCGGCCTTGGCCTCCTTCTTGCGGCGGCGTTCCTTCTGCTTCTCGGGTTCGCCGAGATCGGCCTGTGCCTGCTCGGGAAGGCGGCGGTAGTCGACCGGCGGATCGCTCAGGTAGCGGCGCTTGTCGGAATAGGTGCCGTCCTGGAGGCGGCGGGCCTCGCGATAGGCCTGCGTCTGCGACGCGACGCCAACCTGCTGGGCATTCGAGTGCTGGCTGGCCAGCGGCGAGCGGTAGCCCGGATTGTTGGTGTTCGCATCCGCCTCGTCACGCAGGCGCTCGCGCATGTCCTCGGGATTTTCCAGCCATTGCGGATTGTCCTTGGCGGCCACCGACTGCTGCGGGCTGGACAGAGCCGTCTTGTCCTTCGGCACGACGAGGCTGCCGCGCGGCTGGTAGCGGATCTTCTTGGCGTCCTTGTTGTCCGGCTGGATCATGACGGCGTTGCCGAGGTCGTCCATCAACTGTTCGCCGGCGGTCTTGTCCGTGCCGTAGGTCGGGCCCATGCAGCCGGTCAGGAGAAGGCTGCCGCCGAGAAGGCCGAGAAGGCCGGTACGCACCCGAATATTTCGCGTCATTCTCATGAATACCCTTCCAGCAGAGCCGGTACGCCGAAAACCTGTCACGCGGCAAAAGTCCGCCGTGCCATGGCGGAACAATCCGACCATTTTCAGGCAGCATTACCGGATGATGCCCCGAAGCGCAATTCATCCGGGCAAATCGACGGCCGGAAAGCACCGGCCGTCAACAGTCAAGGCGGTCAGGCAGCGCGGCGGAAACCGATCTCGCGCAGCGCCGCGGCATCGCGCGCCGAGACATCCGGGTAATCCGGGTCGGAGCCGACATCGGTCGTGATGCGCCAGGAGCGCGCGCATTTGACGCCTTCGGCAAGCTTCGGCTCGACCGAGACCTTGGCGACTTCAGCCAGGCGGAAGGCACCGGCCGGGCCTTCGCCGGCAACCACCGTGATGGCCGAGGTGATGCAGATCTCCGCAAAGTCCTGGCCTTCCAGCGCCTTCAGCAGCTCCGCGTCGCCGACATGGACGACGGGGGCGGCTTCCAGCGAGGCGCCGATGCGCTTTTCACGGCGCTCGATCTCCAGCGCGCCCGTCACGACCGAGCGCACGTCGCGGATCTTCTCCCACTTGGCTTCCAGCGCATCGTCACGCCATTCGGCCGGGACAGCCGGGAACTGTTCGAGATGCACCGAGACGGCATCCGGCTTGCGGGAAAGCCATGCCTCTTCCATCGTGAAGGGCAGCATGGGCGCCAGCCAGGTGACGAGGCACTCGAACAGCTTGCGGATGACCGAGAGCGCGGCGCGGCGCTTCAGCGAGGACGGGGCGTCGCAGTAGAGCGCATCCTTGCGGATATCGAAGTAGAAGGCCGAGAGCTCGACGTTGGAGAAGTCGATGAGCGCGCGGGTGATCTTCTTGAAATCGAAGGCGTCGTAGCCTTCGCGCACCAGAACGTCGAGCTGCGACAGGCGATGCAGCATCAGCCGTTCCAGCTCCGGCATGTCGGCAAGGGCGATCTCCTCGCCCGTGTCGTGGGCGAGCGTGCCCAGCATCCAGCGCACCGTGTTGCGCAGCTTGCGGTAGGCGTCGATATTGGTCTGGATGATCGTCTTGCCCAGGCGCTGGTCTTCCCAGTAGTCCGTCGTCATGACCCAGAGGCGCAGGATGTCGGCGCCCGATTCCTTCATCACGTCCTGCGGCGAGACGACGTTGCCCTTGGACTTCGACATCTTCTCGCCCTTCTCGTCCATGGTGAAGCCATGGGTGACGACGGCGTTGTAGGGCGCGCGGCCGCGCGTCGCGCAGCTTTCCAGCAGCGAGGAATGGAACCAGCCGCGATGCTGGTCCGAGCCTTCGAGATAGACGTCGGCCGGCCATTTCAGGTCCGGGCGGTCTTCCAGGGTGAAGGTGTGCGTCGAACCCGAATCGAACCAGACGTCGAGGATGTCCATGACCTGCGTCCAGCGGGCCGCGTCATGTTCCCTGCCGAGGAAGCGTTCCTTGGCGCCTTCGGCGAACCAGGCGTCCGCGCCCTCCTTCTCGAAGGCTTCGAGGATGCGGGCGTTGACGGCGTCGTCCACCAGCACCTCGCCGTTCTCGTCGGCGAAGACGGCGATCGGCACGCCCCAGGCGCGCTGGCGCGAGAGCACCCAGTCCGGGCGGCCCTCGATCATGGCGCGCAGGCGGTTCTGGCCGGCGGCGGGCACGAAGCGGGTGTCGTCGATGGCGGAAAGCGAGCGCGAGCGCAGCGTGGTGCCGTCGCCGAGTTCCTTGTCCATGTAGACGAACCACTGCGGCGTGTTGCGGAAGATGACCGGCTTCTTGGAGCGCCAGGAATGCGGATAGGAGTGCTTCAGGCGGCCGCGGGCGAAGAGCGTGTTGGACGCGATCAGCGCCTTGATGACGCGCTCGTTGGCATCGCCCTTCTTGCCGTTGTCGTCCATGACGCGCGCGCCCTCGAAGCCGGGGGCGTCGGCGGTATAGAAGCCGGCGTCGTCGACCGGGAACGGGATCTTCGAGGAGATGCCGCGCGCTTCCAGCTCGCGGGCCTTCGCCGTCCAGGCGTCGAAGTCCTCGCGGCCGTGGCTGGGCGCCGTGTGCACGAAGCCCGTGCCGGCATCGTCGGTGACATGGTCGCCGTCGAGCAGGGGAACGGGGAAGGTGTAGCCGAGGTCCTTGAGCGGATGGGTGCAGGTGATGGCGGCCAGTTCCTCGGGCGCCACGTCGCGCACGAACTTGAAGGTAAGCTTCGCCTTGGCGGCGGCCTCGTCGGCAAGGCGCGTCGCGAAGATCAGCTTTTCGCCCGGCTGCGGGCCGAAGTCGTTCTGGGCGCTTTCGACCTCATAGAGGCCGTAAGGGAAGCGCGAGGAGAAGGCGATGGCGCGGTTGCCGGGGATCGTCCAGGGGGTGGTGGTCCAGATGACGACGAAGTTGCCCTGGAGGTCGGCCGGGCCTTCGACGATCGGGAACTTCACCCAGATCGTGTCGCTCTCGACATCGGCATATTCGACCTCGGCCTCGGCCAGCGCCGTGCGCTCGACGACCGACCACATGACCGGCTTGGAGCCGCGGTAGAGTTGGCCGGACTTGGCGATCTTCAGGAGCTCGCCGGCGATGCGGGCTTCCGCGTGGAAGTTCATCGTCGTGTAGGGGTTCTCGAAGTCGCCCTCGATGCCGAGGCGCTTGAACTCCTCGGTCTGGACCTTGATCCAGCCGCTGGCGAAGTCACGGCATTCCTGGCGGAACTCGTTGACCGGGACCTCGTCCTTGTTCCTGCCCTTCTCGCGGTACTTTTCCTCGATCTTCCATTCGATCGGAAGGCCGTGGCAGTCCCAGCCGGGCACATAGTTGGCGTCGTAGCCGCGCATCTGGAAGGAGCGGTTGATGACGTCCTTCAGGATCTTGTTCAGCGCGTGGCCGATATGGATGTTGCCGTTGGCATAGGGCGGGCCGTCGTGCAGCACGAACTTCTCGCGGCCGGCGGCGGAGGCGCGCAGCTTCTTGTAAAGCTCCATCTTCTGCCAGCGGGCGACCGTTTCCGGCTCCTTCTGCGGCAGGCCGGCGCGCATGGGGAAATCCGTCTGCGGCAGGTAGAGGGTGGACGAATAATCGACTTTTTCGGCTGTATCGGTCATGGGTGTGGCTATCGTCTCGTCGCGCGTCTTTCGCGCATGCGGGGAAATATCGGTCAATGCACCGGCAATGACGGCGGGGGCGTCGTCAGCAACGCCCGAAATCCCGGACCTTCCGGCCTCGCTCAGAGCGCGCGGAAGGCCGGGCCACTAATTCGCAGATCGATGGTCGGCCGGTGGAGCATCATGCGCGCGGTCTTACGGCCTTTTCGGCGTTTTGAAAAGCCTGCAAGCGCCGCAATCGACCGCGTGCCGGCACGAACGCCCGCTAATCCCCGGCAAGCGGCGGCCGTACGGGGCGCCTGCCTTCCGCGCTGCGCACGACCAGCCGCACCTCCGGCATTTCGCGGCTGACGACGACGGGCATGCGCTCACGCATCTCGCGACGAAAGCGGGAAGCATTGCGCGTGCCCCAGACACCGGCGAAAAGCTCGCCCGTCGCCTCGTGCCTGAAAACGGCCGCTCCGCCGAAGGCGGCCGAAAGCCCGTCCGCATCGAAGGCTCCGCCGCCGCCATAGACGGCGACGACCTTGTCCATGGGCGCGATGCTGACCACGGTATCGCCGGAAGGCGCAAAGCCCACCGAACGGAAGAGATGGACGGGGCAATGCGCGCCGCTCATCGCGGCCTCAGAAACAGAGACGCCGGTCGATGGCCCCGAGCGGCCTGACGCCGGAAAGCAGGGCCCTTGCCTCCTCCTCGTCGCGCTTCATCTGCACCACGAGGGCATCGAGGCCGTCGAATTTCAATTCGTCGCGCAGGTGGCCGAAGAAGGAGACGGCGCAGACCTCGCCGTAGAGGTCGCCGGAGAAATCGAACAGGAAGGTTTCGAGCAGCGGGGCGCCGTTCGCATCGACGGTCGGGCGGCGGCCGTAGCTGGCGACGCCGTCGTGGAGGCTGCCGTCCGGGCGGCGGAAACGCACGGCGTAGATGCCGTTGCGCAGTTCCACCTCGGACGGAAGCTGCATGTTGGCGGTGGGATAGCCGAGCGTGCGGCCGAGCCGCTTGCCGCCGATCACCTCGGCCTCGACCGTATAGCGGTAGCCGAGCTGGCCGGCGGCTTCCGCGACCTCCCCCTCGCCGAGCAGCGCGCGGATGAAGCTGGAGGAGATGACCGAGGCATTCTCGTCGCGGAAGGCGTCGACGAGCGTGACGCCGAAGCCGTTGTCCTGGCCGGCCGCCATCAGGAAGGCGGGGCCGCCTTCCCGGCCCCTGCCGAAATGGAAGTCGAAGCCGGTGACGACCTCGGAAGCGTGCAGCCAGTCCATGAGGACGGAGCCGATGAAGTCGTGGGCGGAGATTTCGGAGAAGCTGCGGTCGAAGGGATATTCGATGACGGCGGAAAAGCCCATGCCTTCGAGGATGCGGGCCTTGAGCGGAGCCGGGGTGATACGGAAGACGGGGCGCTCCGGGCGGAAGACGGTGCGCGGATGCGGCTCGAAGGTCAGCACCAGCGCCGGGATGGCGCGATCCGCCGCGATGTCGAGCGCTCGCTGCAGCACGGCCTGGTGGCCGCGGTGCACGCCGTCGAAGTTGCCGATCGCGATGACGCCGCCGCGCAGAGGCTCCGGCAGCGGCTCCCTGGTCTCGTTCCTGTGAAATACCGTCATGCCGACCGTCTCCATCCCGTCACTGCAGCCGGGGCATCCACCATTTCGGATGGGCATCCTCCGTCGCGAGGAAGGCGGCGAGCCTTGCCTCGTCGGTACGCCCGCCTTCCACATAGTGCCCCGCGTGGATGCCGCCTGAAATGTACAGCACGTCGAGGCCATAGGCCTGCGCGCCGCGGACATCGGTCGGCATGCCGTCGCCGATGGCGATCACGCGGGCCATGTCGAAGGCGCCGCGCACCGCGCGCAGCTCGGCCAGCGACTTCTCGTAGATCGGCCGGTGCGGCTTGCCGGCGATGCGGGTCGTGCCGCCGAGCTCTTCATAAAGCCCGGCAAGCGCGCCGGCGCAGGCGATGAGCTTGTGGCCGCGCTCGACGACGAGGTCCGGATTGGCGCAGATGAAGGGCAGGCCGCGCGCGGCGAGCGCCGCCAGTTCCTCGCGATAGTCCTCGACGGCTTCCACTTCGTCGTCGCGCAGGCCCGCGCAGACGACGATGCCGGCCTCCTTAAGCCCGACCGTCTCGACATCGAGACCGTCCAGCAGCGGCAGGTCCTTCTCGGCCCCGATGAAATAGACCTTGCCCGGGCCTTCGGCGATCAGCGAACGGGTGACGTCGCCCGAGGTGACGATGCGGTCATAGGCGTCGTCGCGAACGCCGAGCCCGCGGATCTGCACCTTCACGCCGGGATGGGGACGCGGGGAATTGGTGATGAGCACGACCGCAAGACCGGCCGCGCGGGCTTCGGCGAGCGCCTCGGACGCGTGGGAAAAGGCCTCGACGCCGTTGTGCAGGACGCCCCAGACGTCGCAGAGCACCGCGTCGTACTGCGCGGCGATGTCGCGGAAGGATTGGATGCGTTGAGCCATCAGGGATTCCCGTGTCGAGATCGAGCCCGGCTGACATTGCAAAGCGACGCCAAGAAAACAAGCCTCTTCCCGCAATTTTGCCCCATCCACAGGGAAACGGGCGAAAATTCACGAAGCTGCCTTGATGGCGTGCGACATGGCTCCCATCTGCCGGCTGCGGCAACCATGCCGGCCGAAATAATTTCGATGGTCCATTCTTGACTCGAAACGCGCGGGCGCCTATCTCGGCTCCGCTAGCACTCCTTAACGGCGAGTGCTAACATCAATCCACCGGGTCCGCATCGCGATCCGTCATGTCATTTGATCGAGGGATAAGACAATGGCAAGCACCACCTTCCGCCCGCTTCACGACCGCGTCGTCGTTCGTCGCGTCGAATCCGAAGCCAAGACCAAGGGCGGCATCATCATTCCGGACACCGCCAAGGAAAAGCCGCAGGAAGGCGAAGTCGTCGCCGTCGGCTCCGGCGCGCGTGACGAATCCGGCAAGGTCGTCGCACTCGACGTCAAGGCCGGCGACCGCGTCCTGTTCGGCAAGTGGTCCGGCACCGAAGTCAAGCTCGACGGCGAAGACCTTCTGATCATGAAGGAAGCCGACATCATGGGCATCATCGGCTGATCTCGCCGATAATTCCTTCCCCAATTCGCTGATACCTCTTCAGGAGTTCTCACAATGGCAGCCAAAGAAGTCAAATTCGGCCGCACCGCACGCGAAAAGATGCTGCGCGGCGTCGACGTCCTCGCAGACGCCGTCAAGGTAACGCTCGGCCCGAAGGGCCGCAACGTCGTCATCGACAAGTCCTTCGGCGCTCCGCGCATCACCAAGGACGGCGTTTCCGTCGCCAAGGAAATCGAACTGGAAGACAAGTTCGAGAACATGGGCGCCCAGCTCGTCCGTGAAGTCGCTTCCAAGACCAACGACATCGCCGGCGACGGCACGACGACCGCGACGGTTCTGGCCCAGGCCATCGTCCGCGAAGGCCACAAGGCCGTTGCTGCCGGCATGAACCCGATGGACCTGAAGCGCGGCATCGACCTCGCCGTCGCCGAAGTCGTCAAGGATCTCCAGGCCAAGGCCAAGAAGATCAACACCTCGGAAGAAGTCGCCCAGGTCGGCACGATCTCCGCAAACGGCGACAAGCAGGTCGGTCTCGACATTGCCGAAGCCATGCAGAAGGTCGGCAACGAAGGCGTCATCACGGTTGAAGAAGCCAAGACCGCCGAAACCGAACTCGAAGTCGTCGAAGGCATGCAGTTCGACCGCGGCTATCTCTCGCCCTACTTCGTGACCAACCCGGAAAAGATGGTCGCCGACCTCGAAGACGCCTACATTCTCCTGCACGAGAAGAAGCTCTCGAACCTCCAGGCCATGCTCCCGGTTCTCGAAGCCGTCGTCCAGACCGGCAAGCCGCTGGTCATCGTCGCTGAAGACGTCGAAGGCGAAGCCCTTGCGACCCTCGTCGTCAACAAGCTGCGTGGCGGCCTCAAGATCGCTGCCGTCAAGGCTCCGGGCTTCGGCGACCGCCGCAAGGCCATGCTCGAAGACATCGCCATCCTGACGGGCGGCACGGTCATCTCCGAAGACCTCGGCATCAAGCTCGAAAACGTCACGCTCGACATGCTCGGCCGTGCCAAGAAGGTCTCGATCTCCAAGGAAAACACGACGATCGTCGACGGTGCCGGCCAGAAGGCCGAAATCGAAGGCCGCGTCGCGCAGATCAAGGCCCAGATCGAGGAAACCACCTCCGACTACGACCGCGAGAAGCTGCAGGAACGCCTTGCCAAGCTCGCCGGCGGCGTTGCCGTCATCCGCGTCGGCGGCTCGACGGAAGTCGAAGTGAAGGAAAAGAAGGACCGCATCGACGACGCCCTCAACGCGACGCGCGCTGCCGTTCAGGAAGGCATCGTACCGGGCGGCGGCGTCGCCCTGCTCCGCTCTTCCACGAAGATCGCCGCCAAGGGCGAGAACGACGACCAGGAAGCCGGCATCAACATCGTGCGCAAGGCTCTCCAGTCCCTCGTTCGCCAGATCGCGGAAAACGCAGGTGACGAAGCCTCCATCGTCGTCGGCAAGATCCTCGACAAGAACGAAGACAACTACGGCTACAACGCCCAGACCGGCGAATACGGCGACCTGATCGCACTCGGCATCGTCGACCCGGTCAAGGTCGTCCGCACGGCGCTCCAGAACGCCGCTTCGGTTGCCTCGCTGCTGATCACGACGGAAGCCATGATCGCCGAACTGCCCAAGAAGGACGCTCCGGCTATGCCGGGCGGCATGGGCGGAATGGGCGGCATGGACATGATGTAAGACCTTCGGGTCCTGCATCCGAGCCAAACCGGTTCAGTTCGGAAAGGGCGGTCTTCGGGCCGCCCTTTCTGCATTTTCGCGGCGGCCAAATCTGTATCGTTGCCGTGAAAAGAATTTTTCCATTTGTACAATAATTATCAAAAAGACGTTGAAGGCATCAAAAAACCAACTATAAAGGCGCCCCAAGTGAACTTTAAAGATTCACCCGGGGTTCAGGTGCTGGTTTTGACGCAACGGTCGGCCGTGCCGCCGAACTCCCAATTCCAGAAAGCCGCCGGAAGACCCGAACGAAAGTCGACCGCGGTTTTTCGCGCGTACGTCCGATCCGCATGCCGTGGAAGCCGGACGCAGTTCAGTACATGAGAAAATGGTTCGGCGGTTTCGCGAGAAATGTCAGCCGGAGCGTCTTTTGCGCATGTCGTGCCCCCTTGCGGGAGGACGTGCCGTCCGAATTCGAGCAACTGCCCTGGGGTCGTAGGTGTTCAAGATAATCAAGACAGATCTCTCGGCGCCCTTTCTGCCGGGCTCGATGGGCTTCGACGAGACGGACAACGAACTGCTCACGCAATATTGCGTGACGGAGCGCTGGACCGGCGATCTCTCCAACGGCCTCTTCACGCTCGGCGAGAAGGCGGCGCAGGCGCATGGCCTGCCGCAGCGCGCCTGCGGGCTTCTCAACCTCATCCGATGCTACGAGCCGCTCGACCGCACGCGGGTGCTCGAACTCTTCGAGCAGGCGGCCGCCTCCTCCTCGTCCTTCTGCTTCTCCACGACGATCCACCTCGACGGCGCGCCGCGCCAGCCGGTGTTCTGCGTCGGCGAATCGACAGGCCTGGAGGAGAAATACGCCGGCACGATCATCGGCGTCTTCATCTTTCCGCGCTTCCAGATCGACCTTGCCGGGCGCCGCTTCAAGCGGCAGTAGGCGCCCGCGCCATCCGGCCACCCCGATCCCGCCTCAGGCGGCTTCGCTGGCCTGCCCGGCCGGCCGGATGCGCTCGATCGGCGCCGGCCTTCCGAGGAAGTAGCCCTGTGCCTCGTCGCAGCCTTCGTCGAGAAGGATGTCGAGCTGGCTGCGCGTCTCAACGCCCTCGGCGAGCACCGGCACGCGCAGCGTCCGGCCGAGCGCCAGGATGGCGCGGATGATCGCCTTCGCCTCGGCGCTCGCCTCCACCTCGCTCATGAAGCTTCGGTCCAGCTTGATCTTGTCGAAGGGGAAGGCGCGCAGGGTCTCCAGCGACGAATAGCCCGTGCCGAAATCGTCGATGGCGATGGTGACGCCCAGCGCCTTGATGCGGCGCAGCGTCTGCAGCGCGCGTTCCTTGTCGCCGATGATGGTCGATTCGGTGATCTCCAGCTCCAGGCGGTGCGGGCCGAGGCCGGTTTCCAGCAGAACCTGCTGGACGAGGTCGGCGACGTCGGCGTTGCCGAGCTGGACGGGCGACAGGTTGACGGCGATCTTGTGGTCGTTGTCCCAGGTCGCGGCCTCGCGGCAGGCCTCGCGCAGCACCCATTCGCCGACCGGCAGGATGGCGCCGCATTCCTCGGCGATCGGAATGAACG
This sequence comes from Shinella sp. NM-101, assembly GCF_021401195.1. Classification (NCBI taxonomy): domain Bacteria; kingdom Pseudomonadati; phylum Pseudomonadota; class Alphaproteobacteria; order Hyphomicrobiales; family Rhizobiaceae; genus Shinella; species Shinella sp. NM-101. Next base: position 42,736 of record NZ_JACBFT010000020.1, on the reverse strand, counting down.
CGGACGGCGGGATGGTGCCGCGCACCGGATGGTGCCAGCGCAGCAGGACCTCGTAGCCGATCGTCTCGCCGGAATTGACCGCCTTCTGGACCTGGTAGTGAAGCTGCAGTTCCCTGCGCTCCACCGCCTGCCAGAGATCGTTGGCGATGAGGCGGCGATCACGGGCGGCCTCGTCCATCGAGACCTCGTAGAAGCAGACCGTCTCCGTCAGCGCCTCCTTGGCACGGTACATGGCAAGGTCGGCATTGTTGAGCAGGGCCTCGATATTGTCGGCATCCTGCGGATAGATCGCCACGCCGAGGCTGGCGCCCGGCTTGATGTCGTAGCCGTCGATGCGGATTTCCGCGTTGAGGCAGGATTCGAGGCGCTGGAGGAAATCGGTCAGCTCCGACATGTCCTCGAAGCGCTTCGCCGCGGCGAACTCGTCGCCGCCGAAGCGGGCCACCGTCTCGTCCGCGCCGAGGCAGGCCTGCATGCGCCGCGACAGCGTGACGAGCACCTCGTCGCCGGCCGCGTGGCCGCGCGTATCGTTGATTTCCTTGAACTTGTCGAGGTCGATGCCGATGGCCGCGACCTTGCAGCCGGAACGGCGGGCGGCATCGAGGTCGGCGTCCAGCCGGTTGTTGAAGCTCGCGCGGTTCGGCAGGCCCGTCAGGTTGTCGTGGCGGGCGAGGAAGGAGATCTGTTCCTCCGAGCGCAGGCGCTCCGAGACGTCCTCATAGGTCGCGACCCATGCGCCATCCGGCAGGGTGCGGTAGCGCAACTGGACCGAGACGCCGCTCGGCAGCTTCTCGACGATCGCGCCGCCGTCATTCGCCTGGATGGCGGCACGGCGACGGGCGTGGACGTCGCGGGCCTTCGCCTGCCAGACCTCGGGATCCGAGCAGAGGTGGGCGACACCCTGCTCGACGATCTCGCGCAACGTCATCCCCGGCCGGATGTGGCCGTCCGGGAAGCCGAAGATCTCACTGTAGCGCCTGTTGGCGAGCAGCAGGCGCTCGTCCTTGTCGAACAGGCAAAGGCCCTGCGACATGTTCTCCAGGGCAAGGTCGAGGTTCTTCGTCACCTCGGCGAGCCGGTCGGCCGCCGCCTTTTCCTCCGTCACGTCCTTGACGATCTTGGCATAGCCGACGAGCGCGCCGTCGGCATCGTGAATGGGATCGAGCACGACATTCGCCCAGAAGCGCGAGCCGTCCTTGCGGTAGCGCCAGCCCTCGCTCTCGCACTTGCCTTCCTTGCGGGCGATGCGGAGCGTGCGCTCCGGCACGCCGGCCGCGCGGTCCTCGGCGCTGTAGAAGCGCGAGAAATGCTGGCCGACGATCTCGTGCGCCTTGTAGCCCTTGTGGCGCTCGGCGCCCTCGTTCCAGTTGGCGACGCGGCCTTCGGGGTCGAGCATGCAGATCGCATAGTCCTTGACGCCCTGCACGATCATCGCGAACTGGCGCGTGCTCTCCGTCGCCGCAAGCTCGGCCTGGCGGGCGAAGACCGCCGCCGTCAGGCCGGCGAAGAGCAGCGAGAAGGCGACCGCCGCGATCAGCGGCACCATGAGGCCCGTCGAGATCAGCGTGTCGTCGCTGACGGGCATCAGGCCCGGCTCGACGGTGACGGCCGCCATGCCCGTGAAGTGCAGCGACACGACGGCGAATGCCATCAGGATCGTGGCGAGCGCCCGCTCGCGCGCCCGCGGCCGGGGATGCATGCAGACGAGCAGCGCCAGCGCGCCGAAAAGGCCGGCGCAGACGACGGAGGCGGCCACATAGGCATGGTTCCAGTGAAGCGTGCCGGGCAACTCCACCGCCGACATGCCGATATAGTGCATGGAGGCGATGCCTGCGCCGAGCAGGAGACCGCCCGCGACGACGGCGCTGCGGCCCGCAAGATAGGTGGCGAGCGCAAGGCCGATCGCCGTGACCACGATGGCGACGGCCAGCGAGACCAGCGTCAGCCTCATGTCGTAGCCGACGACCACGCCGGGATCATAGGCGAGCATCGCGATGAAATGCGTCGCCCATATGCCGAAGCCGCTCGACGTGCCCGCCGCCCCCAGCCACAGGGTGCGGGCCATCTTCTCAGCCGCCCGCGCGCGCTGCGCCAGCGCTACCGCCACGTAAGAGGACAGGAAGCAGATCAGGGCTGCGAGCAGGACGAGGCGAAGGTCGTGCTCGACGGTAATGCAGGCAAGGATGCGGAACATGGATCACCGGTGGGAGGGCAAGATGGCTCCAGACATCCCGGCACCCCTGAAAAATCCGTAAACCGCCCCAGTTCGAGATGGCGATGCCCGACCTTACGTCTGCCCATGCTTAACAAATATCAAAATGACACAACCGTCTCCATCAAGAGCAGCAAAGCCGCTCAACCCTGGCACGGCGGAGCCTCAGAGCGTCAGCGCCTTGAGGTCCGTCGCCGGGTCTTCGAGGGCTGCGCGGTCGGGCGTGCGGCCCATCTCGATCAGCTTCTTGCCGACGACATAGGCCTTGGCGTCGTTGACGGCATCGACGGCGATCAGCTTTCCTCCCCGGAAATACCAGACCGAGACAGCTCCCTCGCGCTGGCCGGGGCGCACGAATGTGTCGTCGAAGCCCAGGCAGAAGCCGGCGATCTGCAGCTTGACGTCATACTGGTCGGACCAGAACCAGGGCTTCGGCACGTAGGGCGCATCGCCGCCGGCGATGACCGCGGCGGCCGCTTCCGCCTGGTCGACGGCGTTCTGCACGGATTCCAGCCGCACGCGGTTGCCCTCGAAGGGAAGCACGGCGCAGTCGCCCATCGCGAAGATGGAGGGATCGGAGGTTCGGGCATGGGCATCGACGACGATGCCGTTCGCAACCTCCAGCCCGGCATCGCGGGCGAGCCGGTCGTTCGCGGCGACGCCGATGCCGGCGATCACCACGTCCACCGGCAGCACGAAGCCGTCGGAGAGCTCCGCCCCGGTCACACGGCCGTTCTCGCCGAGGAGGCGGACGAGTCCGGTCTTCTCGCGCACGTCGACGCCGCGCGCGGTGTGGATGGCCTTGAGGATCGTCGCCGTGGCGGGCGAGGCGACGCGGGCGAGGATGCGGTCGGCCATCTCGATGACGGTGACATGCAGCCCCCTGCCCCGCGCGACGGCCGCGGCCTCGAGGCCGATATAGCCGCCGCCGACGACGAGCGCCCGGCGGCCCTCCTGCATTTCGAGGCCGAGGCGGTCGGCATCGCGGTAGTCGCGCACCGTGAAGACGCCCTCCAGGTCGCCGCCGATCTCGGCCGGCAGGCGGCGGGGCGTCGCGCCCGTGGCGAGCGCCAGGACGCCGTAATGCAGGGTGGAGCCGTCGCCGAGGCTCACCGTCTTTGCCGCGCGGTCGATCGCGGTGACCTCGGTCGACAGGCGGATGTCGACGTTGTTTTCAGCGTACCAGTTCTCCGGCCGGAACATCAGGCGGGAAAGGTCGGCCTCGCCGAGCAGGTATTTCTTGGAAAGCGGCGGGCGCTGGTAGGGATGGCTCGCCTCGGCGGCGAGGATGGTGATCGGCCGCTCGTCCTTCAGCGCGCGCAGCTTGGCAACGAGCGCAAACGCGGCCTGACCGCCGCCCACAACAACCAGTCTTCCCGTCACGATGCTTCCGTCCCGTCTCTCGCCCTGCCCTCGGGCATTTTGTTTTCCGCACGCAAAGCGGCCGCGCGCTGCCCAAGAGGTAGCGCGCTCCGGCGCGCGGCGTCAACGCGTCGCCACGCCGCCGGATCCTTCGTCTGCGTCAGGACGCGGCGGGGATCTCCAGGCCCTTCTGTGCGGCCGGCCGGGCAAGGCACCGCTCCAGCCAGGCCATGACGGCGGGGAAGCCCGCATAGTCCAGGGCCTCGCGGCCGCCATAGAAGACGTCCGCGCCGCGCACCCACGGGAACGTCGTGATGTCCGCGATGGTGTATTCGTCGCCCATGACCCAAGGGCGATCCTTGAGGCGCGCCTCCAGTACGGACAGGAGGCGCTTCGATTCGTCCCGGTAGCGCTCCACGGGATAGGAATTGTTGGCGACCTTGTCGGCGGCGAACTTGTGGAAATGGCCGAACTGGCCGAACATCGGCCCGATGCCGCTCATCTGGAACATCACCCAGCACAGGGTCTCGTAACGGGCAGCGGGATCGGCGGGGATGAGCCTGCCCGTCTTTTCCGCGAGATAGACGAGGATCGCGCCGGATTCGAAGAGGCCGATCGGCTTGCCGCCCGGCCCGTCCGGATCGATGATCGCGGGAATGCGGCCGTTCGGGTTGAGCGACACGAATTCCGGCGACTTCACGCCCTCCGGCCCGAACTCGATGCGGTGCGGCTCATAGGCAAGGCCGAGTTCCTCCAGCGCGATCGATACCTTCACGCCGTTCGGCGTCGGCAGCGAATAGAGCTGGATGATGTCGGGGTTCCTTGCGGGCCACTTCTTGGTGATGGGGAAGGACGACAGGTCTGCCATGGACGGACTCCTTGCGGGTGAGGGTTCATAGATAGGACAGCGCGCCGGCCGATGTCAGGGTGCGGGCGGGAAATTTCCGGTGGAGCTTCGGCAAGCGGCCGCCCCTCATCCGACCTGCAGGTCGCGTTCTCCCCGCAAGCGGGGCGGGGTATGCAGCACCGTTTTCCTTCCCATCCCAGGCAGGCTGGAGAGGAAGCGCGTTAGGCCGGGAAACCGGTCCGGCGCGTCTCCTTCTCCCCGCTTGCGGGGAGAAGGTCGCGGCGGCGGGATGAGGGCAAATCTGCCTCTACAGCACCGCGCGCACCCGCTCGACGATCTCGGCCACCACCGCATTGTCGTTGTGCTCGGCCTTCCGGGCGCGCACGAGGCAGGCTTCGGACCGGAGGATCACGCCGTCCGACAGGATCTTCAGGTGGTTGGCGGCAAGGGTCGAGCCGGTCGAGGTGATGTCGACGATGATGTCCGCCGAGCCGGAGGCCGGCGCGCCTTCCGTGGCGCCGAGGCTTTCGACGATGCGGTAGAGCTGGATGCCGTGGTTGCCGGAGAAGAACTGCTGCGTCAGCCGCCAGTATTTCGTGGCGATGGTCAGGCGCCGGCCGTGGCGGGCGCGGAAGTCCGCGGCGACATCGCCGAGGTCGGCCATGGTGTCGACGTCGAGCCAGATCTCCGGCACGGCGACCACCACGTCCGCATGGCCGAAGCCGAGGCGGGCGCAGAATTCGACGCGGGCATCGGCCTCCGCCAGCCCCTCGCGCACGAGGTCCTCGCCGGTCACGCCGAAATCGACGGTGCCGCTCGCGATCTCGCGGGAAATCTCGGAGGCGGAGAGGAAGGCGATCTCGATATCGTCGCGCCCCTCGACGCGGCCGCGATAGGACCGGTCGTTGCCGACCGCGGTGACGGTGAAGCCGGCGCGGGCGAGGACGGCGGAGCTGTCCTCCTTCATGCGGCCCTTGGAGGGAAGACCGATGGTGATGGTCATGCGGCGGCTCCCCCGGCGCTTGCGATACGGTCGAGCCAGAGCGAGAAGCCGACGGCCGGGATGCGCTCCCTTGCGCCGAGCAGCGTCAGCAGCCGGTCGAACCGGCCGCCGCCGGCGAGCACCGCGGCATCGCCGGCCGGCGTGATCTCGAAGACGAGGCCGGTATAGTAATCGAGCGGGCGTCCGAAGGCGGCGCGGTAGGTGATCGTCGCCGGATCGACGCCAGCCTCTCGCAGCGCCGAAACGCGGCTCTCGAAACGCTCCAGCGCCGCGCCGAGGACAAGCCCCGCCTTCCGCGCGAAGGCGGCGAGCGCCTCGGGGGCTTCGGCAAGGCTGATCTCCAGCGCCAGGAATTCCTTCAGCAGCGCCAGCGTGCGGCTGTCGAGCCGCGTGTTGGCCAGTTCCATCTTCTCGCGCAGGCGGCGGGCGATGGCGGCGGGGCTGCGGCTGGCATTGGTGGAATAGCCGGTCGCCTCCATCGTCGCGTCGATATGGGCGATCAGCTTTGCCTCGTCGTCGAGCATGCCGAGGATGGCAAGGCGCTCGACCTCCGGGCCGAACACGCCTGACGGCGCGGGATCGGAAAGGTCGGCGATCAGCTTCTGCAGGTGCGCATGGTTGCCGAAGGCGTGGATGAGGCGCTTCTGCCAGCCGGCCGGAAGGCCGCAGGCGGCGACGACCGCCTCGAAGACGCCCTGGTCGCCGAGCGTTACGGAAAGCGGCGTGCCCGGAAGGCGGTTGGAGATGACGTGCAGCGCGTCGCGCACGATGCGCGCGTCGGCGCGGGCAATGTCCGGCTCGCCGAGATCCTCGATGCCGGCCTGGTAGAACTCGTTCGCCCCCTCGCGGCGCTGGCGGAAGACCTCGCCGAGGTAGGAATAGCGCCGCGGCGTGCCGGTCGCCGTCTCGATATGGCGCAGGCATACGGGGATGGTGAATTCGGGACGCAGGCACAGGCTCTTGCCGGTCTCGCTCTCCGTCATGAAGATACGCCGGCGCAGGTCCTCGCCCGCCATGTCGAGGAAGGGTTCGGCCGGCTGGATGACCGGCGTGTCGACGCGCTCCGTGCCGAGCCCTTCAAGGTCGGCGACAAGATCGGATGCGAAGGCGGGCAGGTTCGTCAGGGGCATGGGAAGCGCTCCGGGCATGAGGCGGCAAAGGCCCGCCTCATCCGGTCCTTCGGGCCACCTTCTCCCCAGGGGGAGAAGGGAAAACGAAACGCAGCGGCATGTCCCTTCTCCCCTCGGGGAGAAGGTGCCGGCAGGCGGATGAGGGGGCCTTGCCGCACGATGTCCATCACCCCTGCCGCGCCCGGTCTTCGGCCTGCGCGTCGAGGATTTCGCGGACCTTGGCGACCAGCTCGGCCTCGGGCACGGAAACCTGCGCGACGCGCGCCTCGCGCCAGGCGATGTTGTCCTCGATCTCGCCGGAAAGGCGCTTGCCCTCGATCAGGTCCTTGATCTGCACGAGGCCTTCCGCGCGCTCGTCGCCGCCCTGGATGATGGCGACCGGCGCACCGCGGCGGTCGGCATATTTGAGCTGGTTGCCGAACTTCTTCCAGTTGCCCTGGTACATCTCGGCGCGGATGCCGGCGGCGCGCAGGTCCTGCGTGAAGCGCTGGTAACGGCCCATGCTCTCGACGTCGCCATCCATGACGGTGACGAGGACGGGCGCGAGCACCTCGTCCTCACCGAGCTTGCCGAGGTTCTTCAGCGCCGTCATCAGGCGCGAGACGCCGATGGAAAAGCCCGTCGCCGGCACCGGCTGGCCCATGAAGCGGGACACGAGGCCATCGTAGCGGCCGCCGCCGCCGACCGAGCCGAAGACGACCTTCTCGCCCTTCTCGTTGGTGACGGCGAACTGCAACTCGGCCTCGAAGACGGGGCCGGTGTAATATTCGAGGCCGCGCACGACCGACGGGTCGATCTTGATGCGGTCCGGGCCGTAGCCGGCCGAGGTGACGAGGTGGCCGATCTGGTTCAGTTCCTCGACGCCCTCGGCGCCGTTCGCGGTGCCCTCGACGAGTTTGGCAAGGTCCGCAGCGCTTTGCGCATAGTCCTTGATGCCGACGAAGAAGAGCACCTTGTCGATCTGGCCGGCATCGAGGCCGGCGCCCTTGGTGAAGTCGCCGGATTCATCCTTGCGGCCGGCGCCGAGCAGGAGCCGGACGCCCTCGGGGCCGAACTTGTCGAGCTTGTCGATGGCGCGCAGCACGGTGAGGCGCTGGCCGACCTTGTCCTCGCCGCCGAGGCCGATCGCCTCCAGCACGCCGTCGAGGACCTTGCGGTTGTTGACGCGGATGACGTAGTCGCCGCGGGCGATGCCGAGCGCTTCCATCGTGTCCGACATCATCATGCACATCTCGGCATCGGCCTGCACGCCGGCCGCGCCAACCGTATCGGCATCGAACTGCATGAACTGACGGAAGCGGCCCGGACCCGGCTTCTCGTTGCGGAAGACGTAGCCGGCGCGATAGGTGCGGTAGGGAAGCTGGATCTCGTTGAAATTCTCCGCGACATGGCGGGCGAGCGGCGCCGTCAGGTCGTAGCGAAGGCTCATCCACTGGTCGTCGTCGTCCTGCAGCGAGAAGACGCCCTCGTTCGGCCGGTCGGCATCGGGCAGGAACTTGCCGAGCGCGTCGGTATATTCGAAGAGCGGGGTTTCCACGGGGTCGAAGCCGTAATGCTCGTAGACCTTGCGGATCTTTGCCGTCATCTCGTTCACCGCGCGGATGTCCGCGGCGTCGCGATCAACGAAGCCGCGCGGCAGGCGGGCTTTCAGCTTCTGCGGTTTTTTCTGCTTTTCGCTCATCGGGATACCCGAAATTCCTGTATTTCCGTTGGGGTTTCCCTAGCGGATTGGGCGGGCAGCGGCAAGGGCGCAGGCGCCATGCATCATGACGGCGCGAGGGAGAATGCCCCCCTGCCTTTCGTCCGCTGGCAGATGATGGAGAGAACCGGCGCGCCCTCGCGGGTCGCCTGCCCGCGACGATGCGTCCCCAGCCGAGCCTTTTCTTTTGCGCGCCGGGCGCCTATCTCTCGTTCCATGAGACAGGTCGTCTTCGTCCTCGCCATTCTCGGCGCCGTGCTTTCCGGCTGGATACCGGCGGTTGCCGCAACGCTGGCCGCCGCCCAGCCGGCCGGCATGCACGCGATGCACCGGATGCAGGAGGAGAATGGCGGCGAGCACGGCAAGGCGAAGCCCGCCGCCCATCCCCTCGCCTGCTCGGCCTGTTTTGCGATCGAGGCCACGCGGCTGGAGCCGCCGGACGGTCGCGCGACCCTTTCGAGCCTGCTTCCCGCCACCGTGGCGCAGCTTGCCGGCCTGACGCCGCCGCCGCTCGATCCCCCTCCCCGGTTCCGCATCCCTTGATCCATCCGGGGCGTCCCGCCCCTGACAATCACCCGTATTGAGAACTGGATTCAAGACAATGAACGCAAGGAACATGATTCTCGGCGCAGCCATGGCGCTCGCCTTCACGCTGCCCGCAATGGCCCAGGAGGCCGACCATTCCGGCCACATGAGCGCAAGCGACATGGCGGTCGACCAGAGCGCCTCCACCAAGGCCTTCACCGCCGCGAACGACCGGATGCACAAGGGCATGGCGATCGAGTTCACCGGCAATGCCGACGCGGACTTCGTGCGCGGCATGATCGCCCATCATCAGGGCGCCATCGACATGGCCAAGGTGGAGCTCGAGCACGGCAAGGACCCCGCCATCCGCACGCTCGCCGAAGAGATCGTCCGCGCCCAGGAGGGCGAGATCAGGATGATGGAGGAGTGGCTGGCAAAGAACGCCAGGTGAGCCGCACCGGATACGAGCAGGTCCGCCGAAAGGCGGGCCTGACCGGTCGAAGGACGTGAACCCCGGGCCGGGCACGGGAATGGCGGCGGGCGAGTAAGGCAAGGACCGTCCGGCGGTGCGGCATGCGGAACCGTCGCCGGCGCTCCCGGCCCTCCTCGCGCGCCGTCGCCCCCGCGCCCGGCCCGGGCGGCCGCGACCATGGGGCGCGACCGTCGTCGAAAAGCAGAACCCGCCGAAACGGCGGGTTCCCGGAATGCCTATTCGCCCGCGGAAAGGCCGCGGGCCGCCGAAGCCTCGACAAGGGAGGCGGCGATGGCGCGGGCCATCATGAGGCTGGTTTCGCGGATTTCGGTATTGCTGCCGCTGCGTGCGGAGCGGATCAGACGAAAGCCTTCACGAAGCATGATCTCCTGCGCCTTGTCGCAGGCCCAGAGTTCAAGTCGAGAATCATCGATTGCAGTTGCTTTTGGCGACATGTTCCCCTCATGCCAAATCATTCAGCACAAAGCGGCACGCGACTACGCACGCGCACGTCAACCCCAGAACTTCCGATGTATGAATTCGCCGCTCAACCTTAAGCTACATGATTCGTTGTAAAATCAAATAGCTATTCGTCAGGCAATACCCGATTTATGGCCGTTCGAACAGATTTCTTCTGTCCTCCACTTCCGCTCGGCAGAAGCAACCCTCCACATGGTCGTTGACGAGACCCATGGCCTGCATGAAGGCATAGACCGTCGTCGGGCCGACGAAGGTCCAGCCGCGCTTCTTCAGGTCCTTGGACAGGCGCACGGAGGTGGGGGTCGTCGGGTTGGCGGCGATCGTCTCCCAGTCCACGCGCACCGGTCGCTCCTGCGGCCCCGGCTCGAAGCCCCAGAAATAGCGGGCGAGCGTGCCGAACTCGTCGCGCAAAGCCTGCGCGCGGCGGGCATTGTTGATCGTCGAGACGATCTTGCCGCGATGGCGCACGATGCCGGGATCGGCAAGGCAGCGGGCGACATCCGTCTCGTCGAAGGTTGCGACCCTGTCGAAATCGAAGCCGGCGAAGGCGGCGCGGAAACCCTCGCGCTTGCGCAGGATGGTCAGCCAGGAAAGACCGGACTGGAACCCTTCGAGGCAGATCTTCTCGAACAGGCGGTGATCGCTGGTGACCGGGCGGCCCCACTCCTCGTCGTGGTAGCGGCGATAGTCGTCCAGCCCGCCATGCCATGCGCAGCGCGTGCGCCCGTCCTCGCCCACCACCAGTCCGCGTTCCGTCATCGCCGTCTCCGTTTCCTTTTTGTTCCGGTTTACCACTCATCAACCACTTTTGGAAAGCGGGTAATAACCCTACTCAAAGCTTTATCCGCATCGCGCATGTCGAATGAACGGGCGTTTACCATTCGCTTCATCGAAGGGTGCAAGCATCCTTGCGAACCGGCGCCGTTCCTCCCCTTCCGGCGCATCCCGGCGACGAACAGTAGCGAGTACGTCCGATGTTGATACGAATCCTTCTTGCAGCCACCATCCTGGCCACCACGACCAACGCCTATGCGAGCGACCGCTACATGAGCCGGCCGCCCGTCATCGTGAGCCCCGACCTCACCGCCCCCTGGCTGATGCAACTCACCGGCGCGGGCGTGCAGCCCGCCGTCAACACCCGCCGGATCATCCAGCGCCAGCGGGTGGAGCAGCGCCGCGTCATCCGGCGCGACGGCGCCCGCGTCGAGCAGGTCGCGGTGACGAGCCGCGCGCAGAACCCGATCCGCTCGAAGCTCGACCCGGCTTACCTGCCGCAGCTCGTTTCCTACGACAGCAAGCACAAGGCGGGCACGATCGTCATCGATACCAACAACCGCTTCCTCTACCTCGTGCTCGGCGACGGCAAGGCGCGGCGCTACGGCGTCGGCGTCGGCAAGCCGGGCTTCGAATGGGCCGGCGCGCATACCATCACCCGCAAGGCCGAATGGCCGAGCTGGACGCCGCCGAAGGAGATGATCCAGCGCGAGGCGGCCAAGGGCCATTACCTGCCGGCCTTCATGGAGGGCGGCCCGGAAAACCCGCTCGGCTCGCGCGCCATGTATCTCGGCTCCACGCTTTACCGCATCCACGGCACGAACGCGCCCTGGACGATCGGCTACGGCGTTTCCTCCGGCTGCATCCGCATGCGCAACGAGGATGTCGTCGATCTCTACGAGCGCGTGAAGGTCGGCACCAAGGTCATCGTGATCTGACGGCGCCGCTTCCGGCAAGGACCATGCAAATCCAGCATCTCCGGCTGCCGGCGCGGCCGGAGATGTTTGCTTTGCGGCAACAGATGCTGGGAAAACCCGAAGAAATCCGCGCCGACAAACGTTCCGTGGACGGCAAGCCGGCTTGCAATTGATCAAGACTCTCGGCTAGCCTCTCGAAATTCAAGGAGTGAGAGGGACTATACCATGCGGAAATACGCATCGATCCTGCTGGCGGCGGCGCTTGCCGCCACCGCGGTCATGCCGGCCACGTCGGCGAACGCCTTCCCCGGCGCCCTTCCGGGCGACCGGATCGAGACGACCTCCAGCGTGACGCTCGTCGCACAGCCGCAAAGCAGGAAGCAGGTCGCGCAGAAATACAAGCGCACCAAGGTGCGGTTCGTCACCGACCAGGCGCCGGGCACCGTCATCGTCGATACGAACAACAAGTATCTCTACTATGTCGAGGGCAAGAACCGCGCGACGCGCTACGGCATCGGCGTCGGGCGCGACGGCTTCGGCTGGTCGGGCGTGGTGAAGGTCGGCCGCAAGGCCGAGTGGCCCACCTGGACGCCGCCGGCCGAGATGCGCCGCCGCGAGGCCAGGAAGGGCCGCATCCTGCCCGCCGTGCAGCAGGGCGGCGAGGACAATCCGCTCGGCGCGCGCGCGCTCTACCTCTACCAGGGCGGCCGCGACACGATCTTCCGCATCCACGGCACGAACCAGCCCTGGACGATCGGCCAGAACATGTCCTCGGGCTGCATCCGCATGATGAACAAGGACGTGGAGCATCTCTATGCCCGCGCCGGCATCGGCACCAAGGTCATCGTGGTCGGCCCCGGCAACAAGCAGGGCGCGATCAGCTACAACGACCGGGGCATCGACTTCCTCGGCACGCTGTTCGGCTTCGGCGGCTGATCCCGCCGGTTCTTCAAGGCAGATGACGATGCCGGCTTGCGGGCCGGCATTCTGTGTGTTGACAAACCTCGCCTCGCCCACGCCGTCATCCTCGGCCTTGTACCGAGGATCCGCTACCACATTGAAAAATCGAGACGTTGCAGATGCTCGGGACAGGCCGGGCATGACGGAAGAGAGGGTTTCACACTTTGTCGGCAGCCTGGATGCCGGCCTTCAGGCCGGCATTTTCGTATCCTGCGCCGGGAGCGCTGCCGGCCTTTCCCCGCCATAGGCCCAGTCGAGCAGTTCGACCGTGTGCAGGATCGGGATCGCCGTTCCCGTGGCGATCTGGGTGATGCAGCCGATATTGCCGGTCGCGATGAGATCGGGCTTCGTCGCCTCGATGTTCTTCACCTTGCGCGCCTTCAGCTTGCCGGAAATCTCGGGCTGCAGGATGTTGTAGGTGCCGGCCGAACCGCAGCACAGGTGCCCTTCCGCCGGATCGCGCACGGCAAAGCCCGCCTTCTTCAGGAGCGTCTTCGGCAGCATGGTGATCTTCTGGCCGTGCTGCAGGGAGCAGGCCGAATGATAGGCGACCGTCAGCCCCCTCGCCTCCTGCTGCGGCAGGTCGAGGGTGGCGAGATATTCCGTGATGTCCCTGGCGAACGCCGAGACGCGGGCGGCCTTTTCCGCATAGGCGGGATCGAGGCGCAGCATGAAACCGTAGTCCTTGATCGTCGTGCCGCAGCCGGAAGCCGTGACGATGATGGCGTCGAGCCCGCTTTTCTCGGCCTCGCCGAGCCAGACGTCGACATTGCGCCGCGCCGCCTCCAGCGCCTCTGCCTCCCGGCCCATGTGATGGACGAGCGAGCCGCAGCAGACCTCGCCCGCTGGCGCCACGACCTCGACGCCGAAGCGTGTCAGCAGACGGATCGTCGCCGCGTTGATCTCCGGCTTCAGCACCGGCTGGGCGCAGCCCGAGAGGATCGCCACCCGGCCGCGGCGCGGGCCGGCGGCGGGGTGGGTGCCGGGCCCTGCGCTGTCGGCGGCTTTCGGCAGGCTGCGGGGCGCAAGGTCCAGCATGGCGCCGAAGGGTTCGAGCGGCTTGAAGCGCTTGAGGAGGCCGGCGAAGGGGCGGCCGAGATGTGCCGCCCTCAGCGCCAGGCGGAAGCGGCCGGGGTGGGGCAGCACCGCCGCCAGCACGCTGCGCGCCAGACGGTTCCAGAAGGGCCGCCTATAGGTCTCCTCGATATGCATGCGCGCATGGTCGACGAGATGCATGTAGTCGACGCCGGAGGGACAGGTGGTCACGCAGGAAAGGCAGGAGAGGCAGCGGTCGATATGGGTGACCACTTCCGCATCGGCCGGCCGGCCGTTCTCCAGCATGTCCTTGATGAGGTAGATGCGCCCGCGCGGGCTGTCGAGCTCGTTGCCGAGCGTCACATAGGTGGGACAGGTGGCCGTGCAGAAGCCGCAATGCACGCATTTGCGCAGGATCTTTTCCGATGTCGCGACATGGGGATCGGCGAGCTGCCCGGCGGTGAAGTTGGTCTGCATCAGTCGGCGCCCTTCCTATACCGGCATGGACGGCGCAGTCCGCCGTCTGCCTGACTGCATCCTCTTCCCGTAAACGGGGCTAGGAACGAGGGGCTCGCCGTTTTGCTCCTTCTCCCCGCCCGCGGGGAGAAGGTCCCGGCAGGGGGATGAAGGGCTGCGTCAACATCAATCATGCTCTTCATCCCACCATCCGCGACCGGAACAGTCCGTCCGGATCGAAGCTCGCCTTCACCCGCGCCTGAAGCATTGCGACCGCCTCGGCCTGCGGCTGGAAGACCTCGCTTGCCGCCAGTGCCTCCGCCCGCGCGCGCAGCAGCGTGGCGTGCCCGCCGCCAACGGCCTTGATGTAGCGGCGCAGCAGCGCTTCCTCGGGATCAGCCTCCATGCGCAGCCAGACGAGGCCGCCCTGCCAGTCGTAGAAGGCGTCGACGCCGGTTTCGAGGCGGAGGGCGGCGACGAGCTGCTGGCCGGCGACGGGGGCGACGGAGACGCGCCAGAGCGGGCGCGGGGTGCCGTCGGCATAGGGCGCGCCGTCGCGGATCTCGCGCCAGAGGCGGCGGGTGGCTTCCGCCTCCAGCCGCGAGACGGCGCCGAAACCGGCCATGGCGGCAGCAAGCCTTTCCGCGCGGACAGCGACCGAGGCGGCCAGCCCTTCGAGACGGAGCACGGTGGCGGCGCCATCCGGCAGCGCGCCGCCGGCAAAGCGGCCGCGCACGCTTTCGGGAAGGTGGGCGGCGCCCGAGACCTCGACCGACATCGACATGGCCGTCGCCATGGCGGCGGCGGCTTCCGCGTCGTTGAGACCGGAGACGACGAGGGTGACGGCGGTTTCGGGCACCGGCAGCAGCCGGAAGGTGACCTCCGTCAGGAGCGCCAGCGAACCGTGCGAGCCGGCGAGCAGCTTGACGAGGTCGAGGCCGGTGACGTTCTTCATCACCCGGCCGCCGGCCTTCACCACCTCGCCCCTGCCATTGACGAAACGCACGCCGAGGAGGCTGTCGCGCGCCGCGCCGGCCGTAAGACGGCGCGGGCCGGAGGCATTGGTGGCGAAGACGCCGCCGATGGTCGGCAGGCCCGAGGTGCCGAGCACGCCGCGCAGATCGTTCGGCTCGAAGGCGAGCATCTGGCGCTTTTCGGCAAGCGCCGCCTCCACCAGCTCCAGCGGCGTGCCGGCGCGGGCCGTCATGGTCATTTCGGCGGGATTGTAGGCGACGATGCCATTGAGGCCGCGCGTCGAAAGGACTTCGACCCCCTCCTGCGCCGGATGGAGGCTGCGCGTGCCGCCACCCCGGATGACGAAAGGCGTCTTGGAGAGCGCGGCGACCTGGACGAGGCGCGCGGCGGCCTCTTCGGAAAGCGGTTCGTGGATCGGCGTCATGCGGCGGGGCGCCCTTCGAGCGGGAAGACCTTGGAGGGGTTGAGCAGCCATTGCGGATCGAAGGCGGCGCGCACGGCCATCTGCTGCGCGAGGTCGACATCGCTGTACTGGTGGCGCATCAGGTCGCGCTTTTCGATGCCGACGCCGTGCTCGCCGGTCAGGCAGCCGCCGGCATCGACGCAGAGCCTCAGGATGTCGTTGCCCGCCGCCTCGGCGCGTGCGGCATCCTCGGGGTCGTTGGCGTTGAAGAGGATGAGCGGGTGCATGTTGCCGTCGCCGGCATGGAAGACATTGGCGACGCGCAGGCCGTATTTCGCGACGATCTCTGCGGTACCGCGCAGGACGTGCGAAAGCTGGCCGAGCGGCACCGTGCCGTCCATGCAGATATAGTCGGCGATGCGGCCGGTCGCGCCGAAGGCGGACTTGCGGCCCTTCCAGATCAGCGCCGCCTCGGTGGCGGACTGGCTTTCCTTGACGACCTTGACGCCGTGCCGGCCGGCGATCTCGATGATGCTGGCGAGCATCGCGTCCATCTCCGCCTCGGAGCCCTCGACCTCGACGATCAGCAGCGCCTCGACATCCATCGGATAGCCGGCATGGGCGAAGGCCTCGCAGATCTCGATGGCCGGCTTGTCCATGAATTCGATGGCGACGGGGATGATGCCGGCGGCGATGACGTCGGCGACGCAGGCGCCCGCCTCCTCCGATGTGTCGAAGCCGAACAGCACCGGGCGCGCGCCCTCGGGCCTGGCGATCAGGCGCACCGTCGCCTCCGTGACGATGCCGAGCTGGCCCTCGCCGCCGCAGACGACGCCGAGCAGGTCGAGACCGCCGGCATCGAGCGCCTTGCCACCGAGATCGACGATCGTGCCGTCGATGAGCACCAGCTTGACGCCGAGCAGGTTGTTGGTCGTCACGCCGTATTTCAGGCAATGCGCGCCGCCGGAATTCATGCCGATATTGCCGCCGATGGTGCAGGCGAGCTGCGAGCTCGGGTCGGGCGCATAGAAATAGCCGTCGGCGGAGACGGCATCGGAAATCGAGAGGTTCGTGACGCCGGCCTGCACCGTCGCCGTGCGGTTGGCGTAATCGACATCGAGGATGCGCGCCATCTTGGAAAGGCCGATGACGACCGCATCCTCCTGCGGGATCGCCCCGCCCGAAAGCGAGGTGCCGGCGCCGCGCGGCACGACGGGCACGCCGTAGCGATGGCAGTATTTGAGGACGGCGGCGACCTGCTGCGTCGTTTCCGGCAGGGCGACGGCGAGCGGCAGGCGGCGATAGGAGACGAAGGCGTCCGTCTCGAAGGGCACCAGTTCGCGCGGCTCGTGCACGAGACAGCCTTCCGGCAGGAGGTCGAGGAGGTCGGCGACGATCTCGCGGCGACGCGACAGGACCGCCGGCCGCGGTTCGAGGAAACCGATCTGATCCATGCCTTCCCTCCCATGCCCTGTCTCGCCTCGCGCAGACAGGAGCATTACCCCGTTCGCCGGAACATGCAAAGTGGTCTGTTTTCTTTACCACTTTCTATTGCATGGTGCAAATGCTAAGCATTTTGTCCGTTTCGGCACCAATGTGGACCCCGCCTGCATGACCAATCTCGGCGATCTCGAAATCTTCTCCCGCGTCATCGCCATGGGCAGCATGTCGGCGGCGGGCCGGGCGCTCGGGCTCTCCCCGGCCGTTGTCTCCAAGCGCGTGAAACGGCTGGAGGAACGGCTCGGCACGCGGCTCTTCCAGCGCACCACGCGGCAGATCTCGCTGACGGAGGCCGGACAGGGTTTCTACGAGCGCATCGTCGGCATTCTTGCCGGCATCGAGGAGGCGGAGGCCTTCGTTTCCGGTCGCTCCGGCGCGGTGCGCGGGTCGCTGCGCATTTCCGCGCCGACCTCCTTCGGCCGCATGCATATCGCCTCCCATCTCCGGGGCTTCATGGACAGCTACCCGGATCTCGTCGTCAACCTCGTCCTCACCGACGACTTCTCCGACATCGTCGGCGGCGGCTTCGACCTTGCGATCCGCATCGGGGAACTGTCGGATTCCTCGCTCGTCGCGCGACGGCTGGCGCCGGTGCGCCGCGTGCTCTGCGCCGCGCCCGACTATCTCGCCCGCCACGGCATGCCGGCCTCGCTGGAGGATCTCGCGCATCACGTCTGCCTGCCGCCGCACACGCAGGACACCTGGCGGCTCGAAGGGCCGGAAGGCAACGTGACCTATCGCCCGCACGGGCCGCTCTACACAAATTCCAGCGAGGTCGTGACCGAGGCCGTGCTTTCCGGCATGGGGATCGCCCTGCGCTCGACCTGGGATGTCGGCGCGGCGCTGAAGAGCGGCGGGCTTATGCAGGTGCTGCCGGCCTATGAGGGCTCGCGCAACGTGGTGCTTTCGGCGGTCTATCCGAGCCGGCAGTTCCTGCCGGTCAAGGTGCGGCTGTTCATCGACTACCTCGCCGAGCTCTACGGCCCCGTGCCCTACTGGGAGCGGTAGGACGCCCCGTCAATGGCGGTCCTCCTCCGCATGGCGGCGGCGGATCGCGCGGACGAGCAGCCACATGCCGAGGATGACGAAGGGCACCGCGATGCCCGTCAGCGTCTCCGGCTTGACCGGCAGCCCGACCCCGTGCGCCGCCTTGGCCATGTAGCCGAAGAGCCCCACGACATAATAGGAGATCGCCGCGACCGACAGGCCCTCGACGGTCTGTTGCAGGCGGAGCTGCAATTTCGCGCGACGGTCCATGGAGTTGAGCAGCGTCGAGTTGAGCTGCTCCAGCTCGACGTCGATCCAGCTTCGAAGCAGCGCCGTGGCGCGGGCGAGCTTGCGCGAGAGGTTCGCCTGCCGCTCCTCGACGGACTGGCAGGTGCGCATGGCCGGCGCCAGCCGGCGCTCCAGGAAGAAGCCGAGCGTCTCATAGCCCGGCACCGCCGTTTCGGCCAGGGTGCGGATGCGCTCCTGCACGATGCCGTAATAGGCGCGGCTCGCGCCGAAGCGGTAGAGGCTGAGCGCGGCGTTGGCCTCCAGTTCGGCGGCAAGGCGGGTGATCTCGGTGAGCAGCTCGTCGGCCTTGTCGCGGGCGTGCTGCTTCATCGCATTGGTGATGCCGGTGAGGCCATCCTCGATGCGGCGGATGTCGGGCGAGAGCGACTGGGCGAGGGGAAGGCCCATCATGGCCAGCGTGCGGTAGGTCTCGATGTCGAGCAGGCGCTGGACGAGCGCGCCGCGCCCGGCCTCCGTCATGCCACGGTCGATGACGAGGATCTGCGTCAGCCCGTCGCCGTCCTGGCGGAAGTCGGTGAGGACGACGCCCTGGCCGTTCTTGATCTCGCTGTAACAGAGGCTCGTCGGATCGAAGGCCGAGATCGCCTCGCGGGTTTCGGGCGAATCCGGCCGGATTTCGAGGCGGATGCCGGAGATCAGCGTGCCGGGCGGCGAGAAGCTGTCGCCGAAGGGGTGGACGGCGACCTCGCCGCCGAACTTCTCCGGCACGGGCGCATCCCAGAAATAGGTCGAGAATTCGGTGTGCCGCTCCCAGCGCAGCGTGCCCTGCCCCCAGCTCAGCGCGTGGTGGCTGGAATCGCGGCCGGGCGGCGAGATGCCGCGCGAGCGCGACAGCTCCGCCATGACCGCATGGTCGACCGCCGAGCCGCCCTCGGTCAGGAAGGCGAGCTGGAAGATGACGCGCGGCGACGGCACCAGCGCATATGGTCGTGCGTGAATTTCCCCGAGCGCCTGCGCACGCGCAACCGACTGCGGAAAGGCGAAACTACCCTTTGCCATGCCCTGCACCCGTCCCCCTCATGATGCAACAGCATATTCTTAACAAATGTCATGGGTGCGCAGATAGGGCGCATTGACGCAGGCAGGCGAATTCGCAGTGGACAAGATTGTTGACCAGTTTCCGCCCGCATTGGTAGTGTTCCGGCGTGACCGACACCAGCTTCGACCTCTTTTCCCGAATCAGCCACAGCCGGACCTCGGACGAGGTCGTGCGGCAGATCGAGCTTTTGCTGCTCGACGGGGTGCTGCGCGACGGCGACCGGCTGCCGGGCGAGCGCGAGCTTTCCCGGCGCCTCGACGTTTCCCGCCCGATCCTGCGCGAGGCGCTGAAGGAACTGGAGAACCGTGGCCTGCTGGTCAGCCAGCACGGCGGCGGCACCTATGTCGCCGACATCATCGGACAGGTGTTCTCGCGCCCCGTCGTCGACCTCATCGCCCGCCACCAGCGCGCGACGGAGGACTACATCGAGTACCGGCGCGAGCTGGAAGGCATCACCGCGGAGCTCGCCGCGCGCCGGGCGACGGACTACGACCGGCAGATGCTGACGCGCATCATGGAGGCGATGCGCGCCGCCCATGCGAGCGGCTCCTTCGACGCGGAACTGGAGGCGGATGTCGAGCTGCACAACGCCATCGGCGAGGCGGCGCACAACATCGTGCTGCTGCATACGCTGCGCGCCTGCTACCGGCTGCTGGCGCAGGGGATCTTCTTCCACCGCCACCTCGTCTTCTCCTCGCAGGAGGCGCGCGGGCACCTGCTCGCCCAGCACGAGGCGATCCATGCCGCCATCATGGCCGGCGACGGCAACGCGGCGCGCAGTGCCGCCCAGGCGCATATGGACTATATCGCCGCCGCGATCCGCGATGCCGAGCGCAGCGGCGAATGGCAGCGCATTTCCCAGCTTCGCATGCAAAAGCGCGGCCTGCCGTCGCAAGCCTGACTTGCGCCGCAAATCTCGCGCAAGCAAGATGGCCGATAACGACTCAACGCGCGCTTCCCCGCAAAAGGAATGAAAAAGACCTTGAACATTCTCAACCGTATCGTCAGCGACGTCCATCTCATGTTCCGCAGGCCCGCCCGCGAACAGTATGGGGCGCTGTGCTATCGGCTGAAGAAGAAGCGTCCGGCGGTCGAAATCCTGCTCATCACCAGCCGCGACACCGGGCGCTGGGTCATTCCCAAGGGCTGGCCGATGGACGGCAGGAGCGCTTCGGCCGCCGCCGCGCGCGAGGCGTGGGAAGAGGCCGGCGTGAAGGGGACGATCCGCGAGGAGGCGATCGGCAGCTACCGCTACATGAAGGGCCTGCCGGGCGGATTGAAGGTCGACTGCCGGGTGCGCGTCTTTCCGCTCGTCGTCGGCGACGTCTGCAAGGACTTTCCGGAAAAGGGCGAGCGCCGCGCCTCATGGGTCGATTGCGCGGAGGCGGCCGCCCGCGTGCAGGAGCCCGGCCTGAAGACGCTCATCCTCGCCTTCGAGGGGGAAATCCTCGCCGCGAGCGCAATGGCGGTCAAAAACGGCACGTCCGACGCCTGACGGCGCGGCTATCGTCTTGCCGCCGGTGCCCTGAGGCGCTAAAGCGCGTCGCGATCTTCGAGCTTTGCTCCCTGCGCTCGGCTCCTGGATGTCTCGCATGTCGTCATCGCAAAACCGCTGCACACGTTTGCGCGACATGCTTTAGTGCCCGCCGGCCAAACGGAGCAGCATGAATGGCGAATTCTCAGGTCCAGCTACGCAAGCCGACGCTGGACAAGGACCTTGAAAAACTCACCTTCACCGAACAGGCCACGCATTTCGTGCTGCGGTCCTGGACGGGCGTCGGGATTTCGCTCGTCTTCCTGTTGATCGCCATGGCCGTCGCCGGCTCCTTCGCCCTCGGCACGCCGGGCGTCCTCGTCATCGCGGTGACGGCGGCGCTTGCGGCCTACATGGCCATGAACATCGGCGCCAACGACGTGACGAACAATGTCGGCGCGGCCGTCGGCGCACGCGCCATGAGCATGGGCGTCGCCCTCGTCATCGCCGCGATCTTCGAGATCGCCGGGGCGCTCCTGGCGGGCCAGGGCGTGGCGGAGACGGTCGCCTCCGGCATCATCGACCGGTCGATCTTCCCGAACCCGGAAACCTTCGCCTGGGCCATGATGGCGGCGCTTGTCTCGGCGGCGCTGTGGATCAACATCGCCACGCTCGCCAATGCGCCGATCTCGACGACCCACGCCATCATCGGCGGCGTCATCGGCGCCGGCGCGGCCGCGAGCGGCTTCGAGAGCGTGCAATGGGACTCCATCGCCCTCATCGTCGTGAGCTGGACGGTCTCGCCGATCCTCGGCGGCGTCATCGCCGCGGCCTTCCTCTACTTCATCAAGGAAACCATCATCTACCGCGACGACAAGATCGCGGCGGCGAAGACCTGGGTGCCGGTGCTCGTCGCGCTGATGGCGGGCACCTTCGCGGCGTTCCTGGCCAATGGCGGCACGAACGGCTTCTACACCCTGCCCCTCGCCGAGGCGATGCCCATCGGCCTTGGCGTCGGGCTCCTCGTCTATTTCCTGACCCGGCCGGTGATCCGCCGCCACGCGGAAGGTCTCGACAACCGCAACCAGTCGCTGCGCACGCTGTTCCGCATTCCGCTGATCTGCTCGGCCGCCCTGCTTTCCTTCGCGCATGGCGCCAACGACGTGTCGAACGCCGTCGGGCCGCTCTACGGCGTCGTCTCGGCGCTACGCTCGGGCCTGAACGCCGGCACGACGGCGATCCCCCTCTGGGTGATGGTCATCGGCGCCTTCGGCATCTCGCTCGGCCTGCTGCTCTTCGGCCCGCGCCTCATCCGCATCGTCGGCAGCGAGATCACCAAGCTCAACCCGATGCGCGCCTTCTGTGTGGCGCTCTCCTCGGCGGTCGCCGTGCTGACGGCCTCCGTCTTCGCCATCCCCGTCTCCTCGACGCATATTGCCGTCGGCGCGGTGTTCGGCGTCGGCCTGTTCCGCGAATGGTACACGCGCAACTCGCGCCGGCGCATCGACTATATCCGCGCCCGCGGCAACCGCATCGCGCCAGAGGAGCCCCCGGCGAACCCGGAGGAGACCAGCCGGCGCTATCTCGTGCGCCGCTCGCATTTCATGACGATCGTCTCGGCCTGGATCGTGACGCTGCCCGTTTCCGCGGCCCTCTCGGCGCTCGTCTTCCTCGCCCTCAACGCGCTTTTCAACTGAGAGACCGCCGACCATGCGTGCCAATTACCGGATGCAGCGCCTTTTCGTCGGCGACGCCCTTGCGGCAGGCGAGGCCATCGAGGCGTCGAAGGAGCATTTCCACTACCTGGCAAACGTGCTGCGCATGGCCGGGGGCGAAAGCGTTCTGCTCTTCAACGGACGCAACGGCGAGTGGCATGCGGACCTCTCCTTCCCGACGCGCAAGCGCCTGCTGCTGACGCCGGTCGAGCAGACGCGCCCGCAGCCGGCGCCGTCGGACCTTCACTATCTCTTCGCGCCGCTGAAGGCGGGCCGGCTCGACTATCTCGTGCAGAAGGCGGTGGAGATGGGGGCCGGCGTGCTCCAGCCCGTCATGACCCGGCATGTGCAGGGCAAGATCGCCAGCCTCGAGCGGCTGGAGGCCAACGCCGTCGAGGCGGCCGAACAATGCGGTATCCTTTCGATCCCGCACGTCGCCGCGCCGCGCAAGCTGGAGGACCTGCTTTCAGACTGGCCGCGCGAGCGGCGGATCATCTTCTGCGACGAAGGCCATGGCAGCCAGAACCCGCTGCCCGTGCTGCAGGCGATACGGGAACGCAAGCTGGCGCTGCTTGTCGGCCCGGAGGGCGGCTTCTCCGACGAGGAGCGCACGCTCCTGCGCAATCTCGACTTCGTGACGCCCATTCCGCTCGGGCCGCGCATCCTGCGCGCCGATACCGCGGCGGTCGCGGCAATGGCGGTCATCCAGGCCACGGTCGGGGATTGGACATAGTTCACCGCAGAAAGTCGCTTCGGATTTTTTGAATCTGCCTTGAAAGGAATTCGCTTGCACCGCATTTAATTCCGGTCCAAGCACCCTCCAAGGCCCAGCGCTTCCGCCGGGCGCCATCCGTTCAGAAGAAGACGCCCATGGCCCGTGATACCACCGACCAGACGCCTATCCGCTCCGTTGCGGACATGGCGGAATACCTCGCCGACGGCTGCAAGCCGAAGGAGAAGTTCCGTATCGGCACGGAGCATGAGAAATTCGTCTTCTTTACGGCCGACAACAGCCCCGTGCCCTATTCCGGCGCGGCCAGCATCTCAGCGCTTCTCAACGGCATGCAGGCCAAGACCGGCTGGGAGCCGATCATGGATGCCGGCAACATCATCGGCCTTGCCGAGCCGTCGGGCATGGGCGCCATTTCTCTGGAACCGGGCGGCCAGTTCGAACTCTCGGGCGCGCCGCTGGAAAACCTGCACCAGACCTGCAAGGAATCGAACCAGCATCTTGCGACGCTGCGCGAGATCGCCGAACCGCTCGGCATCCGCTTCCTCGGCATGGGCGGCAGCCCGAAATGGACGTCTGCCGAGACGCCGCGCATGCCCAAAAGCCGCTACGACATCATGACCCGCTACATGCCGAAGGTCGGCACCAAGGGTCTCGACATGATGTACCGCACCTGCACCATCCAGGTGAATCTCGACTTCTCCTCGGAAGCCGACATGCGCCGCAAGATGCAGGTGTCGCTGAAGCTCCAGTCGATGGCGACCGCGCTGTTCGCCTCCTCGCCCTTCACCGACGGCAAGCCGAACGGCCTGCTTTCCTGGCGCGGCGACATCTGGCGCGACACGGACAACAACCGCGCCGGCCTCATCCCCTTCGCCTTCGCGCCCGATTTCGGCTTTGCCGACTATGTCGAATGGGCGCTCGACGTGCCGATGTATTTCGTCGTGCGCGACGGCAAGTACCACGACTGCACGCACATCACCTTCCGCCAGTTCATGGCCGGCGCCCTCAAGGGCGAGATCGCCGACTTCGAACCGAACCTCGGCGACTGGACGAACCATCTCTCCACCCTCTTCCCGGACGTGCGCCTCAAGCGCTTCCTCGAAATGCGCGGGGCCGACGGCGGGCCCTGGCGGCGCATCTGTGCGCTGCCCGCCTTCTGGGTGGGCCTTCTCTACGATGACGGCGCGCTCGACGCCGCCGAGGCGCTGACCGGCGACTGGACGGTCGAGGAGGTCACGGCTTTGCGCGATGCGGTGCCGGCGGAAGGCCTCAGGGCCGATTTCCGCGGCAAGCCGCTTCTCGACATCGCCCGCGAGGTCGTGTCGATCTCGCGCCAGGGCCTTGCCGCGCGCGCGCGCACCAACGGCGAGGGCGTGGACGAGACGATCTTCCTCGCCCCGCTCGACGAGGTGCTGGCCAAGAAGGCGACGCTCGCGGAGGACATGCTGGCGCGCTATCATGGCCGCTGGAACGGCTCCATCGAGCCGGTCTTTGCCGAATATCAATACTGAGGGCACCCAAGAAAGCAGTTTGCGCGGTCGAAATTGCCGTTATAGTGCAGGCACATGCTTGCCAATGGGCCTGCCAACGGGAAGGAGCCGCCATGCTTTCGCTCTACGACATGATGATGCAGGCGCAGAACGGCAGCGCCGTCGAGACCATGGCGCGGCAGTTCGGGCTGGCGCAGGAGCAGGCGGCGAAGGCCGTCGCCGCGCTGATGCCGGCCTTTTCCGAGGGCTTCAAGCGCAATGCCGCGAACCCCTATGACCTCGCCGCCTTCATGAAGGCGCTGACGACCGGCGACCATGCGAAATATTTCGAGGACATGAGCAAGGCCTTCACGCCGCAGGGGCTGGCGGAAGGCAACGGCATCCTCGGCCATCTCTTCGGCAACAAGGAGGTCTCCCGCGCCATCGCCGCGCAGGCGGCGCAGATGACCGGCATCGGCCAGGAGATCTACAAGCAGATGCTGCCCGTGATGGCGAGCACGCTGATGGGCGGCATCTTCAAGCAGTCGCTCGCACCCTTCTTTCACGGTGCAGAGGCCGGCGCGGCATCCGCCAACCCCTTTGCCGACATGATGCAGCAATGGGCAGGCGCAGCAGGCCTTGCCCGCAAACCGGATGCGGCGAGCCCCTTCGACAACCCCTTCATGCAGGCCGCGCAGGCGTTCTTCGGCACGAAGACGGAGGCGCCGGCCAATCCCTTTGCCGACAATCCCTTCGCAAAGGCCTTCCAGGAGATGATGGCCGGCATGGCCGGCCAGCCGGCGGCGGCGGAAAAGCCCAGCGAGTCCGAAGGCTCGCCGGCAGAGTCGCTGAAAAGCCTCGTCAACACGATGTTCGACACCGGGCTCGAAATGCAGAAGGACTACCAGCGCACGATCGAGTCGATCTTCGAAACCATGCGGAACGGCGCGGAAGCCGACGGCGGCAAGAAGGCCTGAGCGTCAGGCAATCCCGGCAGGTTTCTCATTCCTCGGTGCCGAGCGCCTTTTCCATGAGGACGGTGGTGAGGCCGCTCTGCCATTGCTCGTCGGGATATTGCGCTGTCTCGATATAGCCCAGCGCCGCATAGAATCCACGGGCCTGCTGGTTGAACGTATCCGTTTCAAGCCGCGCCTTTCGGAAACCTCTTCCGGCCATGACACGCTCGGCGCGCGAAAGCAGGCAGCGGCCAACGCCCCTGCGCTGGAAACCGGAACGGACATGCAGGGCATCGATGAAATCGTCCATGCCATGGACAAGGCCGGCGATCCGGCCATCGACCTCAGCCACGAGCATGGCCGCGCCGCAGCGCTCGATGAAGCTTCCGCCGATATCGGTCTCGATGTAACGGCGGGCAGCGTTTTCCGTGATCTGCGGTCGCCAGGTGCTTTCGAACGTATCGCGCAGCACGGCCTTCATGGCCGCAAAGTCCTGCGGGCGTGCGGGACGAACAAGGATTTCGTCGATCATCTCGTTTCGGGCATTCGATTTGAAAAAGCCCGACGCGGACCTTGGGAGTCGCGCGCCGGGCAAGCGGCAGGGTTATTGGCTCTCACCCTGCGGGGAAGTCAGGGGTCGCCCCAGGAGGTAGGGCGACACCCGGGAGAAATCAATCCGCGCGGCCGCTGCGCACATGGCGCCGGGCGCGCTCGCGCGCCGCGATCGTCAGGTGCAGGCCGGCATCGGAGAAGAAGGACGCGGCGCGGACCTCGTGGACGTCGCTCCGGCACAGCCCCATGTCGAGGAGCTGGTGGTCGTCGAGTTCGCTCAGCCGGTTGATCACGCGGCGGTTCTGCCACGCGCGGACGAAGCGGGAGGCGGCGCTGCGGGCAAGCACGAGAAGGCCCGGGGCCGGACGGCGCGTGGCACGGGCCTCGATTTCCATTCTGCGGTCGATCATGCGCATGGCATTTCTCCTTTCCGGCTCCGCGCACCATCGCTTTTCGACGGGGATCGCGCGGCACCTGTGATCGTTCGCCGCCCGCAGGGAACGGGTGGCGGTTCAGGGGCTGGACTGCAAGAAGAGCCGCTTGCCGGGAGGTCGGGGCAGAGCGGCAGATCCTGTCGAACGGCGGCCGGCGGACAAGCCATCGTTCAACAATTGCTTTTTCGCAGAAAGACATTGATCAGTCCAACGAATGTTTCTAATACTATCAATCAAACAATCTTATGAGTACCGTTATGTCCGCTCCGCTAGACATCGACCAGCTCCAGACCTTCGTCGCGATTGCAGATACGGGCAGCTTCACGCGGGCCGCCGACCGGGTCTTCAAGACCCAGTCCGCCGTTTCGATGCAGATGCGGCGGCTCGAGGAGCGCATCGGCAAGCAGCTCTTCATGAAGGACGGGCGCGGCAACCGGCTGACCGCCGAGGGCGAGCGCCTGCTGAACTTCGCCCGCCGGATGCTGCGCCTCAACAACGAGGCCATCGCCGCCTTCGACGACAACCGCCTCGAAGGCATGCTGCGCATCGGCACGCCGGACGACTATGCCGACCGCTACATGCCCGAAATCATCATGCGGTTCGCCAAGACGCATCCCAATGTCGAGCTCTATATCGTCTGCGAGCCCTCCGTCGACCTTGCCGAGAAGATGGCAAGGGGCGAGCTCGACATCGCGCTCGTCACGCACAATCCGCGCCAGCGCCAGTCCGACGTGGTGCGGACGGAGCCGCTCTGCTGGGTCATGTCGGCCAACCATCCGCTGCCGGAGAACGCACCGGTGCCGCTCGCCGTCGGCCGGCGGGACTGCCAGTGGCGGCAGATCGCCTGCGCGGCGCTCGATTCGGTCGGGCGCGACTACCAGGTGCTGTTCACGAGCTGGTCCTCCACCGTGGTCGCCGCGGCCGTCATGGCGGGCATGGCGGTCTCGGTGCTGCCGGAATCGGCGCTGCGCCCCGGCATGAAGGTGCTGACGCAGGCGGACGGCTTCCCGCCGCTCGCCCCGGTGCAGATCGGCATCATGCGGCGGCCGGGCCTTTCGCCCTCGCTCTCCAACGCCATCACCAGCCACATAACCGCCTGCCTCGACAACATCACGCCGCTCTCGGCGGCCGATGACCTGCCCGAGGCGGAAGTGAAGGTCTTCCCGCGCATGCCGCGGCTGAGGCCGGGACATATTCTTCCGGGATGGTGACACTCATTCCCATGGACGGCGCACCCGCGGGCAAGGCCGGGCCGTCCAGGGTGACGATCCGCCCTGCCCGCGAAGACGAGATCGAGACGCTGTGCCGGATCGAGCGCTCGGCCGCGCAGTCCTTCCGGCTGGTCGAGGCCTTCTCCTGGATCGCGACAGGCGAGGTGCAGAGCGCCGAACGCCACCGCGACCTCATCGGCAAGGGCACGAACTGGGTGGCGGCCGTCGACGGCGACTGGCCCGTCGGCTTCCTCAGCGCTGACATCGCGGGGCCGGAACTGCACATCTGGGAGATTTCCGTCGACCACCTGCACCAGGGATTCGGCATCGGCCGCCGGCTGATCCGGCACGCCGTCGAGCAGGCGGGCGCATACGGGCTCGACGCGGTGACGCTGACGACCTTCCGCACCATTCCCTGGAACTGCCCGTTCTACGAGCGGCTCGGCTTTTGCACGCTGGATGAGGCGGAGCTTCCCGCGCGCCTTGCGGCCGTGCTCGACGAAGAGGCGGAGCACGGGCTCCCGCGCGACACGCGCTGCGCCATGCGGCTGGCGATCAAGGAATAGAGCTTTTCCGCTTTTCTTCGAATCGCGAAAATGCTCCATCCTTTTGTTTCTACGCAATTCCGGACGCAAAACCGCTGCGCACTTTTGCTGGAATTGCTCTAGGCAAGGTTCGTCTTCAGGAAATCCACCGTTCGCCGCCAGGCAAGGTCGGCCGCCGCCTTGTCGTAGCGGGCGGCCGAGGTGTCGTTGTTGAAGGCGTGGTTGACGCCGTCGTACATGTGGATCTCGAAGGTCTTGCCGTTCGCCTCCAGCGCCGTGCGATAGGCGTCGATGCCCGCGTTGATGCGCGCATCGAGGCCGGCATAATGCAGCAGCATCGCCGCCTTGATGCCGGGCACGTCCTCCGCCGGCGGCTGGGCGCCGTAATAGGCGACGCCCGCCTTCAGCTCCGGCGATTTCGTCGCGAAGCGATTGACGAGGCCGCCGCCCCAGCAGAAGCCGACCGCGCCGACCTTGCCGTTCGCCCCGTCGAGCCCTGCCAGGAACTGCAGGCTCGCCTGCGCATCGGCGACCGTGGCGGCCGCGTCGAGCTTGCCGATCATCTCGCGTGCCTTGTCCTCGTCGTCGGGCGTGCCGCCGGCGGGCGAGAGGAAATCGGGCGCGAGCGCGATGAAGCCCTCCAGCGCCATGCGCCGCGCAACGTCGCGGATATGCGCGTTGAGGCCGCGGTTCTCGTGGATGACGATGACGCCGCCGAGCGGCGCCGCCATCTCCTTCGGGCGTACGAGATAGCCCTTCATCTCGCCGGAGCCGCCGCCATAGATGACCTCCTTGGCCAGGAGGCGGGCGTCGTCCGACGCGACCGTCTCGGCGCTCGCGGAACCGGCGGCGAGCAGCGGCGCGATGGCGGCCGCGGCGGCGCCCGAACCGGCGAGCGCCGTCAGCCGCTCCATGAAGCGGCGCCGGTCGAGCGTCAGGTGGGTGTATTCGTCATAGGCGTCGATCATCGCCTGCGTGATGTGCGGCTTGTCCATGGCGGATCCTCCGGTTTTCCAACCGGAGACCAAGATAGGCCTCGAAAGGACGGCCGCCCAACACAAGTGCGTTACCGCACCTCAGGTCAGGGCAAGCCAGGCGCCGAGCCACACCCACAGCATCATGAGGACGACGAAGCCCGCGATGAAGAGCGGGCGGCGATAGCGCAGCCGGTTGGACGTCACATGCACATAGGCATGGGCATAGCGCAGCGCCACGAAGAGCCAGCCGCCGGCAACCGTCACCGGATTGTCGGCATCGACGAGATAGAGAAGGATGCTGACCGCATAGAACAGCACCGGCAGCTCGAACTGGTTGGCGATGGCGTTCCTGACGACGAGGCACTCGCCCGGCTCGTCGCGGTTCTCGCGGAACTGCTCGGGCCGGGCGCGGCCGTCCTTGACCGCGCCGACGCGGCGCGTCGAGAGCAGGATATAGAGGAAGAAGACGAGCGCGACATGCGCGATCATCGGCCAGATCGTGGCTTCCGTGGGAGACATGGCAATCCTTCGGCGTGCGTTTCAGGCACCCTGCATAAGTGTTTCCGGCAAAAGCCTCAACCGGAAACGGCCTTCGCCGCAGGCCGAAGGAGACGTCACGTGTTACTGCGGCGTCAGCGTCTCGCTGCCGGAGCCGTCCTTGCCGCTGATCGTCCAGGCCCCTTCGAGCGATCCGTCGCTCTTGACCTCGTAGACGACGAGGCCGACGGCATCGCCCAGCACGTAGGCCGCGGCAAACGCATTGTCATAGAGCATGCAGATGCCGTTGGACGCGGTCGAGCCGGTGTTCCATTCGATCGAGCAGGTGGTCTCGCTCGTCAGTTCGATCGTCGCCGTGCCGCCATAGGCCGAACCGTCGAGATTGGTGCCCTCGACATTATAGGTGCCGGCGTTGACCGTCTGCGCCTGCGCAGGCACGACGAGCCCCAGGCCCAGAAGGGCGCCAGCCAGTATCGTCTTCATGATGTTCCCCCGAATAGCCGGCGAGATTGCCGGCGGGGCATCCTATGCACCGGCGCGAGGAAACGGAATCGGAATCACGGGGCCGGAAGATGAAAATGCCCGGCAAGGCCGGGCATTTCGAAGGTATCGCTCCAGGACGGAGCCGGTCAGACGGCGCCCGGATAGTTCGGGCTTTCGCGGGTGATGGTCACGTCATGGGCGTGGCTTTCGCGCAGGCCCGCGCCGGAGATGCGCACGAAGGTGGCGCGCTCCTGGTACTCCTTGAGATCCTTGCCGCCGACATAGCCCATCGAGGCCTTGAGGCCGCCGGCGAGCTGGTGCAGCACGCCCGAGACCGGGCCCTTGTAGGGCACCTGGCCCTCGATGCCCTCGGGCACGAGCTTCAGCGTGTCGCGCACTTCCGCCTGGAAGTAGCGGTCGGCCGAGCCGCGCGCCATGGCCCCGACGGAGCCCATGCCGCGATAGGCCTTGAAGGAGCGGCCCTGGTAGAGGAAGACCTCGCCCGGGCTCTCGTCCGTGCCGGCGAGCAGCGAGCCGACCATGACGGCCGAGGCGCCGGCGGCGATGGCCTTGGCAAGGTCGCCCGAGAACTTGATGCCGCCGTCGGCGATGACCGGAATGTCCGCGGCCTGCGCCGCCTCGACGGACGACATGATGGCGGCGAGCTGCGGCACGCCGACGCCGGCGACGATGCGCGTCGTGCAGATCGAGCCCGGGCCGATGCCGACCTTGACGGCATCCGCGCCCGCGTCGATCAGCGCCCTGGTGCCATCGAAGGTCGCGACGTTGCCGGCCATGATGCGCACGGAATTCGACAGTTTCTTCACGCGGGCGACCGCATCCAGCACGCGCTGCGAATGGCCATGCGCGGTATCGACGACGATGAGGTCGACGCCGGCATCGATGAGGCGTTCGGCGCGCTCGAAGCCGTCGTCGCCGACCGAGATGGCGGCGGCGGCGCGAAGGCGGCCCTGCGCGTCCTTCGAGGCGTTGGGGTTGAGCTGCGACTTCTCCATGTCCTTGACGGTGATGAGGCCGACGCAGCGGCCGTCGCCGTCCACCACCAGCAGCTTCTCGATGCGGTGGCGGTGCAGGAGGCGCTTGGCTTCCTGCTGGTCCACGGTCTCCTTGACCGTGATGAGGTTTTCCCGGGTCATCAGCTCGTAGATCTTCTGGGCCGGGTCGGAGGCGAAGCGCACGTCGCGGTTCGTCAGGATGCCGACGAGCCGGCCGGCCTTGGCGTTGCCGCCGTTCTCGACGACCGGGATGCCGGAAATGCCGTGCGCCTTCATCAGCGCCAGCGCTTCGGCGAGCGTGGCGTCGGGGCCGATCGTCACCGGATTGACGACCATGCCGCTTTCGAACTTCTTGACCTGGCGGACCTCCTCGGCCTGTTCGGCGGGCGTCAGGTTGCGGTGGATGACGCCGAGGCCGCCGGCCTGGGCCATGGCGATGGCAAGGCGGCTTTCCGTCACCGTATCCATCGCGGAGGAGAGGATCGGCAGGTTCAGCTCGAAATCGTGGGCGATGCGGGTGGCGATGTTCGTCTGTCCCGGCATGACCTCGGAGTGGCCGGGCTGCAGGAGAACGTCGTCGAAGGTCAGGGCTTCGAGACCGGTTGCGGTTTCAATGATGCGCGCCATGGGCCAAGTTCCTTTAAGGTAAAGCTCACGCACCAAGGGGAACATTGGGAGTTGTCCGCCTCGGTCGCTTGCAAGAAATTCTTGGAAGTTGGCGAGGGCTGGTAACACGTTCATGACGGATTGGAAATAGCAAAAAGCCCGGAATCGGTTCGGCGGCCGGCTTGTCGACAAGCGACGGCGAGGCATGGCCCCCCATACCGCTGCCGCGACCTTCTCTCCGCAGGCGGATGAGCGGTCCTTGCCTTAACCGCTTAGCCAAAGACAGTCGTGGCCGGCCGCCGCTGGCGACGTCTCACACGTCGAACTGGTAGCTCACCGGCACGAAGCGATAGCCCTCCCCCGCCTTCTCGATAAAGCCGGCGGCCGGGAAGGGCATGTGGTAGCCGATGAAGGCGAGCCTGTCGGTGGCGATCATGTCGAACACCTTCTTGCGGGTCGCGGCGGCCTGCGCCTTGTCCATGTCGAAGCGCACCTCCCAGTCCGGCCGCTGCAGCGACAGCACGAAGTGGTTCGCCGTGTCGGCCGTCAGCATCAGCGCCCTGCCCTCCGATTCGACGCGGAAGATCATGTGGCCGGGCGTATGGCCGAAGGCATCGAGACCGGTGATGCCGGGTACGACCTCGCCGCCATCCTCGATGAAGGTGAGCTTCTCGGCGAGTGGCTGCACCTTGGCGAGCACGCCCTGGTGGCCCTGCTCGGCGGGCGTTCCCATGCGCTCCGGGTTGACCCAGAAATCGTATTCGGTGCGGCCGGTGACGTAGCGCGCATTCGGGAAGGCGGGTTTTTCGCCCTCCATCAGCCCACCGATATGGTCGCCATGCAGGTGGGTGAGGACGACGACGGACACCTGGTCCGGCGTATAGCCGGCATATTTCAACCCTTCCAGCAGGCGCCCCATGCCGGCGTCGCGACCGCCCTCGCCCATGCCCGTGTCGAACAGCACGACTTCCGAACCCGTATCGACGAGCGCCGGCGTGAAGCTGTTGACGAAGCGGTCGGCGGGCAGGAAATTCTCCTCCAGCAGGGCGGCGACGGCGTCGGCGGACTGGCCGATGCCGAAGGTCTCGTTGGGCGCGCCGGAGGGGCGAATGCCGTCGCGCACGGCCAGGATGCGGAAGCTGCCCAGCTTGAGGCTGCGCGTCTCGATGGGGCTCACTCTCATGTCGGTGGCGTCCACTTCGGACCGGGCAAGCGCCGCGGCGCGCTGCAGCACCAGCGGCGCGGCCAGCGTGCCCACGCCCGCGGCGAGAAACAAGGACCGGCGCGAGATTGTCGAATGGTCTGGCATGGGTCTACCCTCTTTCGTGAATGGCTGCATCGGCGGCAGGATGACACGGCGCAATCTAGGGCGCCGTCACGATGCGGTCCCGCCGCATCACGGGCTTGTGATGCGAAAGACGGTTTCTGGCGATTTGACAGATGCCGGCAAGGGGCGCAGAAGTCGGCCGGCCTTCGCAAGGACACGTATCGTGAACTGCCGATGAACCGTATCGTTCCCCTCATACTCGCCGTCGCGCTCTTCATGGAGCAGATGGATTCCACCGTCATCTCCACCTCGCTGCCGGCGATTGCCGCCGATCTCGGCGTCGGGCCGATCACGCTGAAGCTCGCGCTGACCTCCTACATGGTCTCGCTCGCGACCTTCATCCCGCTCAGCGGCTGGATGGCGGACCGGTTCGGGGCAAAGCGCATCTTCCGCCTTGCCATTCTCGTCTTCGTCGCCGGCTCCATCTTCTGCGCCGTGGCGAACAGCCTCTTCGCCTTCGTCGTCGCCCGCTTCCTGCAGGGCATGGGCGGGGCGATGATGACGCCTGTCGCGCGCCTCGTGCTGGTGCGCAGCACCTCGCGCTCCGAGCTGGTCTCGGCCATGGCGCTGCTGACCATCCCCGCGCTGGTCGGTCCGCTGGCCGGCCCGCCGCTCGGCGGCTTCATCACCACCTATTTCTCCTGGCACTGGATCTTCCTCATCAACGTGCCGGTCGGCATCGTCGGCTATATCCTGTCCGGCATCTACCTGCCGGAAATCCGCGCCGCCGCGCCGCCGCCGCTCGACTGGACCGGCTTCCTCCTCAGCGCGGTCGCCGCGTCCGGCACGATGTTCGGCCTCTCGGTGGTGAGCCTGCCGGCGCTGCCGCCGGTGATCGGCATCGTCGCCACCGTCATCGGCCTTCTCTGCGGCGTCCTCTACGTGCGCCACGCCAGGCGCCACCCGACGCCGCTGCTCGACCTCAAGCTCTTCCGCGACAGCGCCTTCCGGGCGGCCTCCATCGGCGGCACGCTGTTTCGCATCTCGGTCGGCGCGGTGCCCTTCCTGATGCCGCTGATGCTGCAGGTCGGCTTCGGGCTGACGCCCTTCCAGTCGGGCCTCGTCACCTTCACCGGCGCCATCGGGGCGATCACCACGAAGTTCATCGCCAAGCGCGTGCTCACGTTTGCCGGCTTCCGCACGACGCTGATCGTGGCCAGCATCTGCGGCGCGGCGCTGACCTTCGTCAACGGGCTCTTCACCCCGGCGACACCCTTCTGGTTCATGTCCGGGGTGCTGCTCGTCGCGGGCTTTGCCCGCTCGTTCTTCTTCACCAGCGTGAACGCGCTGTCCTTCGCCGACATTCCCGATGCGGACGCCAGCAAGGCGACCTCGATGAGCGCCGTGCTCCAGCAGATCAGCCTTGCCATGGGCGTCGCGGTGGCGGGCGCCATCCTGGAGGTCGAGACGTCGCTCACCGGCTCGCCGCTGGAACTGCGTGATTTCCAGATCGCCTTCATGGTGATTTCGGTGCTGACGCTTGCCGCCGTCATTCCCTTCATCGCCATGGCGAAGAATGCGGGCTCCACCGTTTCCGGCCACAGGATGACGGGCCGGGACGAGGAAACGGTGACGGTGAAATGACGAGGGGTTGAGGATAGGCCCTCACCCGCCTGCCGGCATCCTCCCCCCGTAAGCGGGGCGAGGAGCGCTGGGCGCAGCGCTTCCCTGCATTCCTGAGCCTATGGGGGAAAACGGTACGACACCCCTTCTCCCGCTTGCGGGGAGGAGGTCCCGGCAGGGGGATGAAGGGCTCCCCCGCTTCAAAAAATCAATTCATTCCGGCTGTTCGCAGACGGCCGCCAGCTTGTTGCCGTCATGGTCGCGCACGAAAGCCGCGTAGAAGCTGGCATGGAACGGCCGCAGGCCCGGCGCGCCCTCGTCCGTCCCGCCCGCCGCAAGCGCCGCGGCATGGAAGGCATCGACGGCGGCCCGGCTCGGGGCGACGAGCGCGATCGTCACGCCATTGCCGAAGGTCGCCGGTTCGCGGTCGAAGGGCTCGACCACCCAGAAGCGGCAGCGCACGTCGCCGTCCGCAGCGTAGCCGATCTCTCCGGCCGCTTTCTTCTGCCTCGAATAGCCAAGAGGCTGCAGGATCGCATCGTAGAAGCGGCCGGCGCGGTCCAGGTCGTTGGCGCCGACCGTCACGTAGAGAAGCATCAGGCCTCCTCGTCCGCTTCCGCCGCCTCGCTTCGCGCCTTGCGGCCCTTGAAGCCCTTGGCGAGCAGGAACATCTCGACCGATTCGGCGCGCGAGGCGCCGGGCTTCACATGGATGACCTGCCTGAAATTCTGCTTGAGCATGTTGAGGAGGTCGCGTTCCGTGCCGCCCTGGAAGGTCTTTGCCAGGAAATGCCCGCCTTCGGCCAGCACCTCGACGGCGAAGTGCGCGGCGACCTCGCACAGGTGCATGGTGCGCAGGTGGTCCGTCTGGCGGTGGCCGGTGGTGGGCGCCGCCATGTCCGATATGACGAGGTTCGGCGTGCCGCCGACCGCCTCGATGAGCTTGTGCGGCGCCTCCGGATCGAGGAAGTCCATCTGGAGAATGGTGACGCCGGGCAGCGGATCCATCTCCAGGAAGTCGATGGCCGCGACGCGCGGATCCGCATCCGTCGAATCCGTCACCTTGGCGGCGATCTGCGACCAGCTGCCGGGCGCCGCGCCGAGGTCGATGATGCGCCTGGCGCCGGCAAGGATGTTGTGCTTCTCGTCGATCTCCAGCAGCTTGAAGGCCGCGCGGGCGCGGTAGCCCTCCAGCTTGGCGCGCTGCACGTAGGGATCGTTGATGTGGCGCTCGAGCCAGCGGCGCGAGGAGGCCTTGAGCTTCGTCTTCCTGACCTTCTGGCCGAGCTTGCGGCCGGTGCGGTTGCCGCCGACGGGGGGCTTGGTCATGACGCCTGTCCTTCGGGCTTTGCCGGGTTGCGGTGACCGCCGCGCTGGTTTCGGCGGTGGCGGCCGCGGCGCCAGACGCCGTCATCGGCCATCATGTCGGTGAGCAGCCCCTCGCGCAAGCCGCGGTCGGCAACGCGCATGCGGCGCGAGGGCCAGCGCTTGCGGATCGCCTCCAGGATGGCGCAGCCGGCGAGCACGAGGTCAGCCCGGTCCGGCCCGATGCAGGGATTGGCCGCGCGGGCGGAGAAATCCCAGGACAGGAGCCGCGCCTGCATGGCGGTCACCTCGTCGTCCGAGAGCCAGACGCCGTCGACCCGGCGCCGGTCGTAGCGCGGCAGGTCGAGATGGACGCCGGCGAGCGTCGTCACCGTGCCCGACGTGCCGATGAGGTGGAAATCCTCCGGCGCATAGACGATATCGCCCGGGCAATCGAAATTCGCCAGCATGCCCTCGACCTCCGAGACCATGCCCGCGAAGCTTTCCGGCGTCACGTCGCGCCCGCCGTGGCGCTCGGAGAGCGTGACGACGCCGACGGGCAGCGAGGTCCAGTGGGTGATGTGGTTGGCCAGCCGGCTGGAGCGGTTCTCGCCGATGCGGATGACCGCGATTTCCGAAGAGCCACCGCCGATGTCGAAGAGCACGACGGACTTCGCCTCGCGGCCGACCAGCGAGGAGCAGCCGGAAACGGCAAGCCGCGCCTCGGTCTCGCGGTTGATGATCTCGAGCTCCAGCCCCGTCTCCTCGCGCACGCGGTGGAGGAAGGTCTCGCCGTTTTCCGCCGCGCGGCAGGCCTCCGTGGCGATCAGGCGGCTGCGGCGGATGTTGCGGTGCTTGAGCTTTGCGGCGCAGACCTTCAGCGCCTCGACGGAGCGGTCCATCGCCTCGTCCGAAAGCCTGCCGCTGGCCCCGAGCCCCTCGCCCAGGCGAACGATGCGCGAGAAGGCATCGACGACGCGGAACTGGCCGGGCCGCGTTGGCTGGGCGACGAGAAGGCGGCAATTGTTGGTGCCGAGGTCGAGCGCCGCATAAAGCGGCGCATCATACTGGTCGCGCTCGGCGAAACGCGGCGCGGGGAGCGCCTCCCCGCGGGGCTCGGGCGCATGGTGTGCAGGCCGCGCCTCGGCAACCGGCTCGGCGGCGGGCGAAAGGACCACGGCCTCGGCGGCGGACGGAAGGGCGCGCGATCCCGATTTGCGGCCGCGATGCTTCCGGCGGTTCTTGCGGCCGTCCGCCTGGCGCGGTTCGTGCTGGGATGCTTCGCGCTGGCCGACGGGGGCGAGCGGGCGCACGTTCTCGGCGCCCGGAATCCTGCCGTGCCTGCGACGCTTGTTCCGGCGCGCATTGTTGCCGCCTGGTGCGGCCTGGGGGCGCTCGGCTGGCACGGACGAACCGGCCGCCTGGCCTGCGGACGGGGAAACGGCAGAGGGACTCATGGCGCCCTTCTGCTTTCCCTTGCGACGGCGCGACCGCTTCGGCCGCCCCGCATTGCCCGCATCTTGCGCCCCGGAAACGGGCGGCTTCTCGCCGCTGTCGGGGTCGTTCACGTTACTGCCTATGGCGCCGCGCAAAGCCTTGTAGCTGCAAGCAGGCGCTCTCTCGATCTTCGTTGGGGCGACATTACCAGCGCCCGGCCCGTTCGCCAAATTCTTTTTGCGGCGGGCGCCGAGAGCGGCCGGCGCCGCGAGGCCGGCGCGATTTTTTCCAAAAAAACCATTTGCAACGCGCCGCCTTTTGTTTATAAGCCCGCCTCACAGGCGCCGGCCAAGCCGGAACCACCCTGCTGGGGAATAGTTCAACGGTAGAACGGCGGACTCTGACTCCGTTAATCTTGGTTCGAATCCAGGTTCCCCAGCCAATTTCCTTATCGAAAACCGGTATCCTCCTCCCTTGTCAGTGCGTTCGGCTGCTGGCACGCTGCATGTGTCGATTCACATCTGCCTGGAGGACAAGCTCATGGCGCACAAGTTCGAGATCTACAGGGACAAGGCCGGCGAATATCGGGTCCGCTTCAAGTACAACAGCGAAGTGATGTTCTCGACGGAAGGCTATTCCAGCAAGGCGAGCGCGCAGAACGCGATCGATTCGATCAAGAAGAACGGGCCGGACGCCCCCGTCGAGGACAATACGAAGGCCTGACCGCATCCCGAAAGCCCGCCCCCGGCGGGCTTTCTTCTTTCAGAAGGTCGGCGGGGTGCAGGCGCTGATGACCTCGCAGGGCACCGGGCCGACGCAGCGGAAGCGGTGCGGGCGGCGGCTTTCGAAATAGTAGGCATCGCCGGGGCCAAGGATGCGGCGCTCGTCATCGACCGTCACTTCTAGGCGGCCGGACAGCACGATGCCGCCCTCCTCCCCCTCATGCACCAGCGGCACCTTTCCGGTGTCGGCGCCCGGCTGGTAGCACTCCTTCAATATCTGCAGGCTGCGGCCGAAGAGGTTGTCGCCGATCTGGCGGTAGGAAATGCCGCCCTTGCCGATCTCCGTCAGCTCATCCGCCCGGTAGAACGCCTTTCGCGGGCGGTCGGGCTCGAAGGCGAAGAACTCCGCAAGGCCGATCGGGATGCCGTCGAGGATGCGCTTGAGGGCGCCGACCGATGGGTTCGAGGCATTCGATTCGATCAGCGAGATGGTCGAATTGGTGACGCCGGCGCGCTTAGCCAGTTCCCGCTGGGAGAGATTGTGGGCCATGCGCAGATGGCGCAGCCTGCCTCCGATATCGACCGACATGGCATTTCCTGTTTCAGATGTTCGAAATAGCGAAAACCGCTGCTCCTCCATCCTTTATTTTCAATCGCTTGACGTCAACCAGAAAAGGACTTGTTCGGCATGGCAAATCATGGCGTCAATCCCTCAGCCAGAGCATTTCCGCTTTCTTGCGGAAACGCTCTACCCTTTTCGTTTTTCGCAATTCCGGACGCAAAGCCGCTACGCACTTTTGCCGGAATTGCCTTGGGAGGAGATCTGCCATGAACGTCCACAACAAACCCAACGCGCCGGTGCTCGACAGCTACTGGATGCCGTTTACCGCCAACCGCCAGTTCAAGGCCGCGCCGCGCCTGCTCGCCAGCGCCGAGGGCATGTATTACACCAGCACCGACGGCCGCACGGTCCTCGACGGCACCGCGGGCCTGTGGTGCTGCAACGCCGGCCATGGCCGCCGGCAGATCGCCGCCGCGGTCGAGCGCCAGTTGATGCAGATGGATTTCGCGCCGTCCTTCCAGATGGGCCATCCGATCGCCTTCGACTTCGCCGAGCGGCTCGCGGAAATCGCGCCCGGGCCCGAGGGCGCCAGGCTCGACCGCGTGTTCTACACCGGCTCCGGCTCCGAATCGGTCGACACCGCGCTGAAGATCGCCATCGCCTACCAGCGCGCCATCGGCCAGGGCACGCGCACGCGCCTCATCGGCCGCGAGCGCGGCTACCACGGCGTCGGATTCGGCGGCATCTCGGTCGGCGGCATCGTCAACAACCGCCGCGTCTTCCCGCAGCTTGCCGGCTCGGATCACCTGCGCCACACGCATGACCTCTCCAAGAACGCCTATGTGAAGGGCCAGCCGGAGCATGGCGCGGAACTGGCCGACGATCTCGAACGGCTCGTCGCCCTGCATGGCGCGGAAACCATCGCAGCCTGCATCGTGGAGCCCGTCGCCGGTTCCACGGGCGTCCTCATCCCGCCGAAGGGCTATCTCGAAAAGCTGCGCGCGATCTGCGACAGGCACGGCATCCTGCTGATCTTCGACGAGGTGATCACCGGCTTCGGCCGCCTCGGCGCCGCCTTCGCCACCGACTATTTCGGCGTGACGCCTGATCTCGTGACCACCGCCAAGGGCCTCACCAACGGCGCGATCCCGATGGGCGCGGTCTTCGCCAGCCGCAAGGTGCACGACGCGCTGATGCATGGGCCGGAAAACGCCATCGAGCTTTTCCACGGCTACACCTATTCCGGCCATCCGGCGGCCTGCGCGGCGGGCATCGCGACGCTCGACATCTATCGCGACGAGGGCCTCTTCACCCGCGGCGCCGAGCTGCAGGACGAATGGCATGCGGCGATGCATTCGCTGAAGGGCCTGCCGCACGTCATCGACATCCGCACCATCGGCCTCATCGCCGGCATCGAGCTGGCACCTCGCGAGGGCGCAGCGGGCGCGCGCGCCTATGACGTCTTCGTCGACTGCTTCGAGAAGGGCCTGCTGATCCGCGTCACCGGCGACATCATCGCCTTCTCGCCGCCGCTGATCGCCGAGAAGAAGCATTTCGAAGACATCGTCTCGATCCTCGGCGATGCGCTGAAGCGGGCAGCCTGAGCTTTAATCCGCGGAAAACGCTGTTATAACTGGCCCGTATCCATACGGGCCAGTTTCATGTCAGCAGTCGCCAAGACCGAACCGAAGATCATCTTCCGGATCCAGCTCGAGCCGGAGGGGCGCATCGGTCGCGGCAAGATCGAGCTTCTCTCGCATATAAGGGAAACGGGCTCGATCTCGGCGGGCGGGCGGGCGATGGACATGTCCTATCGCCGGGCCTGGCTGCTGGTCGACGAGATGAACCGGCTGTTCCGCCAGCCGGTGGTGGAATCCCAGCGCGGCGGCAAGCAGGGCGGCGGCGCGGTGCTGACGCCCTTCGGCGAGGCGCTGATCGCGCATTACCATGCCATGGAGGAAAAGGCGCGCGTGGCGCTTGCCGAGGAGATCGGCTGGCTGGTCGCGAACCTCGCGGACTGATCCCTATTCCAGCGCCACCGTCTTGATGACGGCATGCACCGGCAGGCCGGGCGCAAGGCCGAGCCGTTCGACGGAGAATGCCGTGATGCGGGCGCGGACGTGATCGCCGCCGCAGGCGATGCGCAGGCTCGCCATGCCCTCGCCGTCCGGCTCGATGGTCTCCACCGTGCCTTCGAGGATGTTGAGCGCGGAAAGGCCCTCCGGCCGCACCGTCGCCACCATGACGTCGCGGGCCGGGATGCGCAGGCGCACCGTCTCGCCGGGCGAAACGGCGGCGCCGGGCACCAGGATAGCCGCCCCGCCGTCGAGGCGGACGGTGGCGAGGCCATGCGCCGCATCGCGCGCCTCGACGCGGCCGGACAGCACGCTGCCCGCCTCGCGGCGGTCGGCGGCGGAGGCAAGGCGCGGGCCGCCGAGCACGTCGGAGGCCGGCCCGACCGCCTCGACGCGGCCATCCACCATCAGCACGACCCGGTCGGCAAGCCGCGCGACCTCGGCGACGGAATGGCTGACATAGACGATGGGAATGCCTGCCTCGTCGCGCAGGCGCTCCAGATAGGGCAGGATCTCCGCCTTGCGCTCCTCGTCGAGCGCGGCGAGCGGCTCGTCCATCAGCAGGAGGCGCGGCGCGGCGAGCAGCGCGCGACCGATGGCGACGCGCTGCTTCTCGCCGCCGGAAAGGTTGGCCGGCTGGCGGTCGAGGAGGTCGCCGATGCCGAGCAGGCCGACGACACGGTCCGGGCTTTCCGGGCGCGTGCCCTTCGGCGAGAACCAGCGGCCGTAGTTGAGGTTCTGCCGGACCGTCAGGTGCGGGAAGAGCCGCGCCTCCTGGAAGACGTAGCCGAAGCGGCGGCGATGGGGCGGCACGAAGATGCCGCGCGCCGTATCGACCAGCACGTCGCCGCCGAGGCGCACGACGCCTTCCGCCGGGCGCGTCAGGCCGGCGATGATGCGGATGAGCGAGGTCTTGCCCGAGCCGGAACGGCCGAAGAGCGCCGTGACCCCGCCATCGGAAGTGAAAGCGGCGTCGAGGGTGAAGGTGCCGAGCCGGTGGCGTGCTTCGAC
Organism: Shinella sp. NM-101; assembly: GCF_021401195.1. Classification (NCBI taxonomy): domain Bacteria; kingdom Pseudomonadati; phylum Pseudomonadota; class Alphaproteobacteria; order Hyphomicrobiales; family Rhizobiaceae; genus Shinella; species Shinella sp. NM-101. The sequence continues at coordinate 981 of NZ_JACBFT010000020.1, read as the reverse complement.
GACCAGGCTCATTCGAGGTTCACCTTGCGGCCGAGGCGCTGGGCGAGGATTTCCGAGGCGATGAGCGCGACCATGGAAATGGCGATGGCGACGACGGTGAGGCGCATGGCGCCGGCATCGCCGCCCGGCACCTGGGTGAAGGTGTAGATGGCGGCCGAGAGCGTCTGTGTCTCGCCGGGAATGTTGGAGACGAAGGTGATGGTCGCGCCGAACTCGCCCATGGCCTTGGCGAAGGCGAGGATCATGCCGGCGATGACGCCGGGCAGGATGAGCGGCAGGGTGACGGTGAGGAAGACCCAGGCGGGGCTGGCGCCGAGCGTGCCGGCCGCTTCCTCCAGCTTGCGGTCGACCGCCTCGATGGAAAGGCGGATGGAGCGCACCATGAGCGGAAAGCCCATGACGCCGCAGGCAAGCGCCGCACCGGTCCAGCGGAAGGAGAGCACGATGCCGAACCATTCGGCGAGCACCGAGCCGATGGGCCCGCGCCGGCCGAACAGGATGAGCAGGATGAAGCCGGTGACGACCGGCGGCAGGATCAGCGGCAGGTGGACGATGCCGTTCAGAAGCGACTTGCCCCAGAAGCGGCCGCGCGCCAGCGCCAGCGCGACGAGAATGCCGAGCGGCAGGCTGACAAGGACCGCGACGGTCGAGACCCTGAGGCTCAGCCGGATCGCCGTCCATTCCTCAGCGCTCAAGGCAAACCAGTCCACACTCATTCCTCAAGATGGCGGCGGAAGCCGAGCCAGACAGCCCCTCATCCGCCTGCCGGCACCTTCTCCCCGCAAGCGGGGAGAAGGTGCCGCACTGTTTTCCGAATACCCGATCGGGCACGCCCCCGCCACAAATCCCTTCTCCCCGCTTGCGGGGAGAGCGACTGTCTTGTCAGTCAAGCGCTTTGCCATGGTTTTCCGTCCCGGATGATGGCGTTGAGGATGGTGAGGAGCTTTCGCATGGTCGCGACGATGGCGACGATCTTCGGCT